>JAPLGT010000257.1:0-19169 GCA_026390035.1 Chloroflexota bacterium
AGATGGCTCCCATGAAAAGCTGTCCTTCAGTACCGATGTTGAAGATGCCACACCGCAGGGCAATGGCTACTGAGAGCCCGCTGAAAATATATGGAGTGGCTGATACCAGGCTTTCCGAAATCGGGTTGAAGGCTTGCAGAAGGGCTTGTTGGTCGCCGGAACGTAGGGCTGATGACATTTCGCCCAAATTGCCCAAAGAGCCTTCAGCCATGGAAGCATAAGCCAGAGAGGCTGCTGCCAGAGCCGCACGCATGCTTTCCCCAAAACCAGCAGCCAGAAGCAACAAGAACGTGATGCCGAGACCGAGCACAATCAGGCCCGCCTTCGCAAGGCGCTGTAAGCCAGGGGATAGCCTTTTTAGCAATGGCAGGTTTTCTGCCCGGCTGCTGAAATATAACCGGAAGACAGCTACCAGCACGGCAAGGGCAAGGATAAGCAGCAGGTCTTTAAATATGTTGAGTGCCTGAATGGCTTGTAAGGCTAACCCCATCACGGCCGTGTCGGTCACGACGATCAGCAGGGCGCCCGCACCAATCGCAGCCAGAAAGGCTAAGACTGGCGTGCGGATAGCCAACCAGATTGATGCAAAGGCATGCTTCTTCTCAACTGGCGCAGACTCAGGAAGTTGGTTTAATGTATACGGCGAAGTGTCGTCCACGATAATTTCCTCATCCTTCCTGAGATTTGCTGCTCGTGTTTTGTAGCAGCCCGGCCATCAGCAGCCCCAGGGCTTCCTTTGTACCAGTTGCCGCATCAAGGACGCCCACGATTTTTCCGCGGAACATGACGGCGATGCGGTCGGAGAGTGCCAGGATTTCGTCTAACTCGGTCGATACCAATAGTACGGCCGTGCCATGATCGCGCTTCTTGATGATCTGGCTGTGGACATATTCTATTGAGCCGACGTCCAGTCCTCGGGTGGGCTGGGAAGCGATTAGGAGCTTAAGCGGCCGAGAGAATTCTCGAGCAATGATTACTTTCTGTTGATTTCCACCTGAAAGCGACCCTGCGGTGGTCTCAATTCCGGGAGTGCGGATGTCAAAATCCAGCACTTGTTGGCGCGTCTGCGCTTCGATCACCCGGTCTTGCAAGACGATGCCTTTCGAGAAAGGTGGCAGGTAATAAGTGCACAGAACCATATTGGTGGTGAGCGGGGCGGAAATCACCAGGCCCTCGCGCTGCCGGTCCTCGGGGATGTGCCCGACACCGTGTTCGATGACCTGACGTGGGCTGGCATGGGTGGTTTCAACTCCACCAATCCAGATCTGGCCCTCGAAAACGGAGCGAAGGCCGGTCAGAGCTTCCAGCAGTTCGGTTTGGCCGTTACCCTGGACGCCAGCAATTCCTAAAACTTCGCCGGCGCGAATCGTAAAGTTGACACTGTCAACCGCCAGATTCCGGCGATCGGTCAGTACCTTTAGGTTCTGGACATTGAGTACAACATCTCCGGGCTGTGAGGTCTGCTTGCTGACCCTCAAGATCACTTCGCGGCCAACCATCAGGGCGGCCAGCTTTTCCTCATTCACTTCTGAAGGCAGCGCCGTGGCAACTACTTTGCCGGCGCGCAGGACCGTGATGCGGTTGGCTATGGCCATCACTTCCTTCAACTTGTGTGAGATGAAAATGATGGTTTTGCCCTCGGCCGCCAGAGATTTGAGCACCAAGAAGAGTTGATCTACTTCTTGAGGGGTTAGTACCGCGGTGGGCTCGTCTAGAATAAGGATATTGGCATTCCGATAGAGCAACTTGACGATTTCCACCCGCTGTTGGAGGCCAACGGGCAGATCTTTGACGTAGTCGTCCGGGTTGACTTCCAGACCATGCTGGCGTGAGATCGTAAGAATGCGTTTGGCGGCGGTCTTGCGATCGAGAAGCGAGCCGTATCGCAGGGTTTCCTCCCCGGCGATGACATTCTCTGTGACGGTCAGGACTGGAGCGAGCATGAAATGCTGGTGGACCATGCCAATTCCGATGCGGATGGCAGAGAGTGGGCTGGCGTGGGTTGTGCGGACGCCGTTGACAATAATTTCGCCATCGTCCGGTTCGTACAAACCGTACAAAACGTTCATTAAAGTCGATTTGCCAGCCCCGTTTTCTCCCAGCAAGGCATGAATCTCACCTTTTTCAAAAGAGAGGGAGACATGGTCATTGGCAACCAGGTTGCCAAATGATTTGGTGATGTTTTTTAACTCGAGGACAGGTGTCATAAGGGGTATGATTTCTTTAGAAATATGACAATGATGAAGGGCGGTCTCCAGCGATTTGGCAAGCTCATCTTCAGTACAATGGATTGCCAAATCTCGAACTCACAGAGCAAACATATTCCATGATGACCATTGGGAGCGTGAGCCTGTCGCACAGAGACTTGCTTGTGCGGTGGAGTGCCCTTGTTTTGGAAGAAATAAGCCCTCTCTGTTTGGCAGAAATCTACATAACAGAGAGGGCTTTTTAAGCGGTAAACCTATTTTCAGGATGTGTTCTTATTTTTTCTTGGAGAGGGAAGCCCAGTTGTTTACAACAATTTTGCCACTGATGATGTCAGCTTTGATCTGCTCCATCTCGGTCTTCAGTGCTGCCGGAACCTGGGATTCGAAATCGTGGAATGGAGCCAGTTGGAGTCCGCCGCTCTGCAAAGTGGCGACGGAAGTGCCACCCTTGAAGGTACCCGATGAGACTGCTATAGCTGCTTCGATGATCGAGACGCCCAGATTCTTCATAATGGTGGTCAGGTAAACATTGCCAGAAGCCTGATCAGCCAGGAATTGGTCGGCATCTGCACCGATGGACATCACGCCACCGCGGGCTTTGATCGCGGCCGCAGCTGCCAGGCCTTCAGGACCGGATTGCGGTAAAATGATATCAGCGCCTTCGTCCATCATGTTTTCAGCGTTGCGCTTGGCTGCTTCGGTGTCGGTGAAATTGCCCACGAAAGTGCCATCCAGCTTTTCATTGCTCCAACCTAAAAGTTTGACACTGGTTCCGTGTTGCTTATTATAGTAATCCATGCCATCTTGAAAACCGATGAAGAAGTCGGCCACTGGAGGAATGTTCATTCCACCGAACCCGCCAATCTTGCCCGATTTGGTCATACCAGCGGCGAGGTAGCCGGCAAGGAAGGAGCCCTGTTCCATCGCATAGAGCTGTGACCAGACGTTGGGGAGAACCGGGTCATAAGCATAGTCCTGACTCTGGAATAATTGATCTGGATGAGCGGTTGCGGCAGCCTTGATGGCATCAGCGCCGAGAAAGCCGACCGACACAATCAGAGTGCACTTGGAATTAAGGAATTCATTGATGGTTTTTTCCCAGTCAGTCTGCTGATTGTTGGCAAGGTAGACGGCATCCCAACCCAACTGCTTGGCCGCGGCTTGCGCGCCTTCCCAAGCGCTCTGGTTGTAACCTTTATCATCGACACCGCCGCTATCAAGAGCCACGCAAATTTTACCAGTTGCGGCAGCGGGCGCAGCGGATGGGGCGGGAACCTGGGTGGGACCAGGTGCGGCTGCCGGGGCGCAGGCGGCCAGGAATACAGCAATCAGGATTACAGAAACTAAACCACGAGCAAATTTCATCTTTTCCTCCAGCGTGAATAAAAATGGATTGGTGGGTAAATCATAAAAACAACCGTCCTAACTTACAGTCGGTCTATTCCAATACCTGGTCTAATAAAGACTGGCTAACCCTTTTCGTAGGGCGTATAGGGCAGCCTGAGTCCGGTTGCTGAGACCTAATTTCGTCAGAATATTGTTCACATGGAAGCGGGCAGTGCCTTCTCCAATTTTCAGGCGATCCGCAATATCCTGGTTAGAAAGACCCTGGGCCACCAGGCGCAAAACTTCAACCTCACGTTCGGTCAGATCATCGTTGGCGATGGCTGATTGTTCAGGCTGAATTAGTTTCTGAATGATACGATCTGTCATTCCAGGAAAAAGGAACAGCTTGCCTGCATGGACGTCCCGGATCGCCTGTATCAACTCTTGGGGAGAAGAATCTTTCAATACATAGCCTTTGGAACCGGCTTTTATCGCTTCGATCACCCGGTCTTCTTCACTGAAACTGGTCAAAACGAGAATATGGATCGCAGGGTTAGCCTGAATGATTTCCCGAATTGCATCCAGACCGCTTTTGCGGGGCATAAGCAAATCCATCAGGATGACATCTGGTCTAAGTTCGGCTGCTTTTTCGACGGCTTCAGCACCATCAGTCGCCTCGCCGATCAGATCCATGTCCGGTTTAGGTTTCAACATTGTGCGCAGACCTTCACGCACAATGGTATGGTCATCTGCGATTAAGATTCGGATCCGATCACTCATTTGCTTCTCTCGGTATTAAAAATCGGTAAAACAGAATACCGATCCTGATTTTAAGAAATTGTACCCATTATTATATAGAGATACACTAATCGAAAAGCCCGTCTATTATAAGAATCGGGCTGTAGAAATGGAGGCTTGGGTGCCTATCAAAATGCAGGGGCCGGGCTAAATTGCACCCGCACCAACGTTCCCTGTCCGGGGTTGGATTTAATTTCGATCTGACCATTCAGTTTTTTTGCTCGCTCTTTCATACTGACCAGGCCAATCCCTGACTGATTTTCCGGTGCTTTCTTGTCAAATCCTTGGCCGTTATCCTGGATCTCAAGTACGACCTGGCCATCCGTTTCATACACCTGTACAGAAACTTGGATGGCAGCTGAGTGCTTGAGCACATTGTTCAAGGCTTCCTGAGCGATCCCGTAAATCTCGGACTGGTCCTGTACTGATAAGCTACTCCTCATGTGTATGGACAGGAATGTCTCCATGCGGGCGCGTTGTTCAACCATTGCTAATCGATTGCGCAATGCGCTTTCCAGCCCTTCCTGCTCAAGCAGGGATGGTCTTAGCTCATAAACCAGCAGGCGCATCTCCTTCAGAGTTTGTTGGATGATCTCGCTCATTTGCTCCAGAACCGTCACTACCTGGTCTGTATCTCCGATGTGTGCATAATCCAGGGCACCATCAGTGTTGAGGGCCAGGCTATAAAGCGATTGGGATAAAGAATCGTGTAATTCACGGGCGAGCCTCTGGCGCTCTTCCATCAAAACTGCCTGTTCTGCCTTTAACCGCAGGGATTCCCTTCCAATGGCAACCCCGATCTGACCGGCGATTTCTGAAAGCAGTTTGTACTCATATCCATCAGACTGGATTTTCTCTTTTCCGAAAACCGAAAGGACTCCCAGGTTCTTGCCTTGCTCGTTGATCGGGAATAAATTTGCATGCTTGAAATTTGTCACACGTAAATATTTCGGCAATGTCAGAAATTCAGCCGGTGACGATGGCAAGGCAAGAGGCTGGCCGCCCTGAGTGACGAAACCCCAGTATTCGGCCTTCACCGACATACTCCCATAATGAGCCTGGGCTTTAGCCGCGATCCCTTCCGCTGCCACCAGTTTCAGAGTGCCCATTTGCTCATCTACCAGATGGATCATCCCGCTGTGGTTTGAGATCACTTCCAGCAAACTTGCGAGCATGCGCTGCAGTTTCTGATCAAGGCCAATTTCTTTGACAGCAATATCGCTAATTTTGTAAAACAGCTGCAATTGCTGTTGAGCCTGTTTTTGCTTGGTAATATCCTTGTGAGTACCGATAATGTGCTGGACTGCTTTGCCTGCTCGGCGCTCCTTGGCCTTGGCCTGGGCTTGGATCCATTTCCACTCGCCGGACTTAGTCCGCATGGGATACTCGGCAAAGAAGACTTGCGTCTTTCCACGCAAATGATCGTTCCAGGCTTTTAATACCTGGGTGGCATAATCTGGGTGTAGCAGACTGACCCAAATGCCCGGGATGCTGATAAATTCTTCCAGGGTGAACCCTAGCATCGTGGCGTAATATGAATTAACCGAGGTGGAATTACTGACCATGTCGTAATCCCATAAACCCAGTTCGGTGGCTTCCAGGGCTAGATTCAGACGTTCTTCACTTTCGCGCAAAGCGTCTTCGGCCTGCTCGGAGTGATTTTGAAATAACTGGTCTGCTGTTGGGAATTCGTTGGTTGGTGAATCGATGATCCTGGATAATTTCATCGCTTTAGCCTTCTGAATATAAATGTAATAGACTGAACGGCAACTTTGCGTGCTAACAGTCAGGTGAAGAGTAAGCAGACTAACAAAACTTGTTTCTGGATATACGCGCAATATTTGTTACGTAATGCCAGATGCGCGGATACGGTATCTGTGTCAATGGCTTTTTTGCGAAGGAACTTCATGCATATTGTAATGTACCATAATGAACCTCAAGCCATTAATATGTGTCCTGGATATTTATCTGAAACGGTTGGTTTGATCGATGCCTGAAACATCATGGGCATTTTGTTTGGAATGAAACTATTGTAGCATCACCACTAGCCCAGTATGTGACAATGAATCCTGCATACTAATAATGCGCGTAGCCACTATTTTTTATCTGGGCTATAACATCAACTTTACTGCGGAAATAAGAATTAAATAGCTAAAGAGCACCGAATAACTGCCTGCGCTTACGAAGACTTTCAAACAGATGCATTTCTTTTCTCAATATATTAGCTGGGCTGACGGAGGCATTTGTGCCATTGCCTAGCCCAGCTGCATGCATCAATCGCACGAACATTTCGAGTCAAAGCCAGTCGGTTTGAATATTCTCCTGCCGAGATATCTGTCAACCATGGTGATAAAATAATTATTGAGTTTGTTTTCACCAATATTTCCAATGGTCTGTATCGATTTTTTGGGAGAAATCTCCATGTTCGCATGCTCGCAGAACAAACCAAATTATTATCGATAGACTTTGGATTTATATTCATAGTATTGTGCTGTAGGGTTAGTCGCATAAGCTTCTCTGTAAATGGGTTAATAAATGACTTTGGCCTTTTGGCTGGAGTTATTTTATTACTTGCGATATTCTACTGATCCGGAGATGGAAGAATATGCAGATATGCTGACGCAAAGACATCTGTCGCAAAGAAGCTTGCAATATGCTTGCGTTTGACACAGAAACAAGTTCATTTGGTGTAAACTTTAGCGAAATACACCCCTGTAGGTGCTTTCTATTTCCTGATCTTTTTGGATGGTAATATCTATGAATCAGATCGAAGAAAACGATGATGCTTTCGCGGCAGTCGATATCAAGGAATATTTCTATTTGCTCTTGAACTGGGCCTGGTTGATAGCCTTGGCTGGTCTGTTGGCAGCTATCGCGCTGTATGTTATTTCCATAAACACGACCCCTTTGTACGAAACTTCCACCAGATTATTGATAAGTGACCCGCCCGCGATGCGCAGTCTTGATACCAGCGCCATGGTGAGCACGCAGACACAAACCAGCACTTATGCGGAAATGCTCCTGGATCGTCCGGTTTTACAAGGTGTGATCGATATTTTAAAGCTACAAACCACGAGCGATGACCTGAAGGAATTTGTGAGTGTCGAAATTGTGCGTAACACCCAACTCATCCTTGTTACGGTCCAGGATCCAAACCCATTGCAGGCGGCTGATATTGCCAATACTCTGGCTGTAGTTTTTACTGACCGTATCCGTGAATTACAATCTCAACGCTATGCTTCCACTCAAAAAGGTCTTGCCCAGCAAGTCCTCGAGATGGAAAAACAGGTTAATGATACAACTCTTGCCATTTCCAACGAACGTGATCCTGCACAAAAATTACAATTTGAAGCCAGGCTCACACAATACAGGCAATTATATTCAAGCCTTGTCACCAATTTTGAGCAAGTTCGGCTGGCTGAGGCTCAGACCAGTACGAACGTATTTGTTTCCGAGCCGGCGAGCGTACCGAGAGAACCAGTTAGCCCAATGACAACTCGTAACACACTGCTAGCTGCATTTGCGGGTGTCTTGTTGGCTGCTGGCGTCATTTTTTTGATAGATATGTTAGACGATACTATCCGTAACCCGGATGATATTCGCCAAAAATTTAATTTACCTGTCTTGGGAGTGATCGCCAGTCATCAAATCGTGGAGGGGAAGCCCATCAGCATGGATCAGCCTCGATCGCCAGTAGCCGAGGCATTTAGAAGTTTACGAACAAACATTACCTATGCATCGGTGGACATTCCACTTCGTCGAATCCTGGTTACCAGCTCCACGCCTCAGGAAGGCAAAACCACCATTTCTTCCAATTTGGCTGTTGTGCTGGCACAAGGTGAGAAAAAGTCTGTATTAATCGATGCTGATATGCGGCGCCCAACCGTTCATGAAAAATTTGGTTTGATGAACCGGATGGGTTTGAGTAGTTTATTTGTACGTTCACTCGAAAATATCCCAGCGGCTATCCAGAGCGCCTCGGTGGCGGGTCTGGCAATTATCACATCTGGCAGCCTGCCACCCAATCCTGCCGAGCTGCTGACTTCCCGCCGAATGAAAGATATTTTAGATCGTTTAAACCAAGAATATGATTTGATTGTAATTGACACTCCACCCGTATTAACTGTCACAGATGCAGTTGCTCTGGCTCCCGAGCTGGATGGAGTCATTATAGTGGCGAGACCAGGCATGACCAAGCTGAGTGCACTCAGGCAGACGCTCGAGCAGTTGCAAACTGTGGGGGCGCGCGTGTTGGGCGTGGTACTCAATCAAGTCGATCCGCGCAGTCGCAAATACGGTTATTATTATCACAGGTATTATTCCAAATATTCACATTATTATGATGCGGAAGATGGAAAGAAAAAGAAAACCAAAGGGCTATGAAAAACTATTTACCAAATGTGGCTGATCGTTCAATCAGACAAAGCTTTTCCCTTAGACAGGTGAAAGCGAACTGTAGCCTAGACGATTGGGATCGATGATTGGTTTCTTGACTGTGACACAGCACATTAAGAATCTGTAATACCTGGAATGCAAACGATATGGGTAATATTGACGAAAACTCTTCAAACATTGATGCGACGAATACGCACGACATTGCGATTTTAGCAAAAGGCACGATATTTTCTCTGGTTGGAAAGGTAGGTGGACGAGCATTACAATTGATTGCGCAAATCATCCTCGCACGGGTTTTAGGTCCAGCGCTATATGGTTTGTACATAATGGGGTACACAACTTATCAACTTACTAGTCAGGTCGGGCTTATGGGAATCAATGATGGTGTTTTGCTATTTGCCGGCCAGACAACGAAAAAAGATGACGGTTCGTCGATGCAAGTAATGCGCCATGCACTTCTTCTAGCGCTTAGTAGTGGAGTCTTCTTTTGTGTATTACTTTTCCTGTTAGCGCCATGGATCGCTCTCAGGGTTTATCATTTTCCTGAACTTATTAATATTTTGCGAGGCTTTGCTGTAACCGTCGGTTTAACAATTGGCTTGCGCGTAACGGCCGCAATAACCCGTATCAGCCAGCGTATGCAGTTTACTTTTATTGCAGAAGATGTGTTACCAGTCGTCATTAATCTTAGCTTGATTATTGTGTTAGTGGTCATCCTGAAATGGTCGATCTGGGGAGCAATCTGGGCTGTTATGATCAGCTATGGTGTGGGGTTATTATTATCATTTTTCTTTATTCAAAAAATCTATCCAGGGTTTTCTTTTTTTGGAGCTGTCTCTCCCAAAAAGGCAGTTGAATTGCTTGGTTTTTCTTTTTTTACCTTTTTATCCAGTATATTTTACTTATTACTTTACCATTCCACCACATTGATGGTCGGTTATTTTCTTTCTCCTACCCACACTGGGCAATATCAGGTTGCGATGAATGCTTCCTGGTTCGCTCCCCTTATTCTGACAGGCTTTAGTGCGATTTTTGCTCCAATGATTCCTCGTATAAACAAAATTGGAGACCGAAAACGGCTAAATAAATTATATATAATCACCACCAAGTGGGGATTATATTTATACATCCCTATTTTTTTGATATTAGTATTAATGCCTGAACAAATTCTTGGTGTTGTTTTTGGCGAGAATTATCTGGCGGCGGCAACACCCCTAATAATTTTAAGCTTTGGCAACCTGGTGAATTTGGCGACCGGATCGGTGGCATCCTTATTTGTAATGACCAAGCATGAAAAATTTTGGGCGCTGTTGTCAGGTTTTAGTTTTTTGTTAACCGCATCACTAGGTATTTGGTTAATCCCATATTGGGGAATAAATGGCGCCGCATTTTCTATGAGTGCTGGATTAATTGTGCTTAATATATTAGCAGTGTTCCAAATTGATAGATTACTCGGTTTATCTCCTTATGATATCCGTTATCTAGATGGAATTCTCGCCGCCTTTCTTACGGCGCTTTTTCTAATCCTGATAAAATGGTTATTTCCGCCAAATAATATTATTGGGCTAATAGTAGTGGCATTGTTCTCATTTATTTCTTTTGCTATCATTTTGCGCGCTGTAGGGCTAAGTGAAGATGATAAAGAATTCTTACGGATGATGATTTCTAAAAATCCGGAGTCCTTTATAAATGACTGACAAGATAAAATTATTGTCTATTTTGGGAAGTGTTAGATGTGGTAGTACATTGCTGGATAGATTATTGGGACAATTTCCTGATACAATTTCTATTGGTGAGTCGATTTTTGTGTGGGAACTCGGTTTTTTGCAAAACCAATTATGTGCTTGTGGAGCCTCCTTCTTGGAATGTTCTTTCTGGTCCGCTGTAAGAGAAAAAATTAAAAACGAGATTTCGTTAGAAGATATTAAAGATTTGGCAAAATGGGGTAGACAATTACTTTCATTTCGAAACCCTTTGGATGTTGGCATTACCAATTTACGTCTAAAAAAATTGGATATATTTTATCGTGCTATTTATGATGTTTCTGGCGCATCGTTGATAGTTGATTCCTCAAAAAGCTCACGATATGCAGAAATCCTGAACACATTCCCTGGAACTGAGCTATCGGCTGTCCATCTTGTGCGTGATAGCAGGGCAGTTGCATTTTCCCTTTTGCGTAACAAGTTGTTGCTTTCTGACGTTCGCCAGGAAGCCTACATGAATAAATTTCCTACTTGGAGAAGTGCCATACACTGGAATCTACAAAATATTAGCGCAGATATTTTGAAAATGAAAAATTATGTGAAATGCTTTTCTTTGCTACGTTACGAAAAATTTGTTTGTGAGCCCGCAAATATTGCTGATCAAATAAGGATATTTACGGGCATGAATATGAATGTGCCATACGATTCGTTTATAGAAAATCAGGAAGTGATATTGAAGCCTGGACACGGTATTTCTGGGAACCCGATGAGATTTAAAACTGGTAAACTGAAAATTGTATTAGACCAGGAATGGCAGGCAAGTATGTACCGAAGTGATAAAGTGTTAGTTACAATTCTCACCTTCCCATTATTGTTGAAATATGGGTATTTTGGATAGCTATACAATGGCAAAATTATTGATTTCCATGTTTTTATTATTTTTTCCGTGGAAAATCCGACGCATTATGTTTAATTTTCTTTTTGGATATTGCATTCATCAAACCGCGAAAATTGGGTTTTCAATAATTATTCCCGATAAATTAGTGATGGGCGCCAATGCGCAAATTGGACATTTATCGTTTTGCAAGGGTCTCAGACTTCTTGAGCTTGGCGATAATTGTATTATTGGCAACTTGAACTGGATTAGTGGGCTGGCTTTGAACGATAGAAAATATTTCCAATATAAAAATGATAGAAACCCGTCTCTTGTACTAGGCGCGCATTCAGCTGTCACATCGAGACATCTTTTTGATTGTACCGATCGGGTTGAGATAGGGCGATTTTCTACGATAGCAGGTCATGGTTCACAATTTTTGACACATTCAATTAATTTGGAAGAGAATAAACAGAAATGTCATGGCATAAAGATTGGCGATTTTTGTTTTGTTGGTACTGCAAGTGTAATTTTGTCAAATACTGAACTTCCATCATATTCGATTTTAGGTGCTGCCTCGCTATTAAATAAAAAATATTTCGATAAGTACTATTTATACGGTGGAGTACCTGCCCGCCCGATAAAAAGATTAGGTGAAGACTGGCAATACTTTCAGCGGACAGAAGGCGTTGTTTTATAAATTAATATGAATACGAGTGACCTAATAAATCTCACAAGCGTTTCCTTTTTCTCTCTATTCCTTTTACAAATCTTTGTATTAAGTAGAAGGATGAGATATATTTTGCTGAGCCCAATCTATTCGTATGTCCTACTATTAATTGGATCCCTTTTATTAGTAATTATGTATCGATTTTATTTGAATAATTATGATGGGATAGATTTATTTTCCTTTAATAAATTAACTGGGCAAGATAATTTTCTTTCCACTCTGAATTATTTTTTATTATCTTTAAATGCATTTTTACTTGGTGCGAGTATTCACCACGTCTTTATAAGAAGCGGACGCTTGTATCGAAAAAAAATAAATTATGGTGGATTGGGTGTAGATAATTTTATAAGGCTAAAACTGGCCAGCATATTCAGAGGCGATCCTAGTGGGAAGGGCGTTTTATTATTTGCGAGCGTTAATTTATTTATTATTGCCCAGGCGCTCTTGTTTTTATCATACAAAGATTCGGGAGTACTATATCGTTCAGAGTATATCCCAGCCAACTTATCGATTGGTTACGCAATTGCCATGCAAATTGCCAACCTTGCACTTATAGTTTCATTATCACAACTTCATCGCTACAATAAAGGTCTTTCGTTATTATTGTTTTCTATCACTGTGTTCTTGAATATTTCGACGGGGTCAAGGAAATTACTAATCTATATTCTTTTATATGCAATTCTTTTATTTGTACAATCGAAACGGGATTTGCGCGCAAGCATAAATTTATTTTTATCACTCACGTTCTCAATTGTTGTGTTGTTGTATACAATACAATTACGTGCCTTGGATAATCACGGTCTAATGCCTTACTTACAGTTTATTCCCGATTCGATTCAAAATTTTGGGTATCAAGCGTACTTTGTCATTTATTATTTTTTTATTTATGGTTTTTTTGTTACAGCTCAAACTCAAAACAGCCTGGCAATCAATTGGTCGACCATTCTGATTGGTATCAATCCTATTTTTGGGAATTTGGCTGGATGGTACAAAATTGCGGATCAAATGCGGCTTAATATTTATGCCCCGTTTAGCCTATATGGTGAAATTTTTGCCATGGGATGGGAAACAACTTTGGCGTTTTTTCTAACAATCGGGTTTTTTTTTGGTTCTTTCGAATACCATATTCGGCATTCTTATAGCCAGGGGAAATATCTTTCTGGCCATATTATTTACTTTTTGTGCGTAATGTTTAGTATATATGCATATGAGTACAACTTGCGTTCTTCCACTCGTTACATTTACTATGCGATTCTATTGACTGTGTTTCAATGGGCTGTTCGCAAGTTGTCGCGAAAAAGAACATGAAAATTCTTTTGATAGGCCCTGTGCCTCCTCCTGTAACTGGGGTAAGTGTATCAAACCAGATTATCATTGATAATTTTTCTTTATATTTTCCAATGTCAGTCATCGAGAATATAAATACAAATGCGCTAAACTTAAACGGAAAAATTGGGAAATTCTCCTGGGAAAAATTTATCTTTTATGTGGAAAAATATCGTGAAGTAAATAAAATATTTAGATACGATAAAATTTATTTGACTATAGGTTTAACATTTTTAGGAGTGCTCAAATATGCGCCTTTCATCCTTTTAGCCAAGATTCTAAAGAAGGAGGTTATTATTCATATTCACAGTGACTATTTGTGGCAAGAATACTACTTACTTAATGTTTATTTTAGATCGATTTTCAAAACAATCCTATCGTTGGCAGACAAGGGTATTGTCTTATCCCCATTGTTGAAAAGGAACATCGAACCATTTCTTAGCGATAGGGACATATTTGTTGTTCCGAATTGTGTTAATGATAATTTATTCCAATTTAATCTGGCCCAAAAAATAGAAAATAAATTTGATAAATTACGAATTGTTTATTTGAGTAATTTGTTGGAAGAAAAAGGAATTTTCGATTTGCTCGAAGCATTGAGAATCCTAAAAGAATCCAATATCTCTTTTGAGGCAAATCTGGCAGGTTCATTAGAAAGCGGGCTGGAAACTAGAATTCTGGATATTATTGAAATGTTAGCCCCGGAGACTCGTTATCTTGGTGTTGTTGTGGGGGAAGAAAAAAAAAGATTACTTGTTAATAGTAATGTTTTTGTTTTGCCAACTTATTATTCCATGGAAGGACAACCGATTTCGATACTTGAAGCAATGGCAACTGGGAATTTGGTGTTAACTACAATGCATGCTGGAATTCCAGATATTTTTCAAGATGGCATTAATGGTTATTATGTTGAAAAACGCAGCCCAGCAAGCATAATTGAAAAATTGCTAAATATTCAAAAATCTTTTGAAAAGCAAAAAGGCATTGCGCTAATTAATTATATAACTGCACATAACAATTACAAAATAGAAAGTTTTATCTTAGGGATAAATCAAGTTTTGGAAAAATAAATAGCATTCGGTAAAAAGGAATAATTTGCTATGGTGATACAAGAGAAATTCAAGAAATTAATCTGGATTTTCCAGACAAGTAATTTTTTCAAAGTACTGCTCTTGCATGGGGTCGCGGCTGGGGTGGAGCATTCTAGCGTTCTAAAGAGTCTGCGTAGCGAGAAAATTCAAACATTTATTGATATTGGCGCGAATCGTGGACAATTTGCGCTTATTGCCCATGAACAATTCCCGGAAGCAAAAATCGTTTCGTTCGAACCACTTCGTGATCCGGCGAGTGTGTTTCGCCGAGTATTTGCCCTTGTCCCCGGAATTGTTTTGCATGAAATCGCAATTAGCCCTAGAGAAGAAAATAAAATTATCCATATCTCGTCTTCAGATGATTCGTCTTCGTTGTTACCAATATCAAATCTGCAAAACAAACTTTTTCCTGGGACAGCAGAAAAAACAACCTGCGTTATTCAGGCCAAACCGCTAGATGCTATTATTGGTGCCAAAGAAATTTCTTCTTGCTCATTCCTGAAAATGGATGTGCAAGGGTATGAATTAGAGGCTTTAGTAGGGTGTAAATCTTTGTTGCCCTTGTTTGAATATCTCTATATTGAATGCTCATTTGTGGAACTATATATAGGACAGGCGCTTGCTCACGAAGTTATTTCTTACTTATTTCAATTCGATTTTGTCCTAACGGGTGTTTATAATTTACATTATGATAAAAAAGGTATTGCCATTCAGGCTGATTTCTTGTTTGCGAGAAGAGATTAGTAGGCCATTTATGTCAAACCAAATATGGCTAAGTTTTTTGATAGAAATTGCCGAAATCGACGCTATTATTGACCTATGGGAGGCGTTACCAAGTTTACCGAAATCCAGAATAATTTAGGCAACCAGCACTCTATAAATCATCCTATTAGACTTGAAAGGTGCGAAATTCAGGCAAAGCTATGAAAATTTCTTATATGAACTCAGGAAATGAATGGAATGAATATCCGGAATTCGTACAAAATAGAGTGCGAGAATTTGCTGCAAGAACAATATGTGATGTGGGCGGAGGCGCAAACCCAGTACTTCCATTGCAATTTATTTCCGAAAATCATTTGGACTGTACCGTCTTGGATATTTCAATCGACGAACTTGAAAAGGCGCCGAGCGGGTATAAAAAGCTCGTTCAAGATATCGAGGCGGAAGAATTTGGCTTATCAGAACAGTTTGATTTTGTAATCACGAAAATGATGGCCGAGCACTTAACAAATGGTGAGCGTTTCCATAAAAATATTCACTCATTACTTAAGCCAGGAGGAGTCGCTATTCATTATTTCCCTACTTTATTCTCATTGCCTTTTTTAGTTAATAAAATGATCCCAGAGTGGATGTCATCTCTGTTATTAGATGTTTTTCTCCCAAGAGATCGTTATCAATTAGGGAAATTTCCTGCTTATTATAGTTGGTGTTATGGACCAACTCGCTCAATGTTAGCGATGCTTACCGGACTTGGTTATGAGATTCTTGAATATAGATGTTTTTTTGGGAATACTTATTATCAACGAATTCCTTTAATAAGAGATTTGCATAGATTCTATTCAAATTATCTGGCCCAGCATCCTAATCCATATTTTACGAGTTTTGCTCAAATTATCTTGCGTAAGGTAGACAATTTAAAGTAAGGCAACCTTTTGACAAAAATACTCATTCTAGGTCTCAATTTTCACCCTGAATTTACCGGCATCGGCAAATATACGGGGGAACTGGCGGCGTATTTGTTTGCGAGCGGTCATCAGTTGCGCATGGTGACAGCTCCCCCGTATTATCCGGAGTGGAGAATTCAACCTGGTTATGTAGCTTGGCAATATAATCTGGAATTCTGGGGGGGCGGGGAAGTGTTCCGCTGTCCGATATGGGTGCCACGCAAGCCTACGGGATTAAAGCGTTTAGTGCATTTGCTCTCATTTGCATTGTCCAGTTTCCCAATTATGCTCAGCCAACTTAAATGGAAACCAGATATTATTATTTGTATAGCACCTGCTTTTTTTTGCGCTCCTATTACTCTATTAACGGCACACCTTTGTAGGGCAAAATCCTGGCTGCATATTCAGGATTTTGAGCTGGATGCCGCGATCAACCTGGGGCTCTTACCTGCCCATAATCTACTTGCCAGGATGGCACATTTTGGCGAAAATTGGGTATTGAAGAGATTCAATCGTGTATCTACGATTTCTGATGGTATGCTTTTATCCTTAATCCAAAAGGGTGTCGCAGAGCGCCGGGCCTATCTATTTCCCAATTGGGTTGACACCAATGTTATATTTCCTTTATCCCAAAATGATGATTCGATTCGAAATGAATTTGGAATATCGAAAGAGAGTCTGGTTATTTTATATTCTGGAAATATGGGACAAAAGCAAGGGCTGGAAATCGTGATCGAAGCCGCCAGACGCTTACAATTTCTGATAAGCCTGCAATTTATCTTTTGCGGCAAGGGTGTAGCGCGTATAGGGCTGGAAACAATGGCACAGAATTTGGCAAATGTCAGGTTTTTCCCATTGCAACCTGTAGAGAAAGTGAATCAATTATTAAACATGGCCGATATTCATATCTTGCCACAAAGATCAAATGTTGCCGATCTGGTCATGCCATCCAAGCTACTGGGAATGCTTGCCAGCGGAAGGCCTGTTATCGGTACTGCAAACCCCGGAACAGATGTATATAAAGTGTTGAACCAGGTAGGTGTCGTAGTTAGCCCTGGCGATTTGACTGCTTTGTGTAATGCAATTATTGATATGAATGTTAACCCGGATAAGCGTAAAGAAATGGGGGATAAAGGGCGTGCATATGTAAGTGAGCACTGGGGTAAACAGCAGATTCTCTCAAATTTTGAAGCCGCGTTAAAGAGTCTGGTTGAAAGTGAAGATGATTGAATGTGGTTTGAAAAAAATGTATCGATTTTACAATGAAAAGCCAGAGGAGGGCGTGGTATATATGTACTAAGAAGTTGCTTTTAACGAATATCATAAGAAAGCAATTTGCTCATGCGATAATTTTATAATTCCTGAGTAATGAACCATGGATTAAATTAAGTTATTTATCCTGTTACTTGAGTTATTTAGTTCAGGAGTGTCGAAATGGCAGCAGAGTTACTAACCGGTATCAATGATATAACATTCACTTTACCTGGTAAAAGAAAAGGTTCGATATTATTTGATAAATATGCCAGATCCTGGATGATCGGCATGCTAATGTTGGCTGATTTTGGGAGTTTATTGGCTGCGATGGTGGCAGCTTTCTATTTTCGCCTTTCGCCAGACATGGTGAACGATTCTGCTTATGACCAACTTTTCGGGTTGTTGGCAATCATGGTTCTGATTTTATTTTCCCGAAAGGGACTCTATCCCGCGGTTGGTATGCATTATGTGGACGAGTTGGGTCAGATAGTTTCCAGTACCAGCCTCGCGTTTCTGGTGATGATATCTGTTACTTTTATTTTCAAGAATACACAATACTACTCGCGCCTGATTTTAATAATTGCATGGGCATTGAGCCTGGTATTTATTCCGCTAATTCGCTATGTTTTACGTAGAATTCTTATCCGCTGGCAATTATGGGGAGAACCTGTTGTCATTATTGGCGAATATTCAAGCGCCACCAAATTATGTGAATATTTCACACTAAATTCTGGGCTTGGCTTGCGTCCCGTGGCAGTTTTTCGGGATGACAATTCGTCAGACAAAAAGCCCATGGATTTCAACGAAACAGAGCGTCTCGCAAAAATTCAGGCTTCGAAATATTCAATAAAAACTGCATTGATCGTTATTGATAATTTAAACGATATTGATCTTCTGGTTGAGCGCTTCCGTAATGTTTTCCAGCGGCTAATATTGATTAAGGATAAGCAAGGGCGATTTGGGCTGGATAGTCTTGTCTCTCTGGATTTTCTCGATATTCTCGGCTTGCAAGTTAAGAACAATTTATATAGCGCCTCGGCGAAATTCTTGAAACGTTTTATCGACGTCCTAGTAACCGTATTCGGTATAGTTATATTGAGCCCTTTATTGTTTTTGATTGCCATTATGATCAAAATTGATTCGCCTGGCAAAGTATTTTACAGGCAAATACGTTTGGGTAAACAGGGGCGACCTCTCGTCCTTTTGAAGTTCCGCACTATGCACCAAAATGCTGATGATTTATTATCGAATGAATTGGCACGCGATCCCAAATTGAAGAATGAATGGGATCGATATCAAAAGTTAAAAATTGATCCTCGCGTCACACGTGTTGGGAGAATATTACGCAAATTCAGTCTTGATGAGCTGCCCCAATTGTGGAATGTTGTCAGAGGAGAGATGAGTCTGGTTGGACCTCGCCCGATAATGGTAAGTCAACGAGAAATTTACGGGAAAATTATTCAAGACTATGTTCAGGTAGCCCCAGGCATTACCGGGCTCTGGCAGGTCTCAGGTCGAAATCAGACCACATTTTTACGCCGCGCTGAACTTGATCGGGAATATATTCAGCGTTGGTCTCCCTGGCTGGATATTTTCATTCTACTAAAAACAATCAAGGTAGTACTGTTACAGAATGGTGCTTATTGATATATTTGCGAGATGATATGTAGATGACTATTTTCGCATACAGAAATAATTATTTGAGGAGCAACTTTTCATGAAGGCTATTTCGATCGTTGTGTTGGCCATTCTGGCAATTGGGCTGCTGGGATTTTTTGGGTGGATGGGTTATTCTGCTTAC
>JAPLGT010000284.1:0-24382 GCA_026390035.1 Chloroflexota bacterium
GCGTCCTTTTGCACGTGGCAAACGCCACCATCACAGCCCTGCCGAGTTGGCCGGGATCCAAATCCAAGGTGACCCGCTGACGCTACTGGAACTGGCTCCGAAAGTGTCAATCTAACTTCCTGGGTTTCTGAACCATGCCCTAAATTGGTGGAAATTTCCATATTCATAGCCAGCCTTGGCTTTCTGCTTTTCTGGAAAGCTGGCTCTATCTATCTTGGCCTGGCTGGGCTTTTTCTGACTGGTTTGGGGGTTGCCAGTTTGTACCCTTTGCTTCTTTCGCTGGCAATGGGTGCTGCCGGGAAAAACACGGTTCAGGCCAGTGCGCGTACAACCCTGGCTTCGGGCGCAGCAGTTTTGACCTTGCCCCTGATTTTGGGCAGGCTGGCAGATTCGGTCGGAATTGAATTGGCATATGGAGTGATTGTGTTTCTGTTGGTAGCTGTTTTTGTGATCGTACAGGTATCGACAAAAAAAATTCCCAGTAACCAGTTGTTGGGATAATGTTTCAATCGAAAGTAGTCAGTTAGCGTACTTGATTACCTGACATGGTGTGATCGCCACTATTTGGGAGTATTTTTATTTTTCCGTAACTCTGCATCGCCAGTTTGCGGAGCTAAAAAAGTGTGGTTGGTGTCAAAATGAAGAGCTCGTGAGTAAAAACTGGTTGGCTTAAGAATATGCAAGCATATGGGGAAACCATAAAAAGGTTCATCAAAATAATGCGGCCCGTTAATGATTTAACAGGTTCGTAATCTGGTGGACTAACCGAGAATTAAGAAGGAGCTGGAGACGAAATTTGTTGGTCTTTGCGCAGCTCGCTGCGCGTAAGTAAGATGACCGCCAGCAATATTAGGCTGCCACCGAAAAGGGTGATCGGTTTGAGGGCATCGTGAAAGAGGACAGCGGCCAGGATAACGGTCACGACTGGCTCAAGGGTGGAAAGCATGGAGGCGTTGGTTGGGCCGATGCGCTTCAGGCCGGCCAGAAATGTAATCACCGGAATGATGGTTGCCACAAACACGATCCCTGCGATCAGCCACCAACCGGGTGTGTCGCTGGGAAAATGTGGACCGTTGATGCCAGTCAGCACACCGTATACGAGTGCTGCAGATGCGAAGATGGTGGTGGATGACTGTACTGCAGAAACTTTTTGCATAACGTGTGTGCCAACAATAATATAAAAAGAATAAATAATTGCGGCCGATAGTGCTAACAGGATACCGGGCAGCTGTCCACCTTCAGGGCTGACAGTTAACGCAGTCCCGGTCAGGGCTAGCCCAAGCGCCAAGGCTTTAATCCGGGTGATTTTTTCATGCAAAAAGAGGCTGGATAATAGCGCGACAAAGACCGGGTAAAGATACAATAGCAAAGCAACCAGCCCGGCCGATGCGTAACGAATGGCGGTCAGGTATGCATACGATTGGCCGACGTAACCGATAGCCCCCATGCCGATTAGCTGGACCAGGGTTCTCCCGCGTGGCAAGGATTCGTGCCTTATCACCATTAAAGCCCCCATCAGAATGGCGGAAATACCAAAGCGTAAGAATAGTAAGGTATAAGTATCGATTCCGCTGGCAAACGCATAGCGACCAAACACGGCGAGTGTGCCAAACGATGCGGCGGAAATGGCGATGAGGAAGATCCCGATGATGCGATTCATGCTATGGTTGTTCCCAGTCTTGTTAATGTTGCGATTATGAAATATTGTTTGCCCAAGTAGGGGATCCCTACCTAGAAAAATGCCAAATATTGCAGTTGATGGTTGCTCTTCCGCTTAACTAGCGCGGCTGGAGAGTATGCCACAGGCGGCGAGCAGATGCGCTAGTATAGTTTGTCCAGCCAGCTTCGGGTTAAGAGTGGGGCTGAATTTTTTTACGAACGCGCAATACTGCGATTTTGGTTGAGTGATTGAAGGGTGCTGGGTCAACGGGGGGATGTCCGATTGTCGTCTGCGCATAGCCAGTGAAATCAGAAGGAATGGGTACCAATTGTTCAATGGTAAGGTAGCCATCCGCGCAGAGTGCCTGGAGTGAAGCCAAATAATCCGCACCACTGACAAACAGGGCATTATTAATCGCAATCAGCCAGCCGCCATCGTTAATTACTGGACGTATCTTATTAATGAGCCGGGTGCTGCCTGTTTCCAAATCTACTCTGCCTTTTGTCGTGGCTGCAAAAAATGGTGGATCAAGGAAGACGCAGTCAAAGGTCTGGCCCGTTTTTTTAAATTGTCCCACTGCAGGGAAAAAGTCCTGCACTACAAAATCCGCTTGGGTTACTGGTAAATTGTTGAGTATGCAGGATTTCCTGGCGATATCCAGAAATGCATTATTGAGGTCCATTTGGACAACCCTTTTTGCGCCACCCGCCAGGGCCGCCACTCCAAGACTGCCAGTATAGGCAAAGCTATTCAGGACTGTTTTTCCGGTTAGATTGTGTCTGGCCCAGTCACGCAAATTGCGTGTATCCATATAGAAACTCGCATCGCGATTCATGTTCAGGTCGATGGCATACCAGATACCATTTTCACAGATTTTTCGATCTGGATTCAAACCGAAAATTAGTTTTCCGCGTTTCTCGGCGTTGGTCTGCCCGATACGATTTTTAAGCATAACAGCCTGCACCCACGGCAGGTTGCTTCGGATCCATTGGAGTGCAGTCTCTGTCAGGTCTTCATTTGGAGAAGTTGCATAGTTATGAATGAGGGCGGTCCGGGCGTATATATCTATGCAAAGGGCTGGAAATCCTTCCAGAAAACCATTGAACATGCGGAAAGCGGAATTATGACTTTCGTCAAGAAAGGATTCTCGCGCCGAAAAAGCTGAATTTAGTAGTTCATTAATAGAGTTCATGCTGGCAATTTAAGTTTTTCCACATTACGCTGCCAGAATAAAGGTGCGGTGATGACCAATATCGAGCCTACGATCACCCCTCCCATCAGAACAGCGCGTGGTGCGCCAGTGATACCACCAAGCATCTCAGCGACACTACCGATACCCAGGGCGCCCAAGGATGGCAGGCCGATCAGGGTGATGGAATACAGGCTCATTACTCGCCCTCGCAATTCGTTGGGAACCATAATTTGGATGAAGGTGGAAATGATGGTTCCAAAAACGGTGATTGCTATACCGCCGATGAAAAGGAGCACGACTCCAGCCCAGAAATAAGGGCTGAGCGCAAACAGTATCACGGTTAAACTGAATATCAGCCCACTGGTGATCAGAATGGCTCCCTGCCGTTTAACATTGCGAATGGAGGCTAACCCAAAAGCGCCTACCAGTGCTCCGCCGCCAGATGCGGAAAGTAAAATTCCGTAGCCTGCCGGGCCGCCGCTCCAGATGTCACGTGCAAAGATGGGCAATAGATTCTGATATGAACGTCCAAATATTGCAGCCAGTGCAGAAAGGCCCAGCAAGGCCAGGATAAGCCGGTTTTTCCAGGTGTAAGACAGCCCGGCCAATATGGACTTGCCCAATGAAGTATGCCGGGCTGTGCTGCTTCGGCCTTGAACATTGCGCATTGAGGCAAGCGCAAATAATACCGAAAGATAGCTCAGAGAATTCAAAAAAAACAAGCTTCCGGCGCCAAGCGGAGCCAGCAGCATCCCGGCGATGGCTGGGCCGATCAGTGCCGCCCCAGTATAGGTGGCAGAATTAAGCGAGATGGCATTCATCAAATCGCGCTGCGGGACTAGCTCAGGGATAAGCGCCTGGCGGGCCGGATTGTCGAAAGCCAGCAGGGCCGAACTAATGAATGATGCGATCAGGATGTAAGAAATGTGGACTGTGCCTGTCCAGGTCATAATGGCCAGGACGAGAGTTGTAAGCATGGCGCCAGTCTGGGTAAAATAAAGTAATTTAATGCGGTCGATCCGGTCAACCACGGCACCACCGACGAGCGGCAGGAAGATCATCGGAATCGCAAAGCTCAAGCCGAGCAAGCCCAGCCAGAATGGGGAATTTGTCAGCTGCAAAACCAGCCAGCCCTGGGCGACGTTTTGCATCCAGGTGCCGGTGTTTGAGACGATCAAACCTGCCCAAAGCAGTCTGAAGTTCCGGTGCTGTAATGATGCAAAGCGTGGAGTGGAGGTTGGTGCAATGGTCATGCGTGCTCCCGTTTTCGGTGAAATTATTTTTTGAATATATTACACCCATTCCCAGGTGCGTGAAAAAAACCGCCTTTTCAGGCGGTTGTGTGATGGTTTTCCAGTTTGGTGCTGAGTGTGGATCTGTCTGGTTCTATCAACATCGATCCGCCGGGGAAAATGATGGTGGGCACGCTCTGAAAACCCCGGTTTTGCTGCCTGACGAAGTCGGCTGCTTTTTCATCTTGCTCGATATCAATATCAAGGTATTGAATGTTTTTTTCGGCTAAAATCTGGCGAGCTCGGCGGCAATCCCCGCACCACGAAACGCCATACAATACGATTTGGTTCGGTGTAAGGGTGTACAAATCTGACATTTCAGGAAACTCCAAGCTGGCGACTCAGGACTTCATCGCTGGGTTCGATCAGGATTGTTCCATCAGGGAAAATAATAGTTGGAATACGTACCCTGCGTGTTAGCTTTTCTACAAAGAGATAAGCATCGGTGTCTTTGCCGATATCAATATCGAGATAATCGATATTCTGGCTGTTGAGCAAGGATTTTGAACGTTTACAATCTGGGCACCAGGCCGTACTGTATAGTACGAGTCGGGATGGTTTGGGGTTATAGGCATCAGGATTTGACATGGTTGGATCATCTCTTTGAGAAATTATACACTAATAAAATTCAGGCGTTCTTAAGTTCATCAGAGAGAAAAGGCCAATCAGGGAGTTCTTCGGCCTGTTCATCCCAATTTTCCTTGCCACTCCAGGATTCGATCTGGATTGCATATACAGTCGTGCGGGCTAGTTCCTGGTCTGTAATCGGGCGGTACTCTTTTCCGGGGGTCATGTGTGGAAAATATTTTTTTAGCAGGTTGTATAAAAGCTCGGTTTTTTCTGCCTTTTCTTTTATTACCTGGACTTTACCAAAGACCATAACTGAACGGTATTGAACGCCGAATTCCAGAGCAGTATTTGCTGGTAGAAAGCGTCCATATTCGCTGGCTTCCATGCAGACTTTCGGATTGGTTTCCAGGTTGTCGCGCATGCGCCCTGTAATATTTGAATGGAAGGTGATGCGGTGCTTCTCTTCGTCAAACCAGAAATTAGTCGGAGTGATGAAGGGCTGGTCATCCTGCGTATGTGCCACGTGTCCGATCGTTGCATTCTGAAGAAAATTCTTAATAAAGTCGTCATCACGGGTATGGCTGGGGATGCGCTGGAATTGGGTCGGATTGGCACTCTGGTAGTTTCGGGGCATTTCTTCTCTCCTGATTGGTGTTGACAGTTGGTAGTAATCGCCGTTTTGAAGCCGTTTTTGCACAGAGCCGGGTGTTTTTTAAGATCAGGCTTTCCCCTGGTATTTGCGCCACTGCGCCTCGGCATCTGGAATTTCACGGGCGGCGTTGCGTAGGATTTGAAAACTCCGTTCGATCAGCATATCAAGCTGTTCGGTTGGAAATGGCTGATTGGTATCAATGGTTTCCAGGGCTTTGATGAGCGATCCACGGAGACCGCTGGCCCGGCGAGCCCAAATAGAATCAACAGAGAGCCGTTCAAGGCGGTTTGCCAGCATCCGAAGAAGTTCAACCCGTGCATCCAACGCAGTTATTTCTGTCATTGGCAGGATGCGGTGATTGTGCTGCTTTTCGTTTGTCCGGCGTTGCTATAGGCTTCCACATAGTAGCTGATAGTCTGGCCGCTCGCCACAAATGAAACATCTATATAGGAGGTGCTATCGGCTGCCAGGCTGGCTACTACTTGTCCATCCCGGTATACTTTGTAACCGGCTTCATTGTATGCGCGGTCAGACCATATCATGTTCATGGTAACGGTGCTTCCACCCGAAGCGAAAACGCAATCGTAGTTATATTTTGACCAACCGGGGGCTGTGGGTGGATTGCTGGTTGGAGCCGGAGGCGCAGTGACAGTCGGAAGCGTCCAGGTACTTCCGGATGGGCTGGCCAGGTCGTTCGCGATCCAGCACGGATCATTGCTCTTGGGATTCTTTACGATCCAATAATTCCCCATGACACCAACTGCCTCTGCTTTTTGTCCGGTTTGAAATACAATTGCTACCTTGTAATCCTTTCCGGGTCCTTCGCGGCAATTTGAATTAACGGTGAAATTCATCATTGGGACAGCGTAGGTGGGTGTGATGGTGGCTGTCGGGGTAGAAGTCTGTGCCATGGTTGGAGTGGGGGTAATAATCGTCGGTGCGGGAGAATTTTTAACCGCGGGATTCGAGAGTGCTGGCGTGCTTTCTGGTAGTTTTGTGTGCAAAGATTCCAGTGTCATGGCCACTATCGTACCGGCCAGAGCCTGGTCTATGATGGGGGTAGAAGTTGGGCGCGCCGGCAGGTTGCAAGCGGCAAGCAGGGATGTGAGCATGATCAGTGTGATTATCTGCCGTAATGTTTTCATTGTCCAACCTTTTATGAGCGAAAGATGATCTCGACAAGCGTATCGTTGGCGATAACTTGTTCAAATGCGATGCTGAATGAACCGGAGCTGAAGGAAACCGGAATATCCTGCCCATTTGCGCAAGCATAATCGACGATACCTTGTTGGTCTCCGTGCAGTATGATATTGACCCAGCGTTTTTCTGGCTGGCCCTCAAATTGTCCTTGCGTTTTTGAGATATGAATGGTCAGATTTGTTCCATGTACTTCAGCCTGCAGATCCATGCGCGAAAATTCGCCCTGCTGATAGCCTGTTGAGTATCCATCGTCGTCATAAAATAAGCCCTTGGCCGGGTAAGGCGACCAGATGTTCAATTCCAACGGATCGAAAATATGCCGGTTGGGGATGTTCTGGGCTGCCGGCCCCATGGGCAAGATGGTTCCGCCTCTTACCAATAAAGGTAATCTATCAAGCGGAGCGGGATATTCGATAATATCTGGACCTTGCCAGCTGTCATCCGACCAAAAGTCATGCCATTTTCCAGCGGGCAGGGTGATCTTGCGGCTGGTTGCACCTGCCTCAATCACTGGGCAAATCATTAAACTGCTGCCTAGCATGATCTGATCATCCACGCTGCGAAATCGAATATCATCCTGAAATTCTAGCATGGGTGGACGCATGATTGGAAGACCTGTGTTGTAGCTTTCGTGTGCCAGGCTATTGTAATATGGTAGTAGACGCAAGCGCAGTTCAGCGTGTTTTTTGAAATTAGCTTCCACTTCCGGGTTGTGTGACCACGGAAAGCGGGTATTGTCGATTTGCGCAGGGCGCACAAAGTAGCGGGCTACCGGACTGAGCAGAGCCCATTGCGCATAGCGCATATGAACTTCGGGCGTCGTTTTTCCTGATAAGCCGAACACGTCGGCTGTCCAATACGAAAAACCGCTCAAGGCGAGGTTAAGTCCGGCGCGAATGCTGCGCCGGATACCTTCGAAATTGGCTTCCTGGTCACCCAGGAAGAGAGCCGGAAAGCGTTGAGACCCGACCCAGGCACTGCGCGCGTAAATTAGATTGCGAGCCTGCTTGGGTTTATCCGCCTGGCTTGCGGCAGCATCAAGGGTATCTGGGTTACGCTGATACATGGCACGCCCATAATAGAACCCGTAAATATTATGATATTCTCGTCCATCCATACCATTATACGCGTGCGCGTCATCTGGCAGGTCTTCACCGTCATCGTTTTTGATGAAGTCTACGCCAATTTCAAAGAGCGGTCGCAGTTTTTCCCGCCACCAGGCGACGGCCTGTGGATTTGTAAAGTCGAGCATTCCACCCGTTCCAAACCACCAGCGCACTTTTTCATGGGCTAGAAAACCTTTGGATCTAGCCTCGGCAAATTCTTCCAATGCGCGTTCGTCATCAGATTCCAGACCCGGGGTTACGTTCTGCCCGAATGAGTTGAGCAGCCATTTCTGAATTGGCCGGTTGTGTGTGTTCAGGTAGGATGTTAGGATGAGTCCCAGGTGGATCCCTTCAGCGCTGAGGCTGGCGACCAGCGCCTGCGGATCTGGAATAAGTTTTTGTCGCCATTTGAAGTTGTGGAAGCGTTCTTCCCAATGGTAATCCAGGATTACGGCATCCAGCGGAATATTCTTTTCACGATGATTGCGGACGTTTTCCAGGATGCTGTTCTGGTGTTCCTGCGGATAGCCTGTGACCCACAGCCCAAAACCCCAGCGTGGTAAAAGAGGTGGGCGGCCGGTCAGCGCAGTATAAGAACGTAGAATTTCTTTGAATGCCGGCCCATAGATGAGAATGTAATCAGCGTTTGGACCGTCAGCATCTATCACCAGCTGATCAGGCATGAGGGTCCACTGGGAGCGGTAAGAATTCAACAAGAGGAAACCATAACCCTGGCTGGAGATAAAGAATGGCAGGCCAGAGTAGGTTAACCGATCTTGTTCGCCAAAGAGGGCATTGCGGTTATCTAGATTCACCGGGCCTGTTTTTCGTTCGAAAGCATTGAACCATTCCCCCCAGCCATAAAAAGATTCACCATCTGATCTTTTCAGCGTCAGGCGAATGCCGTTGTCGACGTGGTGTCGTCCAGCGTAGAAAGCTGTTTGGGGAATATCAAAATAAAAATAGGGACGATCTTTACGGATACCAAATGTGGGAGGCGTTTTTTCGCTAAAAAAAGTTTGTCCCTGGCTGTTTTTTGCAAAGCTGATGCCATTTTCCAGCTCAAAGGTGATTTCGCTGCCTCGTTTTTCATTTTCTGGGATGGGTAGCAAAACGTCATTAAGCCAGGGCCGGTCGGCAGGGAGTCCCTGGGATGGGTCAAAATGTGTAACCCGCATGGTATTGGGGGCTAGAAGGCGCAGCAAAGGTGAGGCTGTCATACTATTAATTATACAACTGCGGAACCTTTCCGGGCATGAATATTTTTTCTGGTTTCAGTGCGATACCCGGCCTTGCAGGATAAAATGAGATACAATTTATTTTATCAGCACGGATATATTCAGGAAACTCTGGCATGGGATTATCGGATCTTTTTCAACGCTGGAAAAACGATACAAGAACCTTTCCAAACATTTCTACCTGGCGAGTTCTGCCTGCGCGCCCGGCGATGATGGCCGATTTTCCGATTGATTTGCCACCCCAAATCGTCTCGGTCTTAAGGGCGCGTGGTATCCGTTCCCTTTATAGCCACCAGGTTGCGGCCTGGGATCATTCCCGTTCCGGAGAAAATGTAATTTTGGCGACTGGTACTGCCAGCGGAAAGACCCTGGCTTATAACCTGCCTGTTTTAGCAGCCATTCTGGATAATCCGGAAACGCGGGCTTTATATCTTTTCCCCACCAAGGCCCTTACTCAGGATCAGAACGCAGGGCTGGCAGGATTGTTTGAGGGCTTACCAGGATTTGAGCTTAAATCAGCGATTTATGATGGCGATACACCGCAGGCGCAGCGCTCCCTGGTTCGGAAAAAAGCTAATATCATCTTTTCCAATCCAGACATGGTCCATACCGGAATATTGCCACACCACACCAACTGGGCTGATTTTTTTCGAAACCTGCGGTATGTCGTTATTGATGAGATGCATACATATCGTGGGGTGTTTGGCTCACATGTCGCTAATGTAATTCGCAGACTTAAGCGGATTGCCAGATTTTATGGAGCCAGTCCACAGTTTATTCTTACCTCGGCAACGATTGCCAATCCGGCCGAACTGGCCGGAAGGCTCATCGAAGCCCCGGTTGTTCTGGTGGATGTGGATGGGTCCGCGCGGGGCGAACGGCATTTCCTGATCTATAACCCACCGGTCATCGATGAAGCTCTCGGTCTGCGCAAAAGCGCCGTCCAAGAAAGTGTGCGCCTGTCTCAAGATCTGCTCGAAAACGATGTACAGAGTGTTGTTTTTGCCAGGTCGCGGCGCAGCGTTGAAATCCTATTGAAATATTTGCTAGAAGCAGGCAGATCCAGCCCAGCAAGCTCAAAGCGTGACTGGCCAGGGGATCTGGCTTTACCAGCCTCGCCATCTGGATTGCGTGGGTATCGCAGCGGTTATCTGCCGGCTGAACGTCGGGAAATTGAAAAGGGGCTGCGGGATGGCAGCGTCAGACTGGTTGTGGCCACCAATGCCTTGGAACTTGGCATCGATATCGGTGGGCTGGGTGCGGCTATTCTGGTTGGTTATCCAGGAACAATTGCGAGCGTTACCCAGCAATCTGGTCGGGCAGGGCGAGGCGCTGCCCCGGCAGTCTCAGTGTTGGTCGCCACTCCAAACCCGCTGGACCAATTTCTGGCGCATCACCCCGAATACTTTTTTGCGCGTTCACCGGAGCAGGCGCTGATCAACCCGGACCATCTTTTGATTCTGCTAAACCATCTGCGCTGCGCTTTGTTCGAATACCCGTTTGAAAAGGATGAACGCTTTGGTGGCCTGGATGTGGGCGAGTTTCTTGAGTTTTTGACACAAAATAACGAAGCCCACTTCTCTAGTGATAAATATTTTTGGATGGCGGATGCATATCCGGCTGCATCGGTTTCATTGCGCTCTGCCTCGCCAGAAAATATTATCCTGCACGCTGAGGCTGGAGAAGGTCCAAAGATCATTGGCGAGGTTGATCTTGAATCGGCAGCCTGGATGGTGCATCCGCATGCGGTTTACCTGCATGAAGGACAACAATATTTTGTGCAGGATTTGAATTACGAGACACACGCCGCAGCGTTGATCCCGGTCGCCCTGGATTATTTTACTGAAGCGCTGAGAGACACCAATGTAAGTCTGTTGAGTCTACTGGATAGCGTACAAACCCCAGGCGGGCAAAAAGCTTTTGGCGATCTTCAAGTAACTACCCAAGTGACTGCTTTTCGTAAGCGCATGTGGTTCACGGGGGAAATCCTTGGGCAGGAACCGCTGGATCTACCGCCTAGCGAGCTTCAAACAACTGGTTACTGGATAACCATCGCAGAAGAAACAGTCGAGAAACTTGCCAAAAACGGTTTGTGGACGAATGCTCCGAATGATTATGGCCCCGAGTGGCCGAAAATCCGCGAGAAAGTGCGTACCCGGGATGGATTTAGTTGCCAGGTTTGCGGGATCAAGGAAGGTGCGCGTCAGCATGATGTCCACCATAAAATCCCGTTCAGGAATTTTTTTAGAGCCGGATCCGGTGAATCAAAAGCGCCGAATCCTGGCGAAACGTTCGCGCTCACCGCGCAGCAGCTTACCCGCGCCAATAGCCTTGATAACCTGGTGACACTCTGCCCTGAATGTCATCGCAAAGCAGAACAAAATGTGCGTATGCGCAGCGGATTGGCCGGGTTTGCAAGTGTGTTGGGCCAGCTGGCACCATTATTCTTGATGTGTGACAGCGGCGATCTGGGTGTTCATTTCGACCCGCAAGCTGCCTTCGCGGATGGTGCACCGGTCGTGGTACTCTATGACCTGGTTCCGGCTGGGATAGGATTCAGCCAGAAGTTGTTTGAGATGCATATTGAGCTGGTGCAGCGGGCGCTGGAGCTTGTCCTGGAATGCCCCTGTGAAGATGGTTGTCCTTCATGTGTAGGCCCAGCTGGAGAAAATGGAGTTGGGGGCAAACTGGAAACGCTGGCAATTCTAAAAGAACTTGTTCCGGGGTATGGATCCTGACCGTGTTTTTTCGATAAAACTTTTCGACGCAATTTGCGATTTTCCAATCCTTTAATTTCCAACACGTTCAAATATTATGGCAGTTTCACCATTGACCGATGTAAAGATCAGCCTATCTGCGTTAAGCTGGAAGCTGTTTGTGCTGGAAATTGCCTGCAATGTCGCGTTTTCCTGCTGCATAACAGGTTCCTGACAATACATCATTGTTGCCGCGACCTGTCCAATGATAATTTGATCAGCGTTGACCTTGAAATCGCCCGAAAAGGAATTGCAACCCAGGTTGCCTCCCATTTTTCCATCTTTATCAAAACGCAGCGAAGTTTCAATGTCTGGAACTGCGGCAGTTTGATTGTGCAGGGGGCCGTAGGAGATTAATCTCCAGGTAGAACCTGGGAGTTCTGCCTGGTTTTCTGTCGCCGAGCAGGCTGCCATGATCATGATGGTTAGTAGAATGAATGCCAGTGATAAGGTGTTTATCTTTTTCATGTGTCCTCAATTGGTTGGTTTGGTTTGAAATATTAACGTACGCCGGTTGGAGTTTGTTCCCGGTTGGTAAAACTGGGCGTTTCTTAACCGGTTTTATGTTTATAATTCTCACATGCCATCACTTGCAGATAAGCTTAAATCATTGGGTGTTAGAGTTGGAACATTGGAAATAAAGCCGCCTGAGGTAAAAGTAGCGGGGAAAAAATTAACATCCCTGGAAGAGTCACTCGGCGGACGCTGGATTGCCACTCGCCTGGGGGATGCTTTTGTGGTTGAGCAGGTTTTCCCGATGGATTACCGGCATGGAGCTGCTTCCATAGAGATTGATGCTCCGCTGAATACTCTTTCTGCCTGGGCCAGGGATGAGCGGATTGCCCAATTGAGTCTTTCTCAGTTTGCCTTTCTTGATACAGAAACATCTGGCCTTTCTGGGGGCACGGGTACGTATGCTTTCATGGTCGGAGCAGGGCGTTTCGTCGGTGACGAATTCAAATTGTCATTATTTTTTATGCGCGATCCGGCTGAAGAACCTGCCCTATTGGAAGCACTCGCCGATTTTTTAGCGCCCTGTGCGGCACTTGTAACCTTTAATGGCAAGGCTTTTGACGCGCCCTTGCTGCGCACCCGTTACGAGCTCAATAATATTCCCTGTCCTTTTAGTGGATTTTCCCATATCGATTTGCTGCCATTGGCTCGCCGCTTGTGGCGTGACCGGTTACCGAGCCGGGCGCTGAAATATCTTGAAGAGCACATTATGTCAGCGCCGCGAACGAGTGAAGAAGTGCCCGGTTTCGAAATTCCCTGGCTATATTTTGACTACTTGCGGACAGGTGATGTAATGCCGCTCAAAGGAGTGTTTTATCATAATGCCATGGATGTTGTGGCCATGGCTGCCTTGCTCAGCCTGACTGCACGTATGCTGGCTGATCCGCATGGAACTGATCTAGAGCATGGGCAGGATGTGATTGCGCTTGCAAAGTTATTCGAGGATCTGAACCGCTGGGATGATGCGGCTTTACTTTACGAACGCGGACTAAAAACTACCTTGCCGGAGCCTGATTTCTGGCAAGCTGTAAAGCGCTTATCAGCTCTTCAGCGCCGGCGTGGTGACATGGTAACTGCCATACAATTATGGGAGCGGGCTGCTGCAGAAGGCCATATCTACGCACACGTGGAACTTGCCAAGTATTATGAACACAACCGACGTGACCCTCTCGCGGCTCAGACCTGGACAAAAACTGCCATCGCGCACGTCAAAAGTGCTGATCTACCTCCATATATTTACAAACATTGGATGGCTGAGCTGGAGCATCGCTTGAAACGGCTGAATGAGAAAATTGGTTAACTTGGATAACAGGCTGCATTGGGATTGAGTGTTAGTTTGTATCGATGAACAGGAGCCTATGAAATATTTACGACTCATTTTCACTTGTCCGCTGGTGGTCATTTTGGCCGCATGCGGAATGCCGTTCCAGTCGCAGGAATTTGCGCCAGCTTCTGAAACGCTGGCTAGCCCTGCCCAGCTTGCAACCGTTGCCCCTGCGCCGACTGAACTTCCACTTTATCAACAGGTTCGTTTGGTTACCACGGTTTCCAGCCAAACGGGTAAAGCGCCAGATTACACCTTCAAAACGCAGGTGCCAGTTATGGAGGGTAGTAGTGATCCCAGGGTTGAGCAGTTTAATAAGGGAGTAACGGAGCTTGTTCAGCGAGCAGTGGATCAGTTTAGAAACGACATGAGCATGCAGTCTGCCATCCCAATCTCTGCGGGCAGTTACTTTGATCTGAGCTATGCGCTCGTTTCTCCGCCTGGTCACATTTTCAGTCTTCGATTTCAGATCGAGGGTATGGTGGATGGGGCGGCGCACCCGTACCATATCACTTTTTCGTATAATTTTGATCTTGGGGCTGGCAAGGAAATTCGACTGGATCAATTGTTTTTGAACTCAGTGGATCCTTTGCCGGCCATTGCGAAATATTGCGGGCAGGAATTGGGCAAACGGGATATTGGTTTTGAGATGTTTACTGCTGGGGCCGATCCGAGCGTTGAAAATTATAGCGTCTGGAATATTAGCGTAGATGGCTTGGTGGTTATTTTCAATGAGTACCAGGTGACAGCCTATGCTGCCGGGGCGCAGACTGTGGTCATTCCTTTCGATGTTCTCAAAGATATTATCGATCCCAACGGGCCGTTGGCGGATATCAAGCCATGAATTCCCGCTTGCCTGCCCTCATTTTCGATTTTGGTGGTGTGCTGCTGGATTGGGATCCGCGCAACCTGTTCCGGAAATTTTTTGGCGAGGATGTCGCTGAAATGGAGCAGTTCTTGGTTGATATCGATTTCTATGGTTGGAATCTTGAACAGGATAAGGGACGTCCATTTGCGGATGGCGTGGCTGAATTATCTGCACGTTTTCCACAGTATGCGGATTTGATCAGGGCCTACGATGAGCGCTGGGAAGAATCAATCAGGGGACCCATCCAGTCCACAGTCAATACCCTTCAACCTTTTCAAGAAAAAGGGTACAGCTTGTTTGGTTTGACGAATTGGTCACATGAGAAGTTTCAACTTGTAAGTCATCAATATTCCTTTTTTAGCTTATTTGAAAATATATTGGTCTCTGGTTTTGTCGAGTTGGTAAAACCTGACCCGCGTATCTTCGAGATGATGCTGGCTCGAATTGATCGTCCAGCTGATGAATGTGTTTTTATTGACGATTCTGCTGCCAATATTGCTGCCGCCCGGCAGTTGGGATTTATGACAATCCGGTATGAATCAACCCGTCAAATGTTGCGGGATCTGGCGCGAATGGAATAGGTTCTGTATTTACGAACGCATTCCAGGCTGTTGTCGAGTTTTTTAGAAAAAGGAGATTCTATGACTGCTTTTCCCGAATATGCCAAATATGATGGGCTGGGTTTGGCTGACCTGGTACGCAAGAAGGAAGTGAGCGCGGTTGAACTGGTTGATGAGGCCATACAGCGCATCGAAGCACATAACCCACAATTAAATGCTGTAGTCACTAAATTGTATGATACTGCCAGAGATGCCGCCAGCAAGTCTTTGCCCGATTCTCCTTTTGCTGGGGTACCGTTTCTGATCAAAGATTTGATGGCGACAATCGCTGGCGTCCCAACCAGCTCAGGCAACAAACTCTGGAAGAATATCCCAGCTAAAGTGGATAGCGAGTTAGTACAGCGCTGGAAAAAAGCAGGAGTGATCATTCTGGGCAAAACCAACACCCCGGAATTTGGCCTGACTCCTTATACCGAGCCTGGCGCTTTTGGGGCGGCACACAACCCCTGGGATTTGTCGCGGACACCGGGCGGTTCTTCGGGTGGTTCTGCCGCGTCGGTTTCAGCCCGTATCGTTCCGATGGCATCCGGTGGCGACGGCGGCGGTTCCATTCGTATTCCCGCCTCGGCTTGTGGTCTCTTTGGTCTAAAACCAACCCGAGGCCGCACTCCCACCGGCCCGGCTATTGGTGAAGCCTGGCACGGTTTTGCCATTGAACACGTCCTGACCCGCTCGGTGCGTGATTCGGCCGCGATGCTGGATGCCACTCAAGGTGCTGATATCGGTGCACCTTATTACGCGCCTGCTCAGCAAGGAACCTTTCTGCAGGAAGTATCCACCCTGCCAGGCAAGCTGCGGATTGCTTTCACTGGCAAGCCCATGCTGGGGAAAAATGTGCAGCCTGAAGTTTTGAAAGGCTTGGAAGACACGATCCGCTTGTTGAAAGAGTTGGGCCATGAAGTAGTCGAGGCCGCGCCCGAAGTTGATGGCGAGACTTTCTCGCTGGCTTTTGTTACCATTCTGGCGGCTGAGTTGCGGGCAGATATTGAAGAGGCTGCTGCCGCGGCTGGAAAAAAGGTGTCTGTGCAAGATTATGACCCATCCAGCTTCGGCCTGGGTATGCTTGGAAAAGCCATGAGCGCGCATGATTATGCTTCTGCGGCGCGTTATTTGCAGGTATGCGCCCGTCAGATCGCCGCCTTCTTTGAAGGTTACGACCTGCTGTTGACTCCCACGCTTTCGCAGCTGCCGGTTAAGATTGGGGCACTTCAGCCGTCTGCCAGTGAAAAGTCGCTGATTAATGTGATTGGCAGCCTTGATGCTGGTTGGCTGCTCAAAGCCATGGGGATCATTAAGCCATTGGCTGCTCAAACTTTTGATTTTATCCCCTGGACTCCGGTTTTCAATGTTACCGGGCAGCCTGCCATGTCGGTGCCTTTGTTTTGGAGCGCAGATGGCTTGCCAGTTGGTATGCACTTTGTAAGTAAATTCGGTGACGAAGCCACGCTTTTCCGCCTGGCTGGACAACTGGAACAGGCAAGACCCTGGGCTGACCGGGTTCCATCCGGGTTCTAAAGAAGGCCATCACCTGGGTGGATTTTTCCACCATCAAGCCATGTCTACAAAAGGATACCTTGAATGTATATTTCCGGTTTTTTTAAAGAAGCTGACCTCGATAAAGTAAAGAACTTCATGCGCCAGAACGATTTTGTCACCCTGGTTTGTTGGGATGGCGAGGTTCCGGTTGCCAGTCATGTGTTGGTCAGTTTGGAAGATGAAAACGGAAAACTTTTTGTCTATGGGCATGTGGCGCGAGCCAATAGCTTGTGGCGTAATTTTGAAAATGGGAAAGATGTGCTTCTGATTTTCAGCGGGCCGGATGCTTATATTTCGGCCCGCTGGTATGACCATGTCAATGTCCCAACCTGGAATTACATTGCAGTCCATGCTTATGGAAAACCCAGTCTGATCCACGATGATGTTGAGCTGCATGGTATTCTGGCGCGGCTGGTTGCCAGTCACGAACCTGGCACCGGATACAGCCTGGATGGATTGCCATCTGAATTTGTGAATAAACAGATGCAGGCTGTGATTGGTTTTAAGGTGGAATTGACCCGGCTGGAAGCCAGTTTTAAACTCAGTCAGAATCGAAATGATGACGATTATGCAAATGTGATCAGCGAACTGGAAAAGCGTACCGACCAGAATTCCAGACAGGTTGCCAGTGCGATGCGAGAGCAGCGTGCCACAAAACCCAAATGAAGGGCAGAATCATGGTGAGTAGCCTGCTTTCACCAGTTACTCCAGGCTACTGTCTGGAATCTGATTAGACAGTAGCCTGACCAGCATTGCCGTCCTTGCCTTTTATCATTCACATCTGGCCAAAAGGCATCTCTGCGGAGCTTCCCAAACCTGTGGGGGGCTGCCCATGAGAGAAATATACCCAGAATCGATATGCGTATCTATTTGATCCGCGACTAAGTCCCCCAGGAGACTGCCATGTTTCGTAGACGCCGCTCAGGTTCGCAGAGCCGTTCAAGCCATTCTCGTCCACAAAGCCTGTTTAATTTTATGCGCCGGCCTGCGATGCAGATTGGTTTTGTGGTTTTTGCTGCGTTGGTAGTCGCTGTTTTGGCCATAAATGGGCAAAAAATGCCGGATCCTGTTTTCCAAACACCGGTGCCCGAGCTGACTGTTACCACGCAGACCCGGCTCGAAGGCACCAGTGTACCTGACGTGATCAGCGTGAGCGCTGCATATGACCTCTATCTGACGGAATCAGCCTATTTGCTTGATGTGCGCGAACGAACCGAATGGGATCGAATGCATATTCCGGCTACCACTCTGCTACCGATTGGCCAGGTTCAGGCGATGCTGGGTAAATTCCCCAAAGATAAACTGATTATTGTAATTAGTGGTTCGGATAATCGTTCACAGCAGGGACGTGATCTGCTCAAAAAATCAGGTTACAGCAATGTGACCAGTATGGCGGGTGGCATTACTTATTGGAGAGCCCAGGGTTTTCCGGTTGAACCATAAAAAACCGGCAATCTGGTTGGCCGGTTTGGTATTCATAAATTGCCCCGGTTCTTAGTGCGGGACTATTATGACACCTGAACAACGTCAATTTTCAAGCCAGACATTTACTTTTTTGGTAAAAATCGGGCAAGTTTTCAGGATGGCCTTATTTTGCCAAAGCGCCTACAAAAAATGATTCTCCCCAGATTAGTGGGGAGAAAATATTTAATCTGCGGTAACAAGCGCAGGTATTGCGGGGACGATTGTGGGTGTTTTTATCACGAATAAGGGCCGAATAGACGAATGGCAGGCAGTTTCTTTGGAAAATATCGTGAAAAAGCGCTGCCATAAATTTGCGTGTAGTGAATAAATAATTAAAGTTGATGCTCCGGAATGGCGCTGATTGATTGTCTCCCACTATTCTATAAGAGCCTAAAAAATAACATCACTGCTGGATACATGGAATTATGTATCCAGCAGTGATGTTATTTCAGCAGGAAGGTGAGGTCAGCCGCAATTTCAGCAGGCTGTTGGTCCGTAGACCAGGTCATCTCGAGCCGGCCTTGCCGGTCGAGTACCATCACCGCTGCGGTATGTTCCACTACCATTCGCATCTGGGGTACCCAATTTATAGTAGATGCCATAGTCTTTGGTGACCGAGTCTATCTCGGTTTGAGTTCCGGTCAGTCCGATAAAATCGGGGCGAAATTTACTTGCATAAGTGGCAACTGTTTCGGGCGTATCACGTTGGTAATCGACTGAAATAAAAACAACACGCACGTCATTGGCATTTTCACCAAGCTTATCCAGCGCAACATTAAGCTTTGCGAGAGTTGCCGGGCAAATATCCATGCAGTTGGTAAAGCCAAAGAAAATAACAGTAATTTTCCCGCGGAAAGAACTTAACTGAGTTGATCCATTTAAAGACGGCAGTGTAAAATCTGGCATCTGTTTTGGGGGATCGATCTGCGTGCCGTTAAATGTCGGCGGAATGCTGTACTGGTAGACTGCAATCCCGGCAATCAAGATCACCAATATGATAAAAAGAATATTTCTACGATCCATTTTCTTCCTCCTAGGTTGATATTATTTTAACACACGGTGTTGGTTCAGTGGAATAAATCAAATTCGGGTTAATTGACTGAGAACCTTGACCATTTTGGCGGACTCCTCTATAATTGAAAATGATTTTCAATAAAGAGGTGTTATGACTGCTGAAAACTGGTTAAAAGCTTTATCTGACAATGGTTACCGGCTGACTGGTTCGCGCCGGGCGGTGGTGGAGATTGTGGGAGCCAGCCCACGCGCGATGACGCCATTAGAAGTGTTTGATTCTGCCCGGGCAAACCACCCTGAATTAGGGCTGGTGTCAGTTTATCGCACGCTCGAAAAACTGGAAGAGCTGCACCTGATCCAACGAGTTCACCAACCATCGGGCTGCCAGGCTTTTATCTCTGCCAGCCAGGGGCACCAGCATTTATTGTTGTGCCAGGGCTGTGGACAAGTGACCTTTTTTGAAGGTGACGACCTGGACTATCTGATCAAGGCCATATCTGACCGAACAGGTTATACCATTCGAGAGCACTGGTTGCAGTTATTTGGTCTGTGTGCGAACTGCCGGTAGTTTTAGCGTTATCGAAATAATCAGGAGAAAATTATTATGTGCATGTTCTGTGCTGCAATCCCTGTGGCTGGTGCTGTAGGTGCCAAATTGAATGCCGACCAGCAGCGCCGATCCAAAATTGTTGATACTAAAAACCAACTGGCCACAAATCCCGGCCATCAAAAAAAACCAGTCATCATAGTCACCAGCGGGGTGATCTGCTTGCTCTTGATCGGTTCAGTGGTGTACCATACTAGTTTCTTTGGCTATTGAGTGTGAATTGAAATGACTCATACGCCTCATCGTCTGGAAGTCGAAAATATCAGTGTTGCCTATGCGGATAAAACTGTCTTATACGACGTCAGTTTTCAGGTTCCACACGGTGCCCGGATTGCGGTTGTAGGTCCGAACGGTGCTGGAAAGTCAACACTGTTCAAGGCCATGGTTGGTTTGCTGCCTTTGAAAACCGGAAGGATCCTGATCCACGGTTTGCCATTGGGTGACCACAAAGACTGTGTAGCCTATATTCCGCAAAGGGAAGAGGTTGACTGGCGATTTCCCGTTACTGTGAATGATGTGGTCATGATGGGACGCTATAACACCCGGGGCTGGTTTTCCCGCCCCAACCGCGCAGATCAGATAGCTGTGGAGCGCAGCCTGGCAGAAATGGGTATTGCCAGCCTGGCCAAAGCCTCGATCAGTGATCTATCTGGAGGCCAGCAGCAAAGGGTTTTCCTTGCGCGTGCGCTTGCCCAGGAACCGCATATATTATTAATGGATGAACCTTTTACTGGTGTGGATGTGACCACCCAGGAAGCCACTCTTAACCTGCTCGATCGTTTGCGAGATCGCAAGGTTACGGCAATCATTTCCACCCATGATCTTAATCTGGCCGCCACACGCTTCGACACGGTGCTGCTTTTCAATAAGCGCCTGGTAGCTTTTGGTGCAGCGAGCGAAGTATTAAGCCAGGAAAACCTATTGAAGGCTTTTGGTAGTTCCTTACTCGTTATGGAAAATGGCGCCATGTTGGTAGATGAATGTTGTCCTCCTGGCGAGGAACACCACCATGAACCGGAAGTTGACACGCTGTTTGAATAATGCAGTTTTCTGATTAAATTATTTTCTGGGCTTATTAAAATATTGCTGGGATCAAAAGTTATGACCCTTATGGACATCTTGTTACAACCTCTTAGTTATGCCTTTATGCAGCGCGGTTTGCTGGCTGGTACGATGGTAGGTATCTTGTGCGCGGTCATGGGAACCTATGTGGTCCTGCGCGGCATGGCTTTCCTGGGCGATGCTCTGGCACATGCCATTATGCCTGGAGTGGCGATCGCTTATCTATTTGGCGGTAACCTGCTGATCGGTGCTCTGGTGGCTGCGGCGGTTGTGGCGCTGGGGATCGGTTATTTTTCCAAACAGGGTGCCATCAAAGAAGATACTGCCATCGGTATCCTGTTTGCTGCGGCACTTTCATTGGGCGTAGCAATGATCTCTTCCATTCGAAGTTATGCGGTGGATTTAAGCCATATCCTTTTTGGAAATGTATTGGGTGTTTCGACTACTGATTTGTGGATTACCTTTGGGTTGGGTTCGGTTGTTTTATTGACAGTTTCCCTGCTTTACCGGCCTTTCATGGTGATTTCGTTTGATCCTGTCCTTGCGGCAACTCTGCGCCTGCCAGCGGAATTGTTACGAAATATTATGCTGCTCTTGTTGGCGCTGACAGTGGTTATCTCACTACAGACAGTTGGGGTGGGGTTGGCTGCTGCCATGTTGGTTACCCCGGCGGCGACAGCATACCTGATGACTCGCCGCCTGGCTCCGATGATGTTTATTTCCGCTGGCATTGGGGCCACTTCATCGCTGGTTGGTTTGTATCTCAGCTATTATCTGAATATCGTTTCCGGTTCCGCGATTGTTTTGACGGCGACCGCGATATTCCTGGTCGTTTTTCTGGCTAAAAAAGGCAAGCGCTAGTCCAGGTGTGGAGTTTAATAATGACCATTAATCATCTGGTTCGATATGATGTTTTTTTGCCCCGGATGGATCGGGCAACTACCCGGAATAAAAACAGCCGAATATCGATTAACAGATCCATAAAGCATATATAATTCAAGCCTATCTATAAGCGCCATGAACTCAAATCGCCGCCATGACCTCCGCCTAAATTACTTTTTTACCTGGGTTTTTCTGTTAACTGCTTGTGCCGCTGCACAAGTAAATACAAACACATCGACTGACCCTCGCCCGAGTGAAGAATACGTTTTGGTGACTGCGAATCCCCAGGCCACCAATACCCCGTTTCAACCATCGCTGCCGACTGAAACGCCATTATTCACCGAAACTGTTAGCCCTTCAGAAACAGCAACCACAACGCCAATCCCCCAGCCCACAAATACCATCCAACCTCCCGATGCGCCCACGGCCGAGCCAACCGATGCTGAGCCTGCACAAGTGCCAGGACCGACGGATGCTGCACCCCAGTCAGCACCTGCATCAGTGGATAAGCCAAATTACAACCTTTCGGTCTTAATGGATTACGCCGGGCATACGGTAACAGTAAATGAGATCGTAGTTTATCCAAATCGTTCATCCAGTGAGCTTTCTAATATCGCCTTTGGGGTCAATCCCAATCTTTGGTCCGGCGTTTTTACATTGCAAAGCGTTTCTATCAATAATCGCGGATCCAGCAATTACAACCTGGCTGGGCAATGGCTTACTGTGACTCTGGATGCAGCACTCCAGCCTGGGCAGGAAGTCAAAATTGGGATCACTTACCAGCTATCCTTACCGTACTCATCGGCAAAATTAGAAAATTTTGGATATACCGGCCGCCAGACCAACCTGATTGATTGGTATCCTTTTGTGCCGCCTAATATTGCTGGACAGTGGGTGCTGCCGGATCCATTTGTCTATGGTGAAAACCTGGTCTACGATAAAGCTGATTTCAGGGTCAGCCTGACATTTGCGGACCCTGTAAATGCACCTGTAGTGGCTGCTTCGGCTCCCGCTGTGCTCGAAAATGGGGCATTGGTGTACAACCTTCCAAACGCGCGTAACTTCACCATTTCTGCCAGCCCTGAATATCTGGTCAGTACTGCCAATGCCAACGGTATCACCATCTATAACTATTATTTTGCATCCGATGCAACTGCTGCTGCCATGGTGCTCGAACTGACGCGTATGTCTGTTAATACATACAGCTTCGAATTTGGTCCTTACCCGCATCTGGCGTTATCAGTTTGCGAAACCGATTTAAACGATGGCCTTGAAACAGATGGTCTTTATTTTCTGGCGAGTAGTTTTTACCAGAGCTTTGATGGATCAGTACGCAATAATCTATCCACGATTGCTGTACACGAGACTGCTCACCAGTGGTGGTATGGTGCGGTTGCCAGTAATCAGGCAGTTGAACCATGGTTGGATGAGGCCATGGCCACTTACAGTGAACATGTATTTTATGAAGATAACTATCCAGATCTGCTCACCTGGTGGTGGAATTTCAGAGTCGATTCGCACGGTCCATCTGGTTGGGTAGATTCGCGTGTTTATGATACGAGCAATTTCCGTGCCTATGTAAACGCAGTCTATTTTAACGGTGCGAGGTTTATTCAATCACTGCGTGACCGGCTCGGCGACCAGGTTTTCTACGCTTTTATACGCGATTATTATTCTCGCAACAATGGCAGGATTGCGACTGCCAACGATTTTTTTGCCATTCTTGATTTGCACACCAGTATCGATACAACCGACCTGGTTAATACATTTTTCTACTATCGCTAATTTATGCGTATATGTCGCCCGGCTGGGATAACAGCGTTGGTGCTTTTGCTTTGCCTGCCGGGGTGTGGCATTCAGCGAATGCCTGTCACTGAAACTCTTATGCCCAGCCCTCCGCCCCCGCAAGTGCTGAAATTGCTTGTCAGATCATCTGAAACCCCCACTCCGCCACCAATTCAAACTGAACAGGTATTTCCATCCATCCTGCCCCATTATGTCATTGATGCCAATATGGATTATGATGCCAAGACCATTGATGTGCGCGAGGAAATAGAATTTACAAATAACACCCAGGTGATGATCACGGATATGCTTTTGGCGGTTGAGCCAAACCGAATTCCGGGTGTTTTTAGTCTGCATGCTTTACGCCTGGACGATACGGAAGTGGTTAATTACAGCATCAACGGACAACGTCTGTATTGGAAATTGGAAGCTCCGCTTCAACCTGGGAAGACCTACCATATTTTGCTCAACTATTGGTTGGCGCTTCCGGTAGTGGAACAATTGGGGCCGGCAGTGATGGGCTCTCAGATTTTTGGCGTGCGACCCAGTCAGGTCAATTTGACGGATTGGTATCCGATGCTTGTCCCTTTTTCGCCTTCAAGTGGTTGGCTCCTGGCCGAACCCGTGGATTATGGCGAACACATGGTTTACCCATTGGCTAATTTTGAAGTGATCCTGCGCTTTGCAAACCCGGCAGACCTACCCATCATAGCAGCCAGCGCACCCGGGCAGGCAATTGTGTCTGGTTGGCGCTATGAATTGCAAAATGGGCGGGATTTTAGCCTGGCGATGGGACGCCAGCTCAGGGTCTTCAGTATGGAAGTGGATGGTGTGACGGTTTCAAGCTATTACTATTCTGGCAACGAGTTCCGCGCTCGGGCAGTGTTGAACACAACCGCGAAAGCGATTAAAACTTTTAGTACATTGTTTGGCCCCTATCCGCATAAGTCTCTGGCGATTGTTCAGGGTGATTTCAAAGATGGGATGGAATTTGATGGTCTTTTTTACCTCAGTAAAACATTTTATAACCTGTATGATGGC
>JAPLGT010000287.1:0-6900 GCA_026390035.1 Chloroflexota bacterium
ACCCAACTTATTTGGTGTGGTCGTCTGTTTTTCTCCTGGCGTGTATCCCGGAAAAAAGCTGTATGGACCCTATTTGGCATTAAATCAAACCGGAAAACATGATCTTATCCAGGTAGAGGACATCTACGATTATTCGGATGCCACATCACCCAATTCAGTATGGTACCAAAAAATTATCCAAGCAGGTAAAGGGCAGTGGCTTCAGCAGTACGGTGAGGCTACACAAGATTGGGTGGTAATTTATGGAACTCCGTTCTTCCGCATAGATGCTGTCACAGGCAAGAAAACTATTGCTGGCGTGGTTGCCGCGACACATTCTGTGGGCACAACGTTAAAAACATTTATGCAATCCATAGATCTGGGACAGGAAGGCTACGCTTTATTAGTCACAGATGATGGCAAGATCGTGCATCATCCAAACCCGGCTGTGATCAATAAAACCATACAAAATATCGCAGACATGACGGGAGATGTTGTCCTTGCAGGGGCGGCACAACGCCAATTGCAGGGAGAAAATTTCTACGTTGAACGCAAATCGATCAATCAAACGGCTTCGTGGACAACTTTCAGAGTACTACCGACCTCAAAATGGACGGTGGTGACCGTCGTCTATCAAAATTCTCTATCCAGACCCGCCAGGATAATCTTCGTGCAATTTCTCTATCTTGGGCTGGCCCTCTTGGTGGGAATGCTGGGGTTGATGTTTTTAGTTTTTCGTCCTGATAAAAAAACGTCTTTGCGCTTATGGGCAACATCCTTGACGGGTGCCATTCTAATCACACTATGCCTGTTTTGGCTCTGGTATTTGGCCTATACCATTTCGCTCGAAAAAAGGGAAGTCATCATAAATGATGAAAATGTAGCGACTACCATCGCTGCGACAAAGAAAGACAGCCTGTCGGTCAGCGAAGCGCCAATCCAAATTCCCACCGGAATTATGATCGAAAATATTAGTATTTCCAACAACAGTGCGAAATTAACCGGTTACATTTGGCAAAAATATCCATTAAACATGGATAATGCCAGGATCATTGCGCCTCGTTTCCCCGATGCCATCGGCTCATCCGAACTCACCGAGGTCTATCGATTTACACAGCATGGCAAGCTTGTGATTGGCTGGGTTTTTAATGCCGAACTAAGTCAACACTTCAACTTCAACCATTACCCAATCGACCAAAGTATCGTCCAACTTCTGATAGAGCCCAATGACTATACAATAAATGCGCTGATGGTACCTGACTTTCAGGAATACGAGTATATGTCACCCAGCCAAAAACCTGGCATCCAAAATAATCTTTCGCCAGTTGGTTGGGAAATAAAGGACAGCTTTTTTTCCTATGTTCGCGCAACCTATAACACCACATTTGGCGGCTCGTCCAATATCTATATAAATAAATATCCAGTTTTAGCATTCAATATCCAGTCCGAGCGGCTTGTGCTCTCACCGGTCATCACGTATGGAATTATCATCTGCGTCTTGTTGGTACAAATATTTGGGCTGCTGTTATTCCCCATTGAGAAACCCACTGAATCTTTTTCCATATCATCAGCCTTATTCCTGGTGATTGCCATCACTCACAATACATTACGCGCAGGGTTGGATCTAAACGGAACAGTCTACCTTGAGTATTTATTCATCTTCATGTATCTCGTGGTTCTTCTTGTAGGGTTGATATCGCTCATGCGCACTCTTAATGTCGAGTCGAAAATGCTCTCTCAAGACGCATTGATACCAAAACTGATGTTTTGGCCGACTATATCCATGGTAGTTCTGATCATCACGCTGGTCGTTTTTTACCCTGGTGCGTAGCTTGTCACAAATTACTGACGCCGTTGGTTTTTACAACACACTTTGTACCTGTAATTGTTGCTTTAACATCATGCTTGTTTTTGTTAAAGATTTGGCCAGCGCACTCCAACCATATCAATGCGCGAGAATTCTGACTTTGGATCGTACAAGTATTGCCTCAGTTTTGCTTTTCCAATGATTACCAGATTACCCTTTTCTTTTGCTATTCTGTTCTTTCCAGATCAAAAAAATGCCTTTTCATTGTATTTCCCGCTTGATATTGTTGATACCTTAAAGCCATGGAACAAAAACCACAGCAAATCAGGCAAATTTTTCAATTCAGCAAAGTTCTATTTTTTGCACATGCAATAATATTGCTATCTTTTATGATTGTTACGTGAGGTGATTTATGAAATGGTCTGTTGTTTTCAGTGTATTCATTACCCTTGCGCTGGCAGGGTTAGTGGTGACTCCGGTCATTGCATACTCTGGCGACGGGACGTATATTTCCGAAAGAGTTCGGGGAATGGTCATTTTGGGTTTTGCATTACTGACAATTATCACAACCACGTGGGTCTATTTCGTAAGCGGCGCGCGAAAGGAAAAGATCAGCGGCTTATGGCTGACCGCGATCGTATTTTCGGCATTATGTCTTATCGGGATTGGGACAATCTGGTACATGGTTTCGCATCGCTCACCAGATGAAGATACCCCGGCCAGCTATCACATGGTTCTCAACGATGCCGACGTGGCTTCCGTCAGAGAAGCACAGATTTCAGTTTCGCAAAGTACCAACATCGATCCGCCAATTTTTATTCCGACCGGTGTTTTCATCCAATCCATGGAATTTACCAGCGCCAACAACGTGGTCATTACTGGCTATATTTGGCAGCGCTATTCGAATGACATTCCGGCCGATATTTCACGCGGTTTTGTCATGCCTGAAGGGGACAAGATCGATGGCACCGAGGTCTATCGTGTGAAACAGGGAAATGAAGAAGTGATTGGCTGGTATATTCAGACTACCCTGCGCCAGACTTTTGATTATGCCCGCTACCCATTTGACCGGCAGGATATCTGGCTGCGGCTGTGGCACAAAGATTTTGCCCGCAACGTCATCCTGGTGCCTGATTTTGCAGCGTATGGTGGCAACTGGGAACTTTTCAACCGGATGGGCCTGGAGCAAGATTTTGTGCTGGAACGGCTGGCTCTCGAACGCACCTATTTCAATTATCACTTTAACAGCTACTCGACTAATTTTGGGATAAACAACTATATCGGGCAGAATAACTTTCCCGAACTTTATTTCAATGTCGGTGTCCGGCGCGAGGTATTGGACGCTTTCGTAGCTTATCTGATCCCGATGATCATCCTGATATTAATGGCCTTTGGGGTGCAATTTATTGTCACCCAAATCGCTGAAAAGATGAGCATGTACGGGATCAGTACCATAGGCTTGATCGGATACTATGCTTCATTATTTTTCATTGGCATCCTGGCCCACCTCGATATACGGCGCACATTAAATGCGCCGGGTGTGGTCTACCTGGAGTATTTTTACTTTGCGCTGTATACGATTCTGCTCCTACAAACCATCAACTCCATAGTTTTCACTGTCTCGGACAAATTCCATTTCGTAGAATATGAAGATAACCTATATCCTAAGGTAATTTTCTTTCCGGTGACCCTGGGTATTATGTTTGTCGTGACAGCGATCATCTTTTTCTAAAACGACACCTGCGCCGATGCCGGGTTGGTACCGGCGAGACCTTGGCCAAATTTTGTCGGTAGATGCCATTGAAAAATACAAGGTGGCACCACCGCCGACACACCCAGAAAATACAATAGATCATCAATCACGCAATGCAAAAGGCCAGTACATTTGAAAGCTGTACTGGCCTTACCTTGAAGTAGTAGACCAGGATAGATCTGACTGCCTTAAACTTGAAAGACCAATCATCGAATCAGACAAAATTTAAAAATGACCACGCCGCCCCACAATGTCATGTTTTGACGGGCTTTCCGACCACCCAGTACGGCTGAAGATGGACCAGGCCAGCACCCGTAAACCATAAAAGTGCCGCCAGGAATAACACCGGGTAATTTTCTGTGGTCAGTAATGCCATTAATAACAATAGCTGCACCGCAAATGCTAAAATCAGCATCGCCCTACAAGTTGACTTTTTGAGCCCTTACGCTGACTTTGAATGACTCGTAAGCATCCTAATTTTGCTACCCAAGCGAGCGAAAATCGAGATTTGAAATACCCACGTTTCAGCGCCAGCTTAACCAATTTTCGCAGCAAAGTGTTAAAATCTCTGGCATGGGCTTACTCGAGTAGGTTGGGTTTTCGAATACTTCAACTTTACTGGATGAGCCCAATTTCTTTCAACGAATTCCGGCATAGGAATTGGCATTGATCACATTAACTCGCAGTATGATGCCAATACGAAAGCTACAGCTCGATATAATAGCTCGTTTTGTTTCATCCATTTTCCCAGGAGCAAACCAATGCAATTAAAAGGCATATACGCCCCGATCGTGACACCCTTCGACTCTGACGAAAACATCAATTACGAGGTACTCAAACAGTTGATCGACTATGTTCTGGCTAACGGCGTGACCGGGCTGGTGCCCGGCGGCACCACCGGCGAGGTGTATGCTTTCAGCGAAGCCGAACGGTTAGAAATCTTCAGGTTCGTTAAAGAATACGCCGGAACACGCGCCACACTGATTGCCGGAACCAACTCAGGAGCCACGCGTGATGTGATCCGCTACTCAGAAATTGCCGCCAAAATGGGCTACGATGGATTGATGCTGGCCGTGCCGCCTTATTCACGCCCAAACCAGCGCGAACTGCTGGCGCACTACCGCGCTGTAGCCCAGGCAGTTGAAATTCCGATCGTACTTTACAACTTCCCTTGGCGCGCCGGAACCGAAGTGGGATACGAGGTTCTGGATGGACTGCAAGAATATAAGCATGTGATTGGTATAAAAGAAGCCAGCGGCGAAATGGCGCGCGTGTACGAGATGCGCCTGCGCTATGGGGACCGATACCAGATCATTTGTGGTTCTGATGACCAGGCACTGGATTACTTTCTATGGGGCACGCAGAGCTGGATCGGCGGTGCGGCTTCCTGCGCGCCACGCCAACACGCCGCTGTGCTCGCGGCCGCCCAGACGGGTGATTTCAACCAGGCTCGTGCACTGATGGAAAAATTGCTGCCCATGCTGCGCAATATGGAAAGTGGCGGCTACACTCAAAAGGTCAAAGTTGGCTGCGAATTGCTCGGCATCCCGGTTGGCAATCCGCGCCGTCCACTACTGCCAATTTTGGATGAAGACCGGCGCGAATTCGAGCGTGTTTTCGCACTGGCGCAGGCCTGATCCACAAAGGAGCGATAATGAAACGTATCGCGTTTCTTGATTCTCACACCGGAGGCGAACCCACCCGCCTGATTGAAACAGGCGCACCTGATCTCGGAGGCGGAACAGTTGCCGAAAAGTTGACCCGCCTGAAAACAGACCACGATAATTTTCGCGGGCAGATGCTTAATGAACCGCGCGGCTCGGACGTACTCGTCGGCGCCCTGATGGTGGCGCCATCCGACCCCACCTGCCAGCTGGGAGTAATCTATTTCAACAACGTGGGCTACCTGGGAATGTGTGGGCACGGAACGATTGGACTGATGGCATCGCTCTCTTACTTGGGACGCATCAGCCCAGGCATCTATCGCATCGAAACGCCGGTTGGCGTGGTCACAGCGACTCTGCACCCCACAGCTGCCGGAAGTTCGTATCCAAACCGGGTTTCTGTTCGCAATATTCCGGCTTATCGGCACCTGAAACAAGTAATCGTCGAGATCGATGGACGCAGTATCCACGGTGATGTTGCCTGGGGGGGCAACTGGTTCTTTCTGGTGCATGACCATGGATTGGACGTATCATTCAAAAATCTGGAAGAATTAACCGACTTTGCCTGGCGAGTACGCGCCGCTCTCACCCTGCTGGCTATCAAAGGCGCCGGTGGCCATGAAATTGACCATATCGAACTCTTTGCCAGCAGCCCGGAAGCCGACAGCCGCAGTTTCGTGTTATGCCCAGGCAAGGCTTATGACCGCTCACCATGCGGTACCGGCACCAGCGCAAAACTGGCCTGCCTTTACGAAGATGGCAAACTGGCTGAAGGTCAGGTTTGGAAACAGCAGAGCGTGGTGGGCAGTATTTTCGATGGACAGGTTGAGATTCAGAACGGGCAGATCATTCCAACCATCACCGGAGAAGCCTGGGTCATGGCCGAGGGACAACTGCTGGTGGATGAGCGCGATCCGTTTGGGGATGGCTTCCAAGCTTGATTTTTTGACTCTGCCCTGGGTAAGAAGCGGCTAATTCTTCGCCTGAAAATTGGAAAATCCTGTATTTCGATGGTGTCTGGAAGGTGGCGTGTATGACAACAAAAACTGATGTATTGATTATTGGAGGCGGCTCAATTGGCTTGAATTGCGCTTATTATTTGCAAAAAAACGGGCGCAGCGTAACCATTCTCGATCAAAAACAAATCGCAGCGGGCAGTTCAGCAGGGAATGCTGGTCATATTGTACCCAGCCATATTATTCCACTGGCTGCGCCAGGAATGATTGGTATGGCGCTCAAGTGGATGCTAAATCCGGACAGCAGCCCTTTCAGTATGAAGATCAGCCTGGATCCAGCCTACATTGCATGGCTTTTCCAATTTTCGATGGCCTGCAGTGCCGCCAACGTGGAACGCGCCATTCCCCCTTTAAAATCTCTAGGCTTGTTGAGCGCTCAAAATTTTACCGACATGGTGACGGAAGAAAACTTTGATTGTCACTACAGCCAGACCGGCCTGCTGTTCCTCTATAAAAGCGAGGCGGCCTTCGCGAGCGGCAAACATGAAGCCGATCTACTGCACCAAAACGGACTACCTGCCGAAGTTCTCGATCGGGCGACAGTCCATGCAAGAGAACCATCCGCACTCGCGAGTGTGATCGGCGGTGTACACTTTACCGGAGACGCTTCGCTAAACCCGGCCAGTTTTCTGCTGCAGCTGGCAAAACGCGTGCGCGAGCAAGGCGCAGTTATTTATGAAA
>JAPLGT010000025.1:0-7726 GCA_026390035.1 Chloroflexota bacterium
TGCGGTAATGCCAGAGAATATCTGCCCCAAACAAAAATTGGGGGAAAATTGCCGGGAGTGCCCAGAAAAGAGTCAGGGAGAGATAGGTCCCCGGTTTCCATCCGCTAAAAAACAGCCCGGCAAAAAATAACCACAGCGTAAGCAATCCACCAAACGCCCACAAGCGCCCAATCCTGGAAGGGTTGAAAGCTCTCGCTTCAGGCAGTCTGCGCGCCAGAAACAACCACCATAGGCTGCTGAGCAAGGTCTCGACCACAAAAAAAGAATATTCTTCGATTGGCACCCAACCAAAAACAATCCCTGTCACCAGCTTAGGGTTATAAGACCAAACTCCTGTGGCAACCAGGTAATTATCCCAGGGCGTAGTATAAACCAGCGCAAGTGCAATATGCATAAAAATGATCATCCAGACCAGCTTCTTCTGGAATTGAAGTAGTTCCATGCCGCGCCGCTCATCCAGCCATGTAATGAACAGCAAAATCAGGATTGGGATCATAACGAACCGAAAGAGAAAATCAAAATAGGTCATTCATTAACCTTAACGGCAGGACGGCTATAAAACGGCAGCCCTGCGCGAAACTTTCATAAACACACCTGGACGTGGCTCGAGGGTGGCACCCATATGGGCATGAATACCGGCCATATTCAGCGGCACAAAGCTAAAAGTCTTCAACAGGTAGGTCACCAGAATACGCGCCTCGGCCTGCCCAAAAGCAGCTCCAATACAGGCACGCGGCCCACCGCCAAAGGGAAGGTAGGCAAAGGCTGGTTGTTTTCGCCCATGCTCGAAACGCTCTGGACAAAAATCATCAGGCTTATCCCAACTTTTTGGATCACGGTGGGTCAAATAGATCGAGTAGAACAGGCGCTCACCAGCTGGGACGCTCTGGCCCTCAAAAATCATTTCTTCAGCCACTACCCGATTGCCGATATGAATGGGTGGGTACAAACGCAAGGCTTCCTTGATAACATCATCGAGCAAATGCGGATGAGTATCAGATTCTGCAACATCCAGACTGGCAACCAGGCGTGCTTGCTCATCCGGATGTTGTCCAAGCAAAACAAAGGTCCACGCCAACAAGGCGGTTGATGTATCATGTCCGGCAATCAGCATGGTCAGCATCTGGTCCCGGATCCGGTCATCATCCAGATCAGCCTCAATCAAATGGCCGAGCAGATCCGGCTTCGGGAGGCTTTGGCGGCGCTTGGAAATGATTCCATAAAGGTAGGCATCCAGTTCAGCCAGCGGTTTTCTGAAGGAAGGACGCGGAATTCCGCGCCACAATATCCATGCGCCAGGCGAAACAAATTCAATCGCCTTCAGGATTGGTTTCCAGATTCTGCCAAGATCATCCCAGGCATCCACGCCAAAGAGAGCCTCCATCACAATCAGCAGCGTGATTTTGCGGCTTTCGACCAGCATATCAACAGTCTGACCATCCTGCCATAAAGCTGTAACCCGTTCGGCCTGACGCAGCATCATGGCGCTGTAGCCGGGCAGAACCCCAGGTGTAAGCGATGGCTCCATCAAGGCGCGGTAATGATCATGCTCCGGGCCATCTGTAACCAGGACACCCTTGCGCAGCACATCTGTCACCGGGTCCGGATTACGCCATCGCAGTTTTTGTCGTTCGGTTACCAGCACCTTGCGGGCAGCTTCCGGTCCGGCAACCACAAAAGGATGAAAGAAAAACAAAGGTATTTGAAAAATGCGCCCAACCCGCGCAAACATGACCCGCAACGGACCTAACAGACTGCGCTCTCTAATCAGCGCTTTTAGTACTTCGCGACCAACTTCTGCTTGAGGGGCTGGCATGCTCACTCCGGTTTCCATTTTTCAGACAAGTAATTCGTTCTCAAATTTCAGCGGATAATTCTTTTGTAAAATACAGGCAAAGATCATCGTCCACACAAAGGGTATTACCGTACAAAACAGGAAGTCCGGCATGCATCAAACCACGCCCATCAGGAACGTATCCGCGCCGTACATACATCCGCTGGGCAGTCCCATAATCTAGCGTCAGACCCACCCCAATTCCAACCCTTCCAGAAACAGCCGCAATCCGGTCTTCGGCCGCATCCATCAAGCTTGTGCCAATCCCGCGCTGCCGGAAATGAGGCAGCACATTAAAATCGGCGATTTCCGGAAGTTCCGCTTCACGGAAAGGACCGTAATGAGACTGCCAGAGGATCGTTATATAGCCAGCAAAAATATCATCCAGCAGGGCGATCAAAACAACCCGTAAACCAGCTTCCTGCTCGGAAAGATAAGATTCATACTGTGATGCAGGTTTGTTCCACCCAATTTCAGCAAATGCCGCCGCAATCGCCTGGATATCAGCAGAGAGCAGAGTACGAATGGCAACAACACTCATGCAGCGTGCTCCTGGCTGGCTTTTGAAATACGATATGCGCGCAATGTCTGCTCTTTGGCAGCAGCATGGTCGACGATCGGCTTGGAGGGATAACCAGGCACCTGTAGTCCTTTTTGCCATGGTGCATGAATGTTGTCCGCAGACAAATGAGCCAATTCCGGAATCCACCTGCGGATGTAAACACCGTCAGGGTCAAATTTTTGGCTTTGGAGCAGTGGATTGAAGATACGAAAGTAAGGCGCGGCATCTGTTCCGGTTCCAGCCGACCACTGCCAGCCGCCGTTATTCGCCGCCGGATCAGCATCCAATAAATTTTCCATGAACCAGCGCTCACCACGCTGCCAATTGATCAGCAGGTCCTTGACAAGGAAAGATGCCACGATCATGCGCGCACGGTTGTGCATCCAACCGGTTTCAGCTAACTGGCGCATCCCGGCATCGACAACAGGTACGCCGGTTCTGCCTTCTTTCCAGGCAGCAAAATCGGCTTCCGCCTCCCGCCAGGGAATGTGCGCCAGCGATTGGTTAAACGCTGAATAGCTGACCCGTGGAAAGTGATAAATAATATTAATATAGAATTCACGCCAGATAAGTTCGGTCAACCAGGTTTCTGCAGATATTACCGCCAACGCATCCGGAGCATTTCGAATTGCCTGCTGAGCCGCGGATACCGCCTGGCGCAAGGAAAGCATACCAAAACGTAGATAAGGGGACAACGAAGATGTGCCATCCAGATCCATACGATTACGATCAAGTTCATACCCGTAGATCTGTTCAACGCTGAAAGCATTCAAACGCCGCAAAGCTTCCTTTTCTCCGGCAGGAAATAAAGGATTTTCAGATCGCAAGGGAAGTTCTTCAGATCGGAGAAAAGGCAATGCCGGAAGGCTCACCGGCGCCGGAATGGGAGCCAGGTCAGGAGCCAGCAACGATTTCCAGGCCCTGGCGAAAGGGGTAAAGACAATATACGCTGCACCATCTGGCTTATGCACCAGCAAAGGATGCAGCACCGTCTGCCCATGGATCAGGGTCAGCGGCAAAGATTCTGCTACGCGCAAATCGCGCACCCGGGCATAAGGCGTAAAGTCTTCCTCCGCGAAGATAGCATCTGCGCCAGATTGGATCAGGATATTGAGCAAAACCTGTTCTGGTGGACCCCTGCGCACAACCAGTCCGCTGCCAAGTTCTCTCAGCTGATTGTCCAGATGGCGTAGACCGTTAAACAGAAAATCCTGCCGGCGCAGCGGTGTGCTCGCAAGCAAGTGCGGATCAAGCACAAACACAGGAATGACCCTTGCAGGCTGCATGTTGCCGGAATTTGCACACAAAGCAGCCTGCAGCGCAGGGTTATCAGTCAGACGTACATCACGGCGAACCCACCAGAGTGAGGTCATTTAGTCTCCAAAAACAGCCGAGATCTAACGTAATGAGCTTCAAAAACAGTCTGCCCCGATGGATGATCGGGACAGCTGTTGGTCAGGACGATCGATCGAATACCGAATTTAATCCAAAGATGGTTGTGTTGTTAAAGGCTTTTCCTGCTTGAGGGTGAATACAATCGGATGGTTATAAAGCGTGATCCAGACATACACGAACAAACCAGCCATAATGATCGCCCCCACCAGCCCAGGAGCCCAATAACCTACCTGCTGTAGCAGGAAACCTGCCAGGGTTGGCGCAATAATTCGGGTCGAACTCTCGATTGAAGCAGAGAGCCCCAGGATGCCGCCAATTTCATGCGGTGCGACTGCCTTGGTAAGTGTTGAAGAAAGCAGCGTGTTAAGCATTCCGCCTGCCAGGGCATTTGGCGCCAGAACGACCAACAGGAAAGGCAAACTTGGGGCAAAACCCCAACCCAATAAAGTGAGCGCCATCACACCAACACAGCCAATGATCAAAACATCTTCACGTACCTTGTTCGTGATTCGTCCAACCAGGAAACCCTGGGTAATGACAGATAACACGCCGATGTAAGCCAGAACCAAACCGGTATCACGCGCATTTAAGTTAAATTTGAGCAGGGCATAAAGCGAGAAAATGGTCTGAAGGATTGCGAAAGCCAGCCCAAAGAAAAAACGAGTGATCAGAAGCGATCCACTGAATGGACGTGCAAGCGCCGCCCACAAGGCGCTCAGACTTACAGATGGCTTTGCATGCACATTGCGTTCGGCACGCATTTCTGCCGTCAGAGATTCGGGCAACCAGGCATAGACCAGAATAAGATTCACAAACGAGATAGCCGCTGCAGCAAATGCAGGTACGGCATAACCCCACTGACTTAATAGCCCACCAGCCACTGGCCCGATGATAAAACCAATCCCGAAAGCCGCGCCTATCATACCCAGTCCTTGCGAACGGCTCTTGGTATCCGTCACATCGGTAATATAGGCCTGCGCAATACTCAGGTTCCCACCGGTGAGCCCATCAATAATACGACTGACAAACAACATCCAAAGAGCATTCGCAAAGCCTAGCAGCAAAAAGCCCAGAAAGGTGCCGAAGATGGAGACAAGCAAAATCGGGCGACGTCCAAAGCGATCAGAGAGCCGTCCAAGCAGGGGTGCACCGATCAATTGCGCAACGGCGTAGGATGCCACAAGAATTCCGGTTGTGAAGCTATCGGCCCGGAAAGTCTTGGCATAATAGGGCAAAAGAGGCAGGATCAGGCTGAAACCGAGCAAATCGATAAAAACAATCAGGATGACAGAGAAGAGTTTCTTGTTCATTTTTTTCCTTGTTTATGAATAAAGGTCAGATCTCAGGCGTATAAGCTTCATCGTAATGAAGTGTAAATTCCGGAGTACTACCAGTTTTGGTGATGTTTTCCCAGGCCACACGCAGCAAACCAAGCAGCGGCGTCCAGGGTTTCATGGCATGAATTTCTACGAATTCCTTGTTGTTTTTGGCCAACGTTTCTACCAACAACTTTGCTGCTATCTGGGGTGGCTTTACCAAAAACCGCAGCACGAAGCCAAAATTTTTCATTTTTTCTTTTCCGCGCTCACCAACCACAGTCGGGTTTGCCAGCATATCGGTAAGCATCATGCCCGGGCTGAAAGCCAGGATTTTTACCCCGCTGCCTTTGATCTCAACAGCCAGGGTGCGGGTAAATGAGGTAATCCACATTTTTGTAGTGGCATACATACCCATGGGCGAGGCCGCTTTGCCATCCGAACCAGCCCCGTAAATATTGACCAGGGTACCTTCTTTGGCCGGCAGCATAAAATGCAAAGCAGCCTGAGTCCCATAAAAAGTACCCATATCGTTTGCCAGAAACATGTCCAGTATCTGTTCAGGCTTTATATCCAGGACCACGCCGCTGCCAGCCGAATAACCAGCGTTGTTGACCCACACATCGATACGACCAAATTTTGCCACTACCTTCCGAGCCAGAGCATAGACTTGTTGTTCATCGCGAACATCACAGGTCCAACCACTTACTGGCCCGGCAACTTGAAGTGCGTTGAGGCTTGTCTCGAGTGCGGTCTGCGAGCGTCCGCTGATGACAACAGTCGCACCCGCCCTTAGCGTTTCCAGGGCGAGCGAATAACCAAATCCACGCGTGGATCCGGTGATGACAACGATTTTATCTTTCAGATCAGGCATAATTCCTCCAGCACTTGGGCTTAGGCTGCAGCATGAAGCCCCTCAACCTACAGTTAGCCCAGAAAACAGGGAAAAATCGAATCAATAGAAAATTCAAAACAACCACGGCTATGCTTGCTTTTTGCGGTACGCCAGTTGCAGTTTAATCCATTCGCTTACCGGGTATACCTGACCAGCCAGGTGTTGATCAAGCACTTCCGAATACATTTCAAGATAATCCACCAGCAGATTACCCGGTAAATGTTGTCCATCGAGCAACACCTTCAACCAATCAAGTTCACCGTCAAGATAGGTCATACTCCCCAAATCCAGCGCAGCAATAATATTATCGCCCATGTACTTGTGAACATCCAGAAAATAATTCGCCCCGCCGCTGCCTTTGGCACTCATGCGTCGATCGAGACTGGCCTCAATCATGGCACGCTGGGCAATAAATGCTTTCACTGCGATTATATATTCGCCAGATGGTAGGACAGGATTCGGGGACACGAGCTTGGCTGTTAGGAGATCATCAATAACATCAATGGCACCATCCAGCTGATTGCCAAGGTAATGCCCGGCAATCCGGTTTATCAAATCAGGATGTAACCCAAAAATCCGGCCGCCAAAAGCTACCTGGCTGCCATGCTCAGAAATCAGCGCCGCTGAATACTGCAGGCTGGCAGCAGTGCTCAATTGCTGTGCGACAAGCACAACCAGGCTGGCATGCACAGCCTCAATCGTCTCTGAAAAATACGAGGCGGGCACATTCGCACCCAGGTAAATGACGTTATATCCGCGGCGGCGAATGAATAAAGCCATTAAAAGTGGCGTGAATGAGTGCCACTCGTGGGCTGGACAACCCACAATAATATTCTCGTGGCGGGTCGGTGCCGGAGATGCCATCAAAAGCACATCCAGACGGCGCATGGCCAACGCAGAAGCAAAATGTTCCTGTTGCACACTGGCACGGTTCAAATGCCACAGAGAACCGATTTCAGCCACGCCACGCTGCAACACGGCCATGCAAACCAGTTCAACTGGATAGAGTGCGAAAGCATGATTGAGAGCCTGCTCAGCCGCGCTCTCATCAAAATTCAGGCAGGCTGATAACCAGGCTATACGTAATTCGTCGATACCGGTCAACAGCACAGGCATGGTTGGAAATGCTACTTGCCTGAATGGCAAGCCCGATCCGCCCACACTCTGAGGAACAACAGTAAGCAGATCATTACCGCTTGCCATATTTTCCTTCCAAATTTCGACAGCGCGCGAGATGTTCAGACCTTCGCCCTGACGAAGCATCAGCCACTTGATGATCGCAATATCATGCTCAGAATATATCCGGTGACCACCAGCTGTACGCTCTGGCATGGGCAAGCCATAACGGCGCTCCCACGCTCGCAGCACATCAGGCTTGATACCGGTTTCGAGCAAAACCACTTTAAGATTGTATACAGAATTCAGGCTAAGTGTCATGGTTAGTTTTTTACTTGGGCCAGCTGGCCAGATAAAGGATGGGATGGAAATTGAATAAGGTTCAAATTATGAATTTACTGCCTGAAGTTGAAGGTTCGACAGATCTGCCCCAGCATACCAGCTGGCTTGCTCTTTCAGGATCCGTTCGGTGGTCAGCCGTGCTGAGAGCAATACAATCGGCAAGCCCGTGCCCGGATGGGTGGAGGCGCCTGCAAAATACAGGTTCTTAAACTGCGCATGACGGTTCTGAGGACGTAAATAACCAACCTGCATAAAATTGTGACTAA
>JAPLGT010000051.1:0-39651 GCA_026390035.1 Chloroflexota bacterium
CTGGATGTTTGTTCTGCCGATGGCCATGCGCATGTAAGCACGGGTATAACAGCAATCGCTTTGAGCCTGGTGGCTTATTTCCCGTAAGCCACCAGGTACTTTTTTATTCAAAAGAACTTAAAATGGATCCAACCTGCAGCTGTGTGCAGTCCGGGGCAAGATATAGGCAAAATTGCCTATATCTTGCCCCGCCATCATGCGCTGTCCTTGATCACGATTCCCAGATAAGATAGTCTTTGTTACAACTATCACAACCTAAATAATTTATTTCGGAGAACAGCACATGCTCAAACCAAAGATCCTGTTTCCCATCATGATCGCCATACTTATGTTAGCTTTCCTGCCGGCTTGCGCTGCCTCGCAAAGTAACGACTCTGTCAAGATGGCCCTCATGGCCGGGATGCCAGCCGAAGTACAGAGCGCACCGGTGACAGTCCAGCAGGCTTACCAGTACGCAATTGCCAACCCTGAAGTGATGAAACAAATTCCATGCTATTGCGGCTGTGGCGATATTGGGCACACTTCCAACTATTCCTGCTATGTCGCCGGCGTGGATGACAAGGGTGTGATCAGATATGATAATCACGCGTTGGGCTGTTCGTTGTGTGTTGATATCACTCAGGACACCATGCGTATGACGAAGGATGGCAAGAGCCCGGGGGATATCAAGACGATCATCGATTCAACGTATTCCAAATACGGAACATCCAACATCAAGTAACTTATGATCCGCTCGCGTGCAATTCTCCTTCTCCTCGTGTTGGCCGGGCTTGTGGTGGCGTTTGCGCCACTGCCGGTCCAGCCGCATACACCGGTTGCGCGCGTGTTTCGTGTTGAGGCCAGTCAGTTTACCTATTCTCCGGCCGAAATCTCGGTCAATCCCGGGGACATTGTAACCATTGAGCTGGCGTCCGCTGATGTCGTTCACGGGCTGTATGTGGACGGCTATGACGTTTCGGTCCAGGCTGACCCCGGCCAAACCGCCACCCTGAGCTTTATCGCTGACAGACCCGGTGCTTTCCGCATGCGCTGTAACGTTACCTGCGGAGCTATGCACCCGTTCATGATCGGAAAGTTGAACGTGGGCGTGAATACCTGGCTTTACCGCTCGATAGCGCTGGCTTTTATCGGTTTCATTTCCGTTTTCATTCTGTCCCGCCGCGAAAGCGACAAAATACAAGCATAATGAACAAAATCGAGCTCACCCGCTTTCCGCTGATCAAATCCGCGCTCAAAAACCGCTATCCGCAGCTCGTTTTATTTGTGCTCATGCTGGTGGGTTTCCTTTTCGCCATTCTAGCCGGATTCGTCGGCACGCCAGTCGGCAGCCATAACTTCAGCGTTGTTTTCGTGTGGATCGCCTGGTGGGCCATCCTGATCCTGGTGGCCGTGCCTTTCTTTGGGCGCGGTTGGTGTGCCGTCTGCCCCATCCCGGTGGTGGGTGATTGGCTGCAGCGCGGGGCCGTGCTTGAGCCGGCCGCTAAAACACCGAAATGGTTGAATTTGCGCGTTCCGGCCAGGTTCCGTAACATGTGGACGCAGAACATCTCCTTTACCCTGGTAGCACTGTTCTCGTCCGTCATCCTGACCACACCCATCGTGACTTCTATTGTATTGGCGGCCATGTTATTTTTGGCCTTCGGCCTGAGCATGGTCTTTGAGCGCCGTGCTTTCTGCCGTTATCTCTGCCCGGTGGGTGGCTTTATCGGCCTGTATGCCCAGACCGCTCCGCTTGAACTGCGGGTCAAAGATAAGAACGTCTGCGCAAAATGCGCGGACAAACCCTGCTACAACGGCTCCGAACTTGGCGCGGGTTGCCCATGGGATGTATTCCCAGGCGGGCTGACCAAAAACACCTACTGCGGCTTGTGCATGGAATGCATTCGCACCTGCCCCTATGACAACATCGCCGTCAACCTGCGTCCCTTCTCAGCCGACTTGGCCAAACCATCCAACAAGCTGGATGAGGCCTTCAAGGCTTTCATCATGCTCGGCGCAGCCCTGATTTACGCCTACGTGCTGATGGGCTCCAACGGTGTGGTGAAACTGGCTGCCTACACTGTCTTTTCCCAGGCTTGGTTTGCCTATGCATTTGCCTTTCTTACTGTCATATTTGTCCTATTGCCGGGGCTTTACTGGCTGGCTGTACGCGCCGGAAACCCAGGCCTGTCCGTTTCAGCCAAACGCTTTGCCTCTGCCAGCACTGCACTGATCCCGCTCGGTCTGATGTTCTGGGTGGCCTTCAGCCTGTCTTTTGTGTTGACCAACGCCGCTTACATCCTGGCTTCTCTGTCCGACCCACTCGGGCTGGGCTGGAACCTGTTCGGCACGGCAGCCATTGCCTGGCAGCCTGTGCTGACCTGGTTGATCGCCCCGGCTCAAACCCTGGCGCTGGTTGGCGGGCTGGCCTGGTCCGCGCGCACTGCACAGAAATCTGCTCTCGAAGTGAAGGTCTCACCTGCACCGATCATCGTGTATTGCCTGATTGCCACCCTGCTCATGCTCTGGCTGCTGCTATGAAACGTTCTGAACTCATCACCCGCATCATCATTGCCATATTCAGCTTGGGGATTGTGGTGATCCCATTGGTATTCTTGGCGCAAACACCCCTTATTCACGCTAGGATCGCTGAGAACGGCGGCTGGGGGCTGGACACGCTTCAGGCAAAAGTAGGGCAGCCTTTGCATCTCAAATTTACATCAGATGATGTCATGCATGGCTTTGCTGTTGGACAGATGAAGATACAGCCGGTGGACATCGAACCCGGCAAAGTCAGCGTAGCCACCCTGACCTTCAATAAACCCGGGATCTATACTTTTTTCTGCACCCGTTGGTGCGGGCTGAACCACTGGCGTATGCGCGGGACGATTGAAGTCAGCGGTGGAGAACCTGCCGCGGCAGGACCGATATCCAAACCGTTATATGTGACACTGGGCCTGAATATCGACGAACCTCACCCAGCCGGGACTGTGCCATTCATGAAACCATCTGCTTCGTCTGGAAAGGGTCTTCTTATCCACTCCGCCTTCCAGTCCACCGAATACTACCGCGGCCACTCTCCGTTCCAACTATTCAACGAATTGCATTCCACCGGTTTGAACGACTCGCAGCGCTGGGATGCGATGGCTGCTATCTGGCAAGCCAATACAACCCCGGCGGGGCTTGCCGAAGGGAAAAAGCTATTTTTCCAGAACTGCTCTGCCTGTCACGGTGAAACTGGCGGCGGGAACGGCGTGTTTGCCAGTCGACTCTCCGCGGCTGGTGATGCATCAGCATTGACGATGAATGGTGCGCAGGAAATGGTCATGCAGACACCAGTAAACTTCGCTGACCCGCAAAAGATGCTTGGCGCAAGTCCGGCGCTCTTGCAGGGCAAGCTTCTACGAGGTGGCATGGGCACTGGTATGCCTATGTGGGGCAGCATTTTTACTGATGAACAAACCTGGAATGTAATCTCGTATCTATATTCATTCCAGTTTGATTATTCTCAATAAAGGAGGTATTCGTGAACAAAAGAAAACAACGACAACAGAAAATGTCCACACCGCTGGTCGCTCTGCTCATCGGTGGTATTCTGCTTGTCATCGCAGCGGCAGTCTTTGCCATCTCTGGCGCTTTTGGCGGTGACGGTGGTGGCACACCAAGGCTGGTCGTTGACCAGGAAAGCATAGATTACGGCGATGTTCATCTTGGCGTCAACAAAACGTTTGCCATCAAGGTTACCAATACTGGTGATGGATTGCTGCGCTTCAAAGAGAAACCGTATATCCAGGTATTGGAGGGATGCTGACCTCCTGAATTAACCATCGGTTCGATGGTTCTCAATCCAGGCGAAAGCACAGTTGTTGAGTCCAGCGTTTTCATGATGCATGCAGGCATGGATGGTCCGCACAACTTCGGAGTTCACATCATCACCAATGACCCGGCCCAGCCGGATAAAGTGGTAAACGTGCTGTCAAATTGGATACCGTAGTCCTGATCAAATTAGTTTAACGGAAATAAAAGACGCACTCCAAAGTTCAAACGGAGTGCGTCCTGTATTTTATGCTCAGTCTTGGTTTACAAAGTATTTTCACAGGTTGGTCAGGAATGCCAATCCGCTTGAACCGATTTTCTGCACGATCAGCAGGTCTGCCCTTGAACAGTTTTGGAATCACTCACATTATTGACCAACCAGGCGATACCAAGGACAGCCAGGGCACCTACTGCATGGCAGACACTTCTAATATAAGAAAAGCATCGTTTCAAGCGCACCCTGGCACAGATCTCTTGGGTTTCTTTTAGGATGAAGTATGACTTCTGTGACCCTGTACTACGCCTGCCTGCCCCAACAAAGCAACCAAAGCAGTGGTAAACTGGTTTTGTACCCCAAACCATGATAAGCTGCAACGTAGACACAACCAACTGCTGTTTTATGCTATTTATTTGCTCCAAAGAGAAAGGAAAATCGCTAAAATAGCTGGCATATTTGCCAAAATATCCGCTATTTTGCGTATAAAACGCCATGAAAACTCACTCAGCCACCGCCCAAAGCTCGCCGAATATTGCGTTCATTAAGTATTGGGGTAACCGCGATGCAGCCTTGCGCCTGCCGGTCAATGGTTCAATCTCGATGAACCTCGACGGGCTATTCACACATACCACTGTCAGTTTTCAGCCTTCCCTGGGTGTTGATGAACTGATCATCAATGGACACGAAGTAACCGGCAAAGGCCTGGAACGCGTTTCCGCCATTCTGGATATTGTCCGCCAGGCAGCCGGATTGGGCTTGATGGCAGAAGTGGTCAGCGAAAACAACTTTCCGATCGGGGCTGGCATCGCCAGCTCGGCGGCTGCTTTCGCCGCTCTGGCACTCGCTTCCACACACGCGGCAGGGCTCGTTTGGCCTGATTCCGGCATTTCACGCCTGGCACGCATCGGGTCCGGATCGGCATCCCGCAGCATCCCATCCGGATTTGTGGAATGGAAAATGGGTATGGGTGATGAAGATAGCTTTGCCGTCTCGATCGCCCCACCTGAACACTGGGCGCTGGCCGACTGCGTGGCAATTGTCAGTGCAGGCCACAAGAATACCGGCTCAACCGAAGGCCACATGCTGGCCCCCAGCAGTCCTTTACAAGCCGCGCGAGTGGCGGATGCTCCCAGGCGCCTGGATATTTGTCGCGAGGCTATTTTAACGCGCGATTTTGACAAACTTGCCGCTATTATTGAACATGATTCCGACATCATGCATGCCGTCATGATGACCAGCCAACCAGCGCTGTTTTATTGGAAACCCACCACGCTGGCAATAATGGAGGCTGTGCGCGAATGGCGCGCATCCGGATTGCAGGTGGCTTACACCATTGATGCCGGCCCAAATGTACATGTTATCTGTAGTCAGGCATCTGCCGTCCATGTATCCGAATTATTAAAAGCTTTGCCTGGCGTCAATTCAGTGCTGGTTGCCTATGCTGGCCCGGCTGCACGGCTGATTTCCTGAACCATATCTAATATTCTGCTAACAAAAAGACGATATAATCTTCTTACCGCGTCCTTACAATGGCCTTTACGCGGAGAAGGATGATTATGACTCTATTAATTGTTGTGCTTGTTTTTGGCGGCATGGTTTTTTTACATGAATTTGGACATTTCCTGGCAGCTCGCCTGTTCAAAATCGAAGTGGAAGAATTTGGTTTTGGCTTTCCGCCCAAGATACTAACCTTATTTAAATGGCAAGGAACTGAGTTTACACTCAATGCGCTACCGCTTGGTGGCTTTGTGCGCCCAAAAGGCGAAAATGATCCCAACGTTCTGGATGGACTGGCAGCCGCCAATCCCTGGAAACGCCTTGGGGTACTTTTTGCTGGGCCCTTCATGAATCTGCTCACAGCAATTGTGGTCACTTCCATCATCATTGCCCAAACAGGGGTGGGGGTTGAAGGCAAGGTACTGATCGAGAACGTTTCAGACGCCTCGCCCGCCCAAGAGGCAGGGATCAAACCAAATGATATCCTGTTGGCAGTGAATGGCACCCCCGTCAGCACAATGGACCAAGCCCGCGGTTTGATCCGTGCTGGCATTGATACTCCGGTTGAGTTTTCCCTCGAACGTACCGGACTGCCAATAAAAATCAGCGCAACGCCCCTTTCCAGCCGCCCAGCAGACCAGGGCGCTCTAGGTGTTGGGCTGGCCTACCCGCGCCGCGCCGCTACTATCAGCGAAATTCTGGTTGGAGGCTTTGCTTATACGGGTGCACAGGCCGCAAGTATTTTGTACATCCCGGTCGGATTGGTGCAGGGGGTTATCGCTCCTGGCGAAGCCCGTCTGATCGGCCTGAAGGGTATCTATGATATCTTCAGCCAGGCAATCCAGCGTGATACACAAACCCGCCTGCCATCCGCAGCTCAATCAACAACACCCGGTCAGGCTTCCCAAACTACCACAGAACCGACCAACTACATTCTCTCGTTGGTGGCCATGTTGAGCGTTTCTCTGGCAGTTTTCAACTTGCTGCCCATCCCTGCGCTCGATGGTGGACGCATCTTGTTTGCTCTGCCGGAGATCATCTTCCGCCGCCGTATTCCGTACAAGCTGGAAAACGTAATCAACGGTGTGGCCATGCTGCTATTGATCGCGCTTATGGTCTTTATCAATGCCATGGACTTCATCAATCCATCCAACATCAAGTTGCCATAAAATATAACCAGCCATGAAAGAAATCCCTTTTTCCACTATCCTGACAGCGCTCACCAATTTAGAGCAAGCTTTTCCTTCCCGGTACCTTGTGCGTTTCAGTGATCTTGATTCTGCCAACCTGTCTGCATTTCTGCAGGCCTGGCCGCAGGTACCTCTGGCACGGAAACGCGCCCTACTTAAAAACCTAACCGACCACTTTGAAGACGACACCCTGGTTTCGTTTGAAACCATTGCTGCAAAACTGTTACGAGATGAAGATGCTGAAGTTCGGACCCGTGCCCTCAAGCTCCTGGACGAGACAATCGACACTCGCCTGATCCCGGATCTGGTCAAAATGATCCAGACCGACCCAGAACCAGAGGCCCGCGCCCGCGCCGCCACCGTTTTGGGACAATTCGTTCGCATCGGTGAAATGGGTGAGCTTATTGATGGGAAACGCGAAATGGTGGAAGAGACCCTGCTTAAAGCCGCCCACAATGAGCACACTTCTATAGCCCGCGCGGCTCTGGAAGCCCTGGGCTATTCCAGCCGCCCTGAACTTGATATATTAATCACATCTGCGTTCAATCATCCAGATCCGCTCTGGCAGGCAGCCGCACTCTTCGCTGCCGGGCGATCAGCAGATAATCGCTGGCAGGAACAAATTATTACCGGTTTGCTCAGCGAAGACGTGCCGGTGCGCCTGGTTGCTGTACAAAGCGCAGGCGAATTGGAGCTCAAGGCTGCGCGCAAACCGCTTCTGGACATGCTGGAAGACGAACTAGATGATGATGTTTTCCAAGCTATCATCTGGTCACTTTCACAAATTGGGGGCGAAGATGTGCGCACCTTCCTCGAAGCCTTGCTGGCTGAGGCCGAAGACGATGACCAGATTGAGTACCTTGAAGACGCCATGGCTAACCTTTCCTTTACTGAGGACATGGAAGAATTCAACATGCTGGCATTTGACCCGGATGATGAGTTCGGCGAGGATAAAGAGTAATTTTTTTTATTACGCTTACAGTTAAACTCTGGTTCGTCTGGCTCGAAATTTGCCAGACGAACTTTTTTATCCTTTTTCTCCCCTGATTTCGGCGGAGAGGTTACAATTGAAATATCTCCGGGCGCACACTGAGCATTGATGTCCCTCTCCGAACTTTTTGCAACTTTTGCCAACAATATACTCCCGGTCATGCTCATCAGCGCAGCGGGCTTTGTATTAGGGAAGACTCTCAATATTGATTCGCGCTCTGTTGGGCGGATTTATTTCTTCTTCTTCGGCCCGGGGCTGGTTTTCAATTTACTTATTCACAGCCAGCTCCCATTCGATGAAATCGTCAAGACTGGCGCACTGGTTGTTTGTGTTACGCTGGGTTCCGGTCTACTTGCTTTGGTTGGTGGATTTTTCCTCAAAATGCAGCGTTCTGTGCTCATTTCCATGTTGATCACGTCCATGTTTGCCAACAATGGTAATTACGGTCTACCGCTTGTCGCGTTTGCTTTCGGACAGGACGCCCTGGCACATTCGAGTATTTATGTTGTTTTTTCGTCATTACTAACCAATACACTTGGCGTATTGATCGCATCACTGGGCCACCTTGATCTCAAACACGCATGCCTGGGTATCTTCAAGGTGCCCACTTTTTACGCTGTGCTGCTCGCAGCCTTACTTAACGAATTCCAGATAAACATTCCTCTGCCCGTGGATCGTACAGTCTCGCTGGTTGCCGGAGCGGGTGTGCCACTCATGATTCTACTCTTGGGGCTGGAACTGCGGCAGCTCAACTGGACAAATAATCTTTCGGCACTTGGTCTGAGCACTGGCATACGACTACTGGCCGGACCTCTGCTTGGGCTGGCTTTCACATCTGTGTTGGGTATCACAGGATCTGGCCGCCAAGCTGGGATCATGGAAGCATCCATGTCTGCGGCAGTAGCCAACACTAATCTTGCCGGAGAGTACCGATTAGATTCTTCTCTTGTGGCGGCGACTGTTCTCATCAGCACCCTGCTCAGCCCACTCACATTGACACCATTGATTATACTTTTGGGAAAGTAATATGCGCCTGACCGTTTTATTCATGCTCGCCATTACTGCCACACTGATCGCGTTTCAACCAGCACGTGCCCAGGAAACAGGAATCATCCCGGTCAATAATCTCGGGATCTCCTATGAATTCGGCACGTATATTACATTTCAAGCACAACTCAGCCTACCATCCACGCCCGGCGATGCATATCTTGTCTTTCGTGCCGACGGCGAGGATACCACCCGGATTCTCCCCATCCAACTGGACGCCCAAGGTAACACTTTTCAGCGCTACGATCTCAGCCAGGGGATGGTACGCCCGTTTTCAACGGTTCGCTATCATTACCGCGTAAAACTACAAAGTGGTGAAGAACTCACCAGCGATGAATATTACTTTCAATATGAAGACAATCGTTTCACATGGCAAATTCTTTCTGCCGAAGATGTCACAATCCACTGGTACAGTGGTGATCTGGTATTTGGACAAGATGCCATCGATGTAACTCGACGTGGTATTAAGAAAGTCAACGAGTTATTGCTCGTCGATCAGGCCCAGCCAATTAATATTTACATCTATGCATCCAGCGCTGACCAGACCCAGGCTCTCGAGATTGGTGGTCTAACATCGGTTGGAGGACACGCCAGCCCGGACCTACGCCTGGGACTGGTTTCCATTCCGCCGGGACCGGATCAGCGCCTGGAAATGGATCAAAAAATTCCGCATGAACTTGCACACATTCTGACTTACGATTTGATGGGCGAACGCTATTCCCAGCTTCCAGTCTGGTTAAGTGAGGGGATTGCCACCCAGGCAGAACTGGCTGCCAACCCAGACTATCCCCTGGCGCTTTCACGGGCTTCAGAAGATGGATCGCTTATCCCGATCGAGAACCTGTGCGGCACATTTCCGCCAGAACAGGGGCGATCATTTTTATCCTATGCTGAATCCGAATCATTTACACGTTTTATTATCGATAATTTCGGACAAACTGGCTTATTGGCGCTCACGAGTGGCTATGGTGACGGGCTAGATTGCAGCCAGGGTATGCAGCAGGCGCTGGGACAATCGCTAAATAGTGTTGAGGGCGAATGGCGCGCAACTGTTCTCGGTGAGAACCCGGGGTTGACCGCCTTAAAAAAGCTTTTCCCCTATATTGCGATTCTACTTGTCTTAATAACCGTATCACTTGTAAGTGCATTAACCGGTAAAAGGCAATAAAAATGCTCAATACTCCCGTTCGTATTCATATTTGGGTAAAAGGGCGAGTACAGGGCGTTGGCTTTCGTGCTTTTGTCGCAGATTGCGCTGCTCAGATCGGCCTGAATGGCTGGGTACGTAATGTAAACTGGGATACAGTGGAAACAATAGCCGAGGGCAGCAGAAAGCAGATCGATCAATTTCTCCAGGCTGTGAAAACCGGCCCCACCTCATCACGCGTGGACGATTGCCGGGCGGAAGAAGAGACCTTTAAAAATGAGTTCGTTGACTTTGAAATCCGTTCATCTCGATAATTTGAATATATATGACTGAAACCTGGCGTTACCTTTGCACTCCCTCCGCGCGCGGCGCGTGGAACATGGCCGTTGACGAGGCCCTGCTCGAAGCTGTCGGACGTGGCGATTCGTTGCCTACCTTGCGATTATACGCATGGCAACCGGCCTGTCTTTCGCTTGGATATGCCCAATCTTACAAAGATGTGGACATGACACGCCTGAAGTCTTTAGGTTGGGATATTGTCCGCCGAGTCACAGGCGGGCGGGCCATATTGCATACCGATGAATTAACTTATTCGGTGATAGCCCCTCTGGATGAACCGCGCGTGCGAGGTTCTGTTTTGGAAAGCTACATGCGCCTGGCTCAGCCATTAATCACTGCTGTTCGTGAGCTAGGTCTACCTGTAGAAATGAAAGAGAATACACCGGCATCCGACGCTACCAAAGGTCCGGTTTGTTTTGAAGTTCCGTCAGCCTATGAAATTATTGTCGACGGGAAAAAGCTGATTGGGTCAGCCCAGGCTCGCAAAAAAGAAGGCGTTCTCCAGCATGGCACTTTCCCGCTGTATGGTGATCTGACCCGCATCACTCAAACGCTTGTATTTCCAGATGAACCTGCACGCCAGGCCGCCGGACAGAAACTACTTTCAAGGGCCACAACGGCTGAATCTGTGACCGGCACGCGTATTTCTTGGGAATCAGCGGCTGCGGCTTTTATACGCGCCTTTGAGACCTGCCTGAATATTTCCTTGCAACCCGGGGAATTAACTGCTGCTGAACAAGCTCGCACCGAAGAACTTGTCCAAATAAAATATGACCACCCCAGTTGGACAGAGCGGTCATAAGCAATTCGTAAACGCCTTATAATATTACTATTTGACAAAAACAGGGTCCGGAAAACCGAGCGTGCCAAATAGCCTGGCAAGAAAAATTTCTGCATTTTGTTGGGCCTGATCAAGAATTCCATCTTCCAGAGCGGCTTTTTTGATTTCACTTTCAGCAGCCTGTCGGGCGATAGCCTCCAAGTTTTGGTCACCCTGGGTTAGCGGGCCTGTTTCGCGATTATAGACATAGGATTTTTTGTTGTCCAGTGTAGCAACAAAAATCTCGGCCGCTGGCAGGCGCACATTCAACACCCCATTGACCATTCTCATATCAACCGGCTGAAGTTTTTCAAGATCCATGCCTGCGATGACAAACCCATGCGCTACAAACAACAGCTTGTCCCCAAATAGAAACCCGAAGTTTCCCTGGCCTATTTCGGCTGTAATAACTTTTTCTACAGTATATTGGATGGTCTCGAGCCGCGCAAGTGAACGGACATCCTGGATGATCGTTACCGGGTCAGGAATAACGGTCGGGATGGGATGCAGCAAATCTGCCACCTGGGTTTGCAGAGCGGCGTTGCTTTGCTGAAATGGTGCAATTGCGCTGATCGCACTCTGTTGCACGGTTTGAACCATGTAGTAATACCCTGCCCCAACAATGACCACGATCAATATTAGCAGAAAAACAGTGGATTTATTCATAAGCACGACTCCTTATAATAAGTCATTATACTCAGACTGCCTGGCAAGAAAGCTATCAATTCCGCAAACACAAAAATCCTGGTTCATTCTTGACATCAGCCATGTGCTCCTGGACAGTGCGATTACTAGAATAACCATTCCCCAGGTACTGCACAAGGCTCTCAATCCAACAGCAGTAGCTGCTTTTCCGCCAAAGCCTATCAAAACGGGTTTATCCACGGGATCAGCCTATTTTTGCTGGTAGAATCGCCGGAATATTATGATGAAAACCATCGTGAGGGTGTTTAGGATGTTGATGTATTTAGTTCTGGCGAGCGCGGTCCTGGTATTTCTTACAAGAGCTATCACTGCCCAGATAGCGTTTAAAAAGACTTACACAGAAGCAGACGTACCTTCCCGTAGGATCGCGATTGTATTCGGCGCAGGATTATGGCGCGATGGCAGCCCAACGCCCATTCTGCAAGATCGCGTTGAAACCGGCGCCAGACTTTTCTTTGCCGGAAAAGTTGAAAAAATATTAATGACAGGCGATAACAGTCTGGTGGAATACAATGAACCCGAAGCGATGCGGCAGTACGCCATTCAGTTGGGAGTGCCTGATACAGCCATAGTGCTCGATTATGCCGGTCGGCGCACCTATGATTCTTGTTACCGTGCCAAAGAGATTTTTCGCGTCAAGGAAGCCATCCTGATTACCCAAAAATTTCACCTGGCGCGCGCCCTGTTTTTATGTAATGCACTTGGGCTGGATGGGATCGGTGTCGAGGCCAATAATCGCAATTACATGAAATCTTCTCTGTTCTTTTGGAATTTTCGCGAATTACCCGCCACTCTTACCGCCTTTGCTGACGTGTTATCTCGCCCTCTGCCAATCCTTGGCGACCCTGAACCCATTTTCCCGGAGAATACCAATGACTCGCAATGAAGCTCTCTCTTTTGTACGAGAATATGTCAAAAATGAAGGACTGGTACGCCATATGTTATGCGTCGAGGCCTCCATGCGGTTTTATGCTGAAAAATTTGATGCGGATGTCGAGTTATGGGGGCTTACCGGTCTGCTTCATGATTTCGATTGGGAAATTCATCCCACCATCGAACAACATCCGATTGAGGGCGCTCCTATCCTGGAGCAACGCGGCGTGGAAGCTGTCATCGTACGCGCCATCTTAAGCCACGGCGATAACACTGGTGTCGCACGCGAAAGCCTGATGGAAAAATCACTGAATGCCTGTGATGAAATAACCGGGTTGATCAGTGCGGTAGCGTTGGTGCGGCCCTCACGCTCGCTCTACGATTTGGAGCCATCTTCAGTGAAGAAAAAATGGAAAGACAAAGCCTTTGCTGCCGGCACCGACCGGTCTGGAATGGAACAGGCTGCAGCCGATTTTGGAATTGACCTCTGGGAACATATAGGCAACATCATCAGTGCCATGCGCCGGATTGCCCCCGAATTAGGGCTGGCAGGTGATATTACGTAAATCCAGCACACAAAGTGACTGGTTTGAATCTTGATACAAGCATAGCCCCAAAATATTTTGGGGCTATGCTTGTATTTATTGGAAAAAACGGTAGAATATGATTATCATCTGTGCACTATTTTTCGTCTATCGATAAAAATCTTAAAGAAAGGAGGATAGCATTCATGTTGTTATCATTGGAAGAAAAAGGTCAGGGCATGGTTGAATATGCGATGATCCTTGTTTTTGTTGCACTCGTTGTTATTGCTGCGCTGACTGTTTTTGGCCCAATTGTTGGAAATACCTACAGCTCAATTAATTCCAAACTATAAGTACCCCTTGCTGCTGGTTTCGATGTAAAAATCCCAGACCATTTACTGTTTTCATGTTTGATAAGAGCGCTCTGTTACCCGGATTTCATTCCTGGCCCAGAGCACTCTTATTATTCAGCGTTTCAACATCCGCTTCCCGATGATCTTATTTTGCTCCGGGTTTCTTCAAAATTGGTTTTTTTGTAGTTATTCCACTGGCAGGTTTCTTTACTTTTGCAACAGGCTTTGGAGCTGGTTTCTCAACTGCTTTTGTGGTTTGTTTTCTGGCAGCAGTCTTCTTTTCACCTGCCGCCTTTGGTGCTACGGGTGTCTTGAGTAACTCTAACTGTAAGATGGCACTATCATCTTTCTTTATTTTTGGTTCTTCCTTCTTACTCTTCGATTCTTCTTTTTTGTTCTTTAAAACCACGAACCGTTCTACAACCCAGCTGTCTGTCAACCCCAACACAGCATCTCCCGGCTTCACTTCCACCACAGTATCACCACGCGTTGCTGCACGCTTTTTCATACCTGCCTCGTCGATCCGTGTCATCTTGGGGGCTGCTTTGAGCAGGTGCAGGGTTACAACATGCGTACCTTTCCCAACTACTAATCCTACCAATTTGACTCCCAGCGGTAGATCCCACAGTATCACACCACGTCCATATCGCCCCTGAGATGGAAAGTCAGCCTGCTGGATACGTTTGGCCTTCCCATCCGAAGCCACCACAAATACATCACCTTCGGCTGGCAGAATTTCCATACCAACAACTTCATCCCCAACCCCCAGTTTGACCCCATTTACTCCTGCAGCAACCAACCCCATTGGGCGCACATCTTCTTCACTAAAACGGATCGCCATCCCAATGGCGGTTGCCAGGAGCAGCTCTTTGTGACCATCAGTCAAGGCCACCCAGCCCAGTGCATCGCCGTCATTAACTTTGCACAAGTAAAAGGTCTGTGCTGAAGGTCCGGGCAATTCGCTAATCAGTGATTTTTTAAGCATCCCGCCACGGGTAACCGTCAGAATGCAGGTTTCTTCAGGCATGGACGATCTCTTTGGCAGAGCAAAAGCCACAACCGGCCGGTCTGCTTCTTTGAGCGGGGTGATCTTGTTAAAGGGCGTTCCATCTGCCAGCTTTTCAGATTCAGGTAGGGTATGCACAGCTACCGCTGCCGCCAGGCCGCGCTCTGATATGAGGTAAAGGGTATCGGTCGAATTGGCGCGCACAAGCAGTCGTGGGGCATCGCTGCCACTCAAGCGCGGAGGCTTTTCATCATGGCTCCGCGACAGAAGCCCATCCACACTCATTCCTACCCACACGACCTGATCGGGCAGCATTTGCGTGGTTGTCAGTACTGATTTCTTCTCTTTGCCCGCTTTTAAATTGATAATATGTGTGCGACGCTTATCAGCATAAGCGTCTTTCACCCTGAGCAGTTCGCTGGCCGCCATTTCGCGCATCAACTTAGGCGACTCAAGCAGCGTTTCTAATGAATTAATCAGCGTGGTAACTTCTTTATACTCGGTTTCGATTTTCTTGCGTTCCATTCCTGCCAGACGCCGCAGCTGCATATCCAGAATGGCATTTGCCTGCAGTTCCGACAGCTTGAAGCGTTTTACCAGGCGTTCACGCGCAACTTCCACATCAGGCGACTTTCTGATAATCTCGATAATTTCATCAAGATTTTTCAAAGCTATCAAATAGCCTTCCAGTATATGCGCTCGGGCTCGTGCTTTTTCTAGGTCAAACTCGGCCCGGCGCTTGATCACCGTCAGGCGGTGCTCAATGAAAACCTTAAGCGCCTGTTTCAGCGTCAGCATGCGTGGTTCACCTTCCACCAACGCCAGCAGAATGATGCTAAAGGTTGATTGCATTGGCGTACGCTTGTAAAGATCGGTTAAGATTTTTTCCGGATCGACATTCTTGGCCAACTCGATAACGATACGCATACCCTGGCGATCAGATTCATCGCGCAGGTCAGAGAGTCCTTCAAGATGGCCCTCCCTGGCCAGCTCAGCGATGCGCTCGATCAGACTGGATTTGTTAACCTGGTAAGGCAGTTCGGTAACGATGATCCGATTCTTGCCTCTTTCCATTTCTTCATAATGCGCGCGCGCCTGGATAGTAACCTTGCCACGCCCTGAACCATACGCCGCCTCAATACCGTCCACACCCGATTCTTGAATGATTACGCCACCAGTCGGAAAGTCCGGCCCCTGTATAAACTCCATCAAATGCCCAATATCGATATCGTCGATCTTTTCCCAATTTTGCAACATATAAACCAGCGCATCTGTCACTTCACCCAGATTGTGCGGCGGAATGGATGTCGCCATGCCAACTGCAATGCCCGTCGCCCCGTTTACCAGTAAATTGGGAATTGCCGCAGGCAGTACCGTTGGCTCAGTAAGCGTATCGTCAAAATTGGAGCTAAAATCGACAGTGTTTTTATTAATGTCAGCCAGGATATCCAACGCAGACAACGCCAGCCTGGCTTCGGTATAACGCATTGCTGCGGGTGGGTCGCCATCCACCGAACCAAAGTTACCCTGTCCATCCACCAACATACAGCGCAGTGAGAAATCCTGCGCCATACGAGCCATAGCTTCATACACGGCCGAATCGCCATGGGGGTGATATTTACCCAACACCTCACCAACGATACGCGCTGATTTCTTATAAGCGCTACCTGCACGCAGTCCCATGTCATACATGGCATATAAAATGCGCCGCTGAACAGGTTTTAACCCATCGCGGGCATCTGGCAGCGCCCTCGAGACGATAACGGACATGGCGTAATCGAGGTACGCAGCTTGCATCTCCCGATCGATATCTATTTTGCGGACTAAACCGAGTTCCATGAGAGTTCCTTTTTTGCCACCCTGCACCATCACACTGGGTAAATATATAAACCTGGTGGGACTATGCGCTACGTGGTGAATGAATGTTCTAACTTCAGCGCTTATCTTATAGGGAAAGACTTAAAGCGTCAAGTGTCACATGCGCCGCTGAAAAATCTTTTTCCAATTTCCGACTCATGATTTTACGTTCAAGCTATTTTGAAAATGGCACAAACAATACCCAATCCACGTACTAATGAATTAGGCTTTCCCGCCAATTTCAGTGTCTCATCACCAATGCATGAAAAAATCTGCGAATTGTCAATTGAAAAGCAAGCAAAAACGAGCCGTCAGCGACAAACGGCTCGTTTTCTAAATATCGGTTAGATACCTGTTACGGTTTTATTTCGATGACAGTATTTACACAGGTACCCTTCAAACCCTTTTCTGTGCAAGCTTGAATAATGGCTCGCATCTTGTTGCCACGTGGATCGTGCAGAAATAATTCACTCGACAGATAACCTGTAGCACCAGAATTAAGCGGGGCAATATTTTTGGCAATGATACAACCTGTATATAGATCAAAAGCGTTCACAGATTTTTCGGCTGAATCGTTGTTCCTGAGATTCGTCACCTTGATATACGCCGAACGAAATGGAACACTGCCTGTGTTTACAACGACAAATTGAGCAAAAACATTCCCCTTGCACAGGTCAAATTTCTTAAACGTAGCAGTGAAGCCTGGAGCTGCTGTAGGAGATGACTTGGGGGTAATTTGCGGCAAAATTGATGCGTCACCCGTCAACCGGACGTTATTCGCTAACACGTAACACTGCTCTTCAGCCTTGTCCGGATTCTGGACGAAAATAAAACCACCACCCTGGTCCCTGGCAACCACTTGCAACCGGGCTCCAGTCTGGAAAATTACCACCAGATCGTAGTTAGATCCAGGACCAGTACGACAGTTCGTCACCTTCATCACATCCGCAATAACAGGCTCTAGCGTTGGGGTGGGTGTATCCGTTGGGAAAACACCTACCGGCAGGGTAGCGGTTTCTGTAACAAGAGCTGTTGGTATTAAAGTCTCTGTGGGCAATTCAGATGGAACAGCTGGCACAGGCGTTGTAGGTTCTGCCGGGATTGTTACAGAAGCTGCCAGCGTAGGGACGGCTAATACTGACGGAATAGGTGTAGGTTGCCCGACTGGCAGGCTGCACGCCATGGCAGCCAACAACAAAATACTTAGCATCCAAAAAATGCGATCACGAGTAAATATCATATCTTCTCCTTTTTATCATCGAGCTTAACAATACTAAAAAATCAGCTCAAATTCAAGTCCCTTAACGAAGTTAAAACAAAAGGCGACCCGGGTGGGTCGCCTTTTTATTATTCGATTAGCTTGCAACATCACCTGGTATTTCGACCCACTGTGATGAACTAGATCCAAGCGCTTTTTCCAATTCGGTGAAACGCCCATGTTTGAAGCCTGTCCCGGCGGGGATCAATTTGCCGATGATAACATTTTCCTTCAAACCATAGAGCGGATCGGTAGTCGAGGCGATTGCCGCGCCTGCCAACACCTTGATAGTGTGCTGGAAGGAGGATGCCGAGAGGAAGGAGTCCGTGGAAAGCGAGGCTTTGGTTACACCCAGCAGCACTTCTGCAAAACGCGCCGGTTGCTTGCTTTCGGTGGTCAGCTGTTCATTGACACGCTTGATCTCAAGGCGGTCAACTGCGTCGCCGGGCAAATACCTGGTGTCACCTGGTCTCGTGATTTGAACTTTGCTCAACATCTTGCGGATGATGACTTCAAAGTGTTTGTCATGAATGTTCTGACCTTGCGAGCGATATACTTTCTGAACTTCACTCATCAAGTACATCTGGCATGCATCGCGGCCCTGAATGCGTAAGATGCGATGAGGATTAAGCGAACCTTCGGTCAGGGGCTGACCGGCTGTTACATGCTCGCCATCCTTCAATAACAGGCGCAGGGTCGACGGAATTTCATGTTCAACTTCTTCGCGCTGTTCGTATGAAACAAAAACCTGTCGTCCTTCGATACGAATACGACCGGCATGTTGCGATGGGATCGTCGCTTCACCCAGGGTGGCTAACACGTCGCCAGCCTTGGCTTCAGCTTCCTCTTTTACCTCGATATTCCATTCTTCCGGAACATCATAAACATCTGCCACCATCTCAGAGTGTTCAATTCGTACCATGCGCAGATCATTGTACTTATCTGACTGCATAACACGTACAACACCTTCAATCTCAGAAACAACTGCCTCGCCCTTGGGAGTTTTTCGGGCTTCAAACAGTTCTTCCACGCGGGGCAAACCGGTCGTGATATCACCACCACCACCCACAGCCACACCACCGGTGTGGAAGGTACGCAGGGTTAGCTGCGTGCCAGGTTCGCCGATGGATTGGGCGGCAACAATACCCACAGCTGATCCCATTTCCACGGTAGAACCGCGGCCGAGATCAATACCGTAACACATTGCGCAGATACCGTGAGTCAATTCGCAAGTCATTGCCGAGCGGACTTTTACGTCCGTGACACCAGCCTGTGCTATCTTGCGCGCGCGTTCATGATCCATCATTTCGTTGCGCTCACACAGCAACTCACCAGTGGCAGGATCAAACACGGACGCAGCGGCAAAACGGCTATACAAGCGGCTTGAAAGCGCCTGTCCGGCCACATCATCTGCCTTGCGAATAAAAATACCTTCCTGAGTGCCGCAGTCAATCTCGTTAATAATCACGTCTTGGGCAATATCAACCAGACGGCGAGTCAAGTAACCGGCATCGGCTGTACGTAGTGCGGTATCGGCCAAACCTTTACGCGCACCATGTGTTGAGATGAAATATTCCTGAGCGGTCAGACCTTCGCGGAAGTTCGAGCTAATAGGCATTGGGATGATACGTCCGGATGGATCTGCCATCAGACCGCGCATGCCAGCCAACTGTGAAATCGGGCCAAAACCACCTTTGGTGGCGCCTGAACTGGCCATAGTCGAGAGATTTCCGCTCGGATCCATGTTCAGTTTCACTTCTTTAGCTACTTCAGTGGTCGTCTTCTGCCAAATCTGGATGATGCGTTCATTCTGTTCCTGCTCGGTTAACAAACCACGCCGGAAATCGCGTTGGACCACTTCCACTTCCTTGAGCGCCCCGGCAATGATGCCAGCCTTTTTGGCTGGAACGGCAATGTCAGATACAGCCAGGGTAATACCAGAACGCATAGCATATGTGAAGCCAATATTTTTGACTGCATCGGCAACGTTTGTAGTGATTTCCTGTCCACAAATTTCGTATACTTCAGCAATCAGATCTTTGACGCCACCTTTTTCAAGAACATCATTGACGAACTGTACCTGGATTGGCAGGATCCGGTTGAAAAGTACTCGTCCAACAGTAGTGTCAAGCATGCGCGTTTCCATCTCGGGCAAACGCGTACCATCATCGCTGTACCAGGTCTGGGCACGCAACTTGATGTTGGCATGCACTTCAACTTGATCCAACTGGAAGGCCAGATCGACTTCGTCCATTTCACCGAAAATACGACCATCGCCTTTGTGTGCGTGGCGATCTGTCATGGTCAGGTAGTAGACACCTAGAACCATATCCTTGGACGGTGAAATGATTGGCTCGCCATCAGCGGGTTTGAGCAGGTTTTTGGAAGCAAGCATCAGTTTGCGGGCTTCTGCAACTGCCTTATTGGAAAGCGGTACATGTACAGCCATTTGATCGCCGTCAAAATCCGCATTGAAAGCAGTGGTGACCAGCGGGTGCAGTTGAATCGCAGAACCTTCAATCAAAAGAGGTTCAAAGGCTTGAATACCAAGACGGTGCAGGGTAGGCGCACGGTTTAACATTACCGGGCGATCCTTGATGACCTCTTCAAGCACTTCCCACACCTCGGGGCGATTGCGCTCAATCAGGCGGCGAGCGCCTTTCACATTTGCCGCATAATTATGCAACACAAGGCGGGCAATCACAAACGGGCGGAATAGTTCGAGGGCCATGCTCTTGGGCAGACCACACTGGTAGAGCTTCAATTGAGGGCCTACCACAATTACGGAACGACCAGAATAGTCCACGCGCTTACCAAGCAGGTTACGGCGGAAGCGGCCTTTCTTACCCTTGAGCATATCGCTCAAAGATTTCAGTTCGCGACGACCGCGGCGGCTAAGCGCCTTGCCACGTTGCGAGTTATCAATCAAACTATCGACGGCTTCCTGTAACATGCGCTTTTCGTTACGCACAATCACGTCCGGCGCGCCAAGCTCGAGCAGGCGCTTCAAACGATTGTTACGGTTAATCACACGACGATACAGGTCGTTAAGATCAGATGTTGCGAAACGACCGCCATCCAACTGCACCATTGGGCGCAGATCGGGCGGAATGACTGGCAGGATTGTCAGGATCATCCATTCTGGTCGATTCCCGGAGCGACGAAATGCCTCGACAACCTTAAGTCGGGTGGTGGCCTTCTTACGCTTCTGCTTGGACTTAGTGGTACGAACTTCGCGCCACAGTTCTTCCGAAAGGGTATCCAGGTCGAGACGACCCAGAATATCATAAAAAGCCTCAGCGCCCATGTCGGCGCGGAAAACCTGACCCCAACGCGACTTGAGTTCGCGATAGCGAGTTTCGCTCAAGAATGTGAACGGGCGCAGTTCCATCAGCTCTTCACGTGAGTGAGATGTGGTATTTTGAGTTGTCGAAGCCTGATCTTCCAGTTGATTACGCAGGGCTTCCATTTGTTCGGCGGCCTCAGCCTTGATACGATCGACATCCATCTTGATATGTTCGATCTCACGCTGTTTCTGGTCTTTCAACTCAGATTCTAAGCTCTCCAGCCGTTCGCGAACACTCTTCTGCACTTTGGAGATATGCCCGCTGGCAATTACCTCACCTACGGCGACGATGGTTTCGCCGGTCGTATTGAATACAATCGCCCTGGGTGCCGCAGAACCATTCTCTTCCTGCAGTTGTGCTTCCAGTCGCTGGCCTTCCTGAATGACCGGCTCCAAGCGTAAAGCAATCTGCTCATCATAGGAATGGTCAATATCAACTTTACGCTGGTTCAGCTCGGTGACTCTATGGTCACGCTGAATTTTCACTTCTGCAATCTTGGAGTTGATAATCGTCGCCTGCTCGCGCTCCGAGACGTTTATTTCATCTTCAAGGCGCTTAACGGCTTTCTGTCGAGAATCCTCATCAACATAGGTGACAATATACTGCGCAAAGTACAGCACGCGATCCAGGTTGCGGCGCGAAATATCCAAAAGCAGCCCAAGGTATGATGGGATGCGGCGGGTGTACCAAATATGAGCAACCGGAGTCGCCAAGCCAATATGACCCATGCGTTCTCGGCGAACAGCGGCGCGGGTAACTTCAACACCGCATTTATCGCAGATAATGCCCTTGTAGCGGGGGTTTTTATATTTACCGCAATAACATTGCCAGTCGCGAGTTGGGCCAAATATGGCTTCGCAGAAAAGACCATCTTTTTCCGGACGTAAACGCCGGTAATTGATAGTTTCCGGTTTGAGGACCTCGCCATACGACCAAGAACGGATCGTATCGGGCGAAGCCAGGCTGATGCGTAGTGCGGTCAGGCCTTTGGTTTCCATTGGAGTCCTCCTGGGAATAGTACCGTTTATGCCGCTTACCTGTGTTCAAACCATTATTGGGGACACAGAAACGCAAGCGCATGAGATTTCCGCATCAAGCGCTCGCATTTAGGCTAAATTTGACGAATTGACATCAAACGATAATTATACTAAATAGGCATTTTTTAAGCAAGAGCGATTTTTGATTTCCCACCATATTAGGCTACCATTGTACCGGATTATTCAAATTTCAACAACTGTAGAATATCATCCAGTGAAGCAGCGAACAACTCGTGCATCACATCTTCACTGGCTTTGTAAGGTCCGCCAAATGAACCATCCCCATATACCCCCCGTGCAGTATTGGCATCCATAATCCCAGGGACAACCGGCGGAATTTTGGGGTTTTCGGGTAGCTCGCTGACAATCGTAAAAGGGAAAGCCTCCAACCAGTTTGCATGGCTTGGCTTGATACCATGTTTCATCCCGATCGCTTCGACAGAATGCGATAACCACCAGTCGTACCAACGCAACCGGATACCTGGCAGGCTATTGGCAACCTCTGTCAACTGCGTACGGGCGGGACTGTTCCCACCATGACCATTGAGCACCAGTATCCGGCGAAAACCAGTCTGGTAAGCCGAGCGCACGATATCTTCCATGGCGGCAATCAAGGTGGAAACCCGCAGACTCAACGTACCTGGATATGCCAAAAAATATGGCGAACAGCCAAAGTTCAACGGCGGTGCAATAATGACACCACTGGCTTGCGAAGCCGCATCGGCCAGAGCCATTGGAATACAAACGTCGGTTAATAAACTCAGATAGCCATGTTGCTCAGTCGCACCCAGCACCAGTATCAAGCGATTATCGTGCTTGATATATTCTTCAACATCCATCCAATTCAATTCTTCAAAACGCATAAGTTTTCTCGCAAAGTGAATTTTCTACCGATTTATTTTACACCTTATAATTAGCATATGCCTGCCAACTCGCCCGTACCCATTCCCACCCTTTTTCTTGAGCGTATGAAAAATCTGCTCGACGAAAATGAATTTCCTGCTTTCGCCGAAGCACTCAACGCTGTGCCGAAATCTGGCTTACGTGTAAATACCCTCAAATTAACCCCAGAACAATTCATGGCTGTTTCGCCATTTTCGCTTGGCGAAAGAGTGCCATGGTGTCCATCCGCGTTCTCACTCTCCGGCGAGGATCGGCCCGGGCTGCACCCCTACCACATGGCAGGGCTTTACTATCTGCAAGACCCTTCCGCCATGTCACCGGCGGAACTGCTCGCCCCCCAGGCTGGTGAGCGCGTATTAGATCTGGCAGCGGCTCCGGGTGGCAAAACCACGCACCTGGCTGCTCTCATGCAAGGTCAGGGTTTACTGGTCGCAAACGAGATCAAGAATAAACGGGTCGGTCACCTGGCCCAAAACGTGGAACGTTGGGGCGCGGGCAACGTCGTAGTCACCAACGAGTCGCCCGAACGGCTTGCAGATCATTTTGGCCCGTATTTTGACCGTGTTCTGGTAGACGCGCCCTGTTCTGGCGAGGGCATGTTCCGTAAAGACATGGGCGCTCGCGCTGACTGGTCACCCGAGATGGTGGCAGGCTGTGCAGTGCGCCAGAAAAATATTTTGCACGTGGCCGCCAAACTGGTACGCGCCGGTGGCTATTTACTATATTCCACCTGTACATTCGCCCCAGAAGAAGATGAAGGGGTCATTTCTCAGCTTTTGCAGGAATTCCCAGAATTTGAAGTCATCCAACTGCCGCAATTCCCAGGCTTTTCCAGCGGTAGACCAGATTGGAGCGATGCGGATCCTTCGTTGACGGGGGCAGTCCGCTTATTTCCACACCGCCTGAACGGCGAGGGACACTTTGCTTGCCTGCTGCAGCGAAAAAACGGAGCACCGCAGGAGCAGGTCCGATCTGCCTGGCTTTCAGATCTTGCCAAACCAGCCGCCGGGCTATGGCGCAATTTTGCTACCGAAACGCTGATAAATGGTTTACCCGAAGATAGACTCCAAGTGGCCGGTGAACGCCTATATTATCTTCCAGAACTGACCCCAGATTTTGGACGATTGCGGATCGTTCATTCTGGCGTTTGGCTCGGCACATTCAAAAAAGATCGTTTTGAACCAGCGCATCCGCTGGCTTTATTCTTAAAACCTGGCCAGGCACGGAATGTATTTGACCTGCCGGTGGGAAGCCGGGAACTGGCAGCCTATTTGCGCGGCGAGAGTCTGCCCGCAGATGTTCACGGGTGGGCAGTGGTTACAGCCAATGGCTTTCCAATCGGTTGGGGCAAGGGTGTGCAAGGCACATTGAAGAACCACTTCCCAAGAGGCTGGATGGTATAAATTCCTGGTCTAATTGCATCTATACGCCAAGAGTGCCGGGTGTAGGGTCGAAAAAGCTACTCGAAACGGAAGGATGTATTCTTATGGCTATTTTCGGGAAAAGATCATCCGCAAAACAACCACCGGCGGAGAAAACCAGCGACCTTCGTTCATTTGCATGCAATGGCTGATCATTAAGACCTGTACATGGGTTCCGTGAATAAGTAGGTTTAAGTGATGGAGGTTATCCAATGGATCTAAAACTAGCAGGAAAAGTCGCAGTCGTCACCGGCGCCAGCCGTGGGATTGGGCACGCCATCGCCGGGGCACTTGCTACCCAGGGGATGCGCCTGGTACTGGCCGCTCGCTCACAGGATCAACTGGAGCAGCTGGCTGACTCGCTACCCACCGAAGCGCTAATTCAGGTAGTGGATTTGCGTGACCCCGCCACACCAGGCGTTGTAATTGCAGCCGCCACGGCGCGCTTTGGCCAGCTTGACTTGTTGGTCAATAATGCCGGTGCAACGAGGCGCGGTGACTTTTTATCTTTATCGGATGACGATTGGGCTGATGGATTTGCGCTTAAATTCTTTGGCGCAATGCGCTGCTGTCGAGCGGCCTGGCCACATCTCCTATCCAGCCATGGCAGTATTATCAATATTGTCGGTATCGGCGGCCGAACAGGCAGTGCCGAGTTCACGATTGGCGGCTCGGTTAATGCGGCCTTTCTCAATCTAACCAAATCCCTGGCCGACCGGGGGATCATGGATGGAGTGCGTGTCAACGCCATCAACCCGGGTTCCATCGCTACCGAGCGCTTGCAAATACGCATCCGCAGTTTCGCCGACGAGCATAATCTGGATGAAACTCAGGCTGCCTGGCAAATGGCCAAGTCACTGGGTATCGCCCGCTTCGGTTTGCCAGAAGAAATTGCGTATGCGGTTGCTTTTCTGGCATCACCACATTCCAGCTATATTCATGGGACCATTCTGGATATCGATGGTGGCCAAACGCGCACCTTGTAACTTGGAATAATTTCAATCAGACTGTTATCACTGAGCTTGTATCCAAATAGACCCGGGTGTTACCCTAATTTTCGGATCAAACCCGAATCGGCCATGATCCGAAAAATGGTGCTCATTTTTCCCCGCTTGCTCGCCCGTATCAATATAAGCAAATCATGCATAAGCCCAAGCGTATCTTCCATACTTGCTTTGACCATGTATTGCTGACGCTACCCTTACTTAATGGCCTTTATCGTCCAGAATTTTCCGCTCAAATTCGAGGCAATCGCGAAGCATCATCACCAAATCACCACAGACGAAGCAGCTCATGGATTTTTATGCACCTGCGCGGATAAACCAGGATGGTGTTTTCGCTATAACCGATGAGCTTATTAATAAATACCGTTGATCCGAATAACATCTGCTCCGCAGACTATAGCTTCGAGAAAACTACTTCTCCCCTTACGATGGTAGCCACGACACCGGCCTGATCATCCAACAATACCAGGTCTGCGTCTGCACCCGGCTGCAGCCGGCCCTTTCGACCAGCCCCTATCAATTTGGCGACATTTATACTGGCTGCGCCTACAGCCTGCGCCAGACTGCAGCCCGTAAAGGCCATCAGGTTGCGTACTGCCTGATCCAAACGCAGGATGCTGCCCGCCAGGGTGCCATTCTCCAGGCGGGCCGAAACTTCATCCACCCTTACGTGGTAATCGCCAAGTCCATAGAGCCCCGGGGGCATGCCCAACGCGCCCATCGCATCTGTAACAATTGCCATACCACGAGGTCCCTTTTGTTTCCAGGCCAGCGCAACCATCGCCGGGTGCACATGGATCCCGTCCGGGATCAAACCTACAGTCACTTTATGGGTCTGCAAACTTGCTGCGATCAGCCCGGGTACGCGATGATCGAGTGGTGGCATGGCGTTGAACAGGTGCGTCACACAGCTCACCCCCGCGGCGAAAGCATCCAGTCCCTGGTCATACGTGGCCAGGCTGTGTCCCGCGCTTACCACCACACCTTTTTTCAGCAAAGCTTTAATTAATGCCTGCGCACCAGACAATTCTGGGGCTAGCGTCACCAACCAGACACCATTTTTGCGTGACCAGCTGCTGGTTTCAGCGGTCGCTGGGTTACGTAAATACGCAGGATTATGCGCGCCTTTCTTTCCGGGGTTAAGATAAGGGCCTTCAAAGTGAAGCCCAAGCGGTTGCGCGCCGCGGAACCCACTCGGAGCCCCAGCATGCATGACGTCCTGTGCGGCAGCATAGACATCCAACGGAGCAGTGATGATAGTTGGAAGGAAAGCCGTGACCCCGTGTTCTGGCAACCTTGCCGCCACATCCCAAATACTGCCCGGGTTTTCGGTAAAATCCAACCCAAAACCGCCGTTAAGCTGCCAGTCGATGAAACCCGGCGCGAGACTTAGACCTCGCGCATCCAGCATTTGTGCATTGGCTGGAATGGGTAAGTCAGCGGCTGATTCAACCGCCCGTATCTGCGACCCGTCCAACAAAACTATAGCATCACGCGCCTGGCGTTTCGAACCAATCAGGTTGGAACATCGAATATATAGCATGATTCAATTATATCTTGGTGGGGTAATCAAGGGCTGGATTTTCCATACGCTAACGGTATTTGCTCACGAAACGTGCCACACTAAAACAGGGTTGGCTTCCCCTAAAAGAAAAGGTCATTTCTGCCAGCCTGATGAGAACTGGCACATTAAGCCTGATTAACCTGAGCGACAATATGACAACAACCAATATCCCGCAGGCAATATTGCAGAACCATCTCCGTTGACTCTACCTGAGATTTCTCGCCCGGCGTGCGATTTCGCACTAAAAACGTGCTAGAATCTGCAAGTTTCATTTATCTTTCCATTACGGACGGTAGCTGTGCCCAATCAAAAACTATTGCCGCAAATACCTACAATTCCGAGGGCATAACTTTGCTAGCATTAACCAGCCTGAGCGACACTCCAAGCTTAGGCTATCATTACCAACACTTTCCTTCTTCTGCGAACCGCGCTAAAAAATACTTTTTTGGCAACACATTTGAATTTTTCCTCGCAATCATACTTCAACCATTTCGATATCGCTGGCTCACAAAAAAGGAGTGACATGCAAACAAACCCTGCTCTATATGGTGGCATTGAAGGCGGCGGTACCAAATTTATCTGCGCCATTGGCACCGGGCCGGATGATATCCGTGCCGAAACACGTTTTCCTACAACAACCCCGGCCGAAACCATCGCGCAAGCTTCCAGTTTTTTTCAGGAACAGAGAAATAAATTCGGAGCACTTTCTGCACTCGGCGTGGCCTGCTTTGGTCCACTGGATCCCGACCCCACATCACCATTCTTCGGACACATACTGCCCACCCCAAAACCAGGGTGGTCCAATACAGATATTGTCGGTCAGCTGAAATCGGATCTGAACCTGCCGGTTGGGTTTGATACCGATGTCAACGGAGCAGCACTTGCCGAGGCTCGTTGGGGTGCAGCTCAAGGTTGCGACCCAGTCCTATACATGACCATCGGCACAGGTATCGGTGGAGGTGCGCTAGTCAATGGTCACCTGTTACACGGCTTGCTGCATCCAGAAATGGGTCATATTCGAATTCCGCACGATCTGGCCAATGACCCATTCCCGGGCGCCTGTCCTTTCCATGCGGACTGCTTTGAAGGGTTAGCTGCCGGACCTGCCATCGAAAAACGTTGGGGGCAGAAAGCCGAGACTCTATCGGCCGATCATCCAGCCTGGGATCTTGAGGCTCAATACATCGCCCTGGCGCTTGTGAATTTCATCCTGATACTCGCGCCTCAAAAAATTGTAATCGGTGGTGGAGTAACCCAGCAAACACACATGATGCCCCTCATTCGTCAAAAAGTTCAGATCATTCTGCGCGATTACGTCCAATCGCCGTTCGTCAAACAGAAAATCGCTGATTACATCGTACTTCCCGCCCTGGGCGGGCGCGCCGGGGTATTGGGCGCAATCGCCCTGGCAATGAAGGTCATGCACACACCCTGAGATAAATCATATTCCAAAAACATCAGCGATAATCTTATCAGGCTGGGGTAAAACACCTGATATATTCTTCGCAAGTTGATTTTTACGCAAAAATTTACTTTAACACTACAAAAAACATATCAAATAACGCGTCGACAGGCCTGAATTCGGCTTATCGACGCGTTATTTGATGATATCCGTCCGATGTTGATTATTCGGATGCCAGATCAGTCTTCGCCCTCAGCCTTGGGCTTTGACCCAATTTCGACCATCTGAACTTGTACCTGGTAACGTTTCTCGCCAATTTGAATTTTGCTCATGCCGAAAAAACCCTTTGAGCCTGTTTTGAAAACCTTTTCCGCGGCCGACAGTTCGGCGACCTTCTTCTCACCATCTTTGATCTCTACAATTAACATTGAATCATCTCCTTGTGTGGGGGTTTTCCGAATAGTATATCCTGACTATACTCCAGTTGGTGTTTGATTTTAATTCCCGGCTGTCGCGGCGTGATAAACGCAAAGATCCGGATATTGTCCTTATGGAAGTTTCGGGGTGAAATTGAGACCCTTATTCCAGGCCAGAAGGTAGCTATAAGGATCCACTTCACCCCGCCTGGCCTTCCAATCATCTGGTGTGGTGGGATGAGAAATACCAAAATGTAAATGCGGGTCCTTGCCGCGGGCATCACCACTGGCGCCGACATAACCCAGGGTCTGGCCGGCTTTCACCCGCAGACCAGGCACGATCTCCGGAAGAACATTTGATAAATGTGAGCCATAATATCGCACCCCATCATCGCCAATGATTGCTACCGCCAGCCCACTACGTTTGGCCGGATCGGGGCTGTTGGGCATCCATTCGTCCTTAAGGCTGACAAAGTCGATAATACCATTTGTAACAGCTACAAAGGTTGTGCCAAGCGGGGCAAACAGATCTGTGGCAGGATAACCATGGCCTTTAACTCCCGGCCCAAAGCTGGCCGCCCCAGGCGGTTGAATGGGGAAAATGTAAAGGTGCAGGGGTGGCAAGGGCGTAAGTGATGGAATGGCTGCTGTTACCCGAGCTGGTAGACCAGTTTGAATGGAGACCCGCCGCGTGGGAGGCGGAAAAGGTGTCCGTGTTGAGGATGACGCTAAGGTTTTACTGGTAGAGGCGCTCGTCAGAACTGCAGCAGTTGGCTCAGCCGCCGGAGTTTGGACACATGCTGCCAGGAACAGGCAAAATACAAACAAAATAAACAGACAAACTGCCCGAAGTAAAACCAAAAACCGCCTCCGCACAATCCAAAGCAATCTCTATACACTGGAAAAAGACATTTCAAACGCTCTGAGCCGAAAGAAACAAACAGGACATTCGATTTTTTATAGCAGAAATCATTGGCCGGCCGCCTCGCAGTATTTCGCATCAGAACGGCACTGGCGCAGAAAAGGATGCTCTCATTCCGGAGAAGGCAAATTAAAAGATTGGTAAATATTCGCCGGACATGATTCAGGTACGCGTTCCATTTACCCGTAGATAGACACAAACCAGGGTAACAAAACCATAAATTATTTTCGGTTTTTTACAGCATCTGCAATCCCGGCTACATGCTCCGGGGAAGAACCACAACAGCCGCCAACGATCCGCGCCCCAGCTGCAATATTATGCAAAGCGGCATCTCCCATCTGCTCCGGGGTCACATCATAAATCGCATTGTTGTTGTCATCCGTGCGTGGCATCCCTGCATTAGGTTTGGCCCAGATCGGAAAACCTGGTGCGGTAGTTGCATATTCCAGGACGATCTTTTCCATATTCTCCAACGTCGTGCCACAGTTCGCACCCACCGCTGCCGCACCTTTTTCTTTGAAAATCTTCATGGCCTGCGCCGGCTTAAGCCCCATCATGGTACGCACTCCACGGTCATAGCTGAACGAAACTACGATTGGAAGATCTGTCACTGAGCGAGCCGCATCAAAAGCCGCACCAGACTCGTCCAAGGCAAACATGGTTTCAATGATCAGCAAATCTACACCAGCCTCTGCCAGGGCTTTGGCCTGTTCTGCATACGCACTGAATGCTTCTTCCACGCTGAGCGGACCGAGCGGTTTGATCAATGCGCCCGTAGGCCCGATTGAGCCCGCCACCAATACGCCCTCGCGAGCCGATGCTGCTTTACGAGCTAACTCTGCCGCGCGCATATTGATCTCTACGCATCGCTCTACATATTTCGATTCTTTCATTCTCAAGCGCGTTCCGCCGAACGTGCAAGTCAGAATAATATTGGAACCAGCCGCCACAAACTGACTGGCGAGTTGCAGCAATACATCCGGATTATCGATGATCAACTCTTCTGGCGCAGTGCCAGGCTTGAGCCCTATCTTTTGCAGGTTTGTGCCGGTCGCGCCATCAGCGACGAATACATCACCAGCGCTGAGACGTTCTAAAAATTTATTCATACTGTCTCCTGATTAGATTCAAGATAATTGATTCCGGATTGGATGAGATGAACAACTTTTTATTACAGGTGTTTTCAGTCATCATGGGTAGCAAGCTGGTTTCATGCTTGCCGGAACGACTGCAAAGTTTCCAGATAATAATCTGGCAGACCAATATCAAAGCGTTTACCTGCGATAACCAACCCCAGAAAACCATCTTCCTGACGCAGGCGGTCTAAGGCAGAAGTGAGTTGGAACTCACCTCTTTCGCGTACATTATTGTCAATATGCTCTTTTAATATATCGAAGACCTGCGGTTTCAGAATATATTGACCAAAAACAGTCAGATACTCGTCTTTCGGGAGGTTGGGAACCCGCAAGTTGGTGCGCGCATAATCAAGGTTGGGCTTTTCCGCAAACTCGGTGATATTGAGCAGCCTCTCATCTTCCAACCATACCCCGGTCAGGGTACCAAAATTGCTAATATCAGCCTCTGGGGTCCGACGCATCCCGACAATACACTGTCCGTGCTGCTGGTAGGCTTCAAGCAGCTGCCGGGCACAAGATATATCGTTATTGGAACGATATATGTGATCGCCCAACATCAATAGGAATGGCTCATTACCCACGGACTTGACCGCATTATAGACTGCGTGCCCAAACCCTTGCTGAGCAGACTGGATCGCAAAGCTAACATGCTCTCCAATTTCCAACAGGCGACGTGAATATTCTTGGAAATGACGCGGAAGCTTGTTGTAGTTTTCGATTGAAATTTGTTCACAAAAAAACGAACGGAATTCATCCAGGTCATTTTCCTGGACGATGATGATTACTTCATCGATGCCAGCTTCAATGGCTTCTTCCACAATCAGCAGTATGGCCGGTTTGGCAATCCCGTCCCGATCAATGATCGGGAACATTTCTTTTTTAGTTGCCTTGGATGCAGGGAACAGGCGCGTTCCAAAACCCGCCGCCGGGATAACAGCCTTGCGAACCCTTTGCTGGGGCGTAATGGTCATTTGCATGGCAGGCATCTTCAACTCGCCTTCCAAAATATCGATCACCGCTTGCTGGTCTTTCTGGCTGCGACAAATGAACTGGGCCGTGCCATCCCCTTGTGAACCAACACCCTTACCTCCGAAAATATGCGGTTTAAGCGGCGCATAATCCAGAATACTGTGCAAAACAGGCGATGTCAATTCTTCCGGGCAGGCCGGTATGGCATAACGATCAAACATTAGCTGCGCCTCGCTCATCAACAATCCCAGCTGCTGCGCATCCGAAGCACGTAAAGCATCCATGGCCTGGCTTACAATCCGTTTATTGATCGGGCCGAGCAAATCTTGAACACCTTTTTCGACTTCATTTTCTGCAAAAGGGTAACAGTGGTTGAGGCGATTCAAGATTTCCATGGTGTCTTTTTTGGCTTGCAAGTCAACGATTACGAAATAAAGTGGCGCATTTACTTGAAGTTCGGTCGTTTCCAGACGGTCGCCATCGAAAGCCATCAATACCGGGCGATTCCCAAAGGCACAGCCCTGATCCATGCGCCCACAGCGTGATGGAGTCGTAATCTCACCCTGATAGGCCAGTTCCATTTCGCCGCGTGTGGTCATCTTCAGATCATAAACACGGTTAAATGCTCGCGCTGTCAGCACACAGATGGCCGCGCTGGATGAAAGCCCCTTTTTAATCGGCAAGTCAGTCCGATAGTTGTCGATAACCAGACCACGCACATGGTAATTGATCAACATCTGGTAAGCTACCCCAGCGATGTAGCTCCAAAAACCACCTTTTTGGGCTTCTTCAAACAACGCCCTGGGTTCCATGGGAATCTCATAAGGCCCCTCATGTCGGCCATCCGGTGAGACAGAACTGAGTACCAGCGAGGTGGGATGTGCCGAAACCTCTGCATGAATACCCTGGTCCGTCCCTGTAATTAGGGTGTAACCCTTTTCTATCTGAGCATTGATTCGGCGGTAACCTCCCGCCCAATCAGAATGTTCGCCCACCAAGCAAATCCGCCCGGGTACAAAAATATTCATAAGATCGCCTTCCAGAATTCAAATTTTCAAACTATTCTATCATTTGACGCCAGGTAATATCGAAAAAATCCGAACACCTTCGATACTGGCAACCGCCAAGAAACGCCCGTCCGGGCTGAAGGAAAGACCTTCAATTGAACTCGTTGCTGCCTGAAAACTAGTAGTCTGGCCTCCATCCTTCGTCATGATCAGTATACAGCCATCCGCCTGTCCAATGGCGAATAAGCCACTGGCAGATAACGTCATTGCTCGCGGTTCAGCAGACAATGAAAGACGTGTAATTTCGCTGATTTTCAGCGTGTTTGGATCAATGACATTGAAAACAGTCTGGTTGCGTTCCAGTTCGTTTTGAGTATAGTAGATCGTACCATCAGCCGTCATCACAACCGGTTTGTAAAGAAAGTTATCCTTTTTCTGATAAATGGCATCACCAGTAGCCTTGTCCACGACCGTAATTGTGAAGCTGTTCTCTTTTTCTCGAGCGGTAAAAACAATCAGTTTTGCATTTTCAGCAAACCCTTGCAGTGCTCCTTTGACCGATTCCTGGGGCAGTTTCTTGCCCCTGGCATACAAATCCGTACCAGAACCAGTATCAATCAACGCCCATTCACCACTGCGATTGATGGCCGCAATCCGGTATCGCCCAACCTGGATGGCAGTGGTTTCGCTTCGGATCTCCACCAGGTTGGTATTGCTGCTCTCCCGTACTTCTTTATATGTATTGGCATCCGATGTAAACAGGTTGTTCTCGAGATCTTTGAAACAGGTTGATTCTGCGCTGAAGAGCTTTAACCAACAAGCAGAATGAGAACTATTGATTTGGATAATGCCATCGCTGATAAAGCGAAAAGCGTTATAAGCGCTGGCTCCTGTCTCCAGGTCGCCTACCCGAACCGGTAACGCCAGCGGACTGCCCCACAACGCCGCCAGCGCGTCCGGTTCTGTCCCTGTGGATGTGTCAAAACGCAGAGCCTGCCCAGTTTCAAGATCCCACTGACCTGATTCAATCGTTGCCGTGGTTTTAAAAGTATCCCAACGGACAGCATATCCAGCAATGATCTTGTCATCCCGAAATGCAATCTGCCACTCGCGATTGCTAGCATTCACCGGTGGCACCTTGATCTCCTGCAGCACTCTAAGGTTGCTCATTGAGTAAAGACGCAGACTGCCGGGCAAGGCGATCGCCATCAGACTGCCATCTGGCGAAAAAGCGTAGGGGGTATCCTCGCGGGGCAGCAGCAGATTGGTCGGCGATTTCCAATCGGTCACTTTATAAAACAGCATTTCCTGCCCGGCATGAACCACGAAACTGGTTCCATCCGGTGTAAAACGAATGCCATTTACCAGCCGGTCGTACTCAAGTACTTGCAGCTTTGTCTGCAAGTCCAGCACCCGCAAAGTTCCAGAACCAGCTTTGAAAGCCAGGAATGCATTATCCGGTGAAATGGCGATGCTGGCCTCATTGTGAACGCCCTTGAAACCGGGTTCAAGCGGCAAGGCCAGAAAGAGCATAGCCTGGTTACCGTTGATATCATATACCTGAGCTTCCCAACTGCCCGCGTTGCGCGTTATCACCGCCAGGCGGCTTCCATCTCGATTGACAGAAATACAGCTCTCACATGAGATTACCGGCGTAAAAATATTTTGCCAATATGCCAGAACTGCCCCCTGACGATCATACAAAAACGTGCCGTTGGATGTGCTCAAAAACAGTTTTTGACCATCTGCACTCACGGCGGCATGCCGCCTGCTGGCGGAAAGCTCGCTGAACACAACCGATACACTGGTCACATTATCCAGACTAATTTTTTGAAAGCCCATATCAATCAGAGGTGTGCCCTGGGAAACAGGATATGCTGACTTGCGGGTTGGCACTGGCGTGCGAGTGGGTGTCTGTGTAGGTATTTCTGTTGGGGTGGATGTTGGCGTGGCAGTGGGCGGCTCCACGGCAATTTCGGGTGCAGGCGCAGTGGGAGCCATGGTCAGGGTAGCTCTTAAAATAAAATCCTGGTTGGGAGGCAGGGTAATTGCCAGCTCCGCAGGAATCACGATCGGCTTATTGCAAGCCACCAGCAGTGGCAGAAACATAATAGCAATAACTACAGCCATTTTTTTCATTTTTACCTCCATTCGTGGCGAATCTCCAACACTATTCCACATGAGTGCCATACCAGCTGGTTCTTACATCTACGCAAACTGTTTTTTCAAATGCCGCAAAATATTATCCAGCATTGCGGGGTCAGCGACTTTGTACAAAATATCCACATCTTGGTGTCATCCAGCAAAAAGCCGGAGTAAGAATTACCCAACATGACATCTCACAACACTTCTGTTCACTAAAAGAATTTTTTCAGCAACCCAAGCTTTACTTTCCGCTGATGAAAGTCACTGCAGTCTGCAATACCAGGTCACCATTGGAAAGAACATTTGCAGCGTTCACTGGAACTTTGATCGTTGGCTTAACACCCACGCCTTCCAAAAATAGGGAACCATCCGGGTTTACGATCCGGCCCGTCGGGAACTGCATCCCAATCCCTTCTGGCATCTTTACCTGTCCCTTTGAAACCTCGGCTTCAATACCGGCAGACGGGTATTGACCAACAATAACCGCCCCTGGCAATTGGCCCAGACCATAAGCCTCCAACTCACACGCGCTGGCACAGTTCATCCCCACCAGAACAGCGATTTTATCGAAGTGGTATTGTGGTTGTTTCACAGTAAATTTCCTACGATCCCCCTTGGGTATGAATTTACCCTTCGCGCTGTCAAAATACTCAAACTGCCCAAGTTGTATTGACTGGTTGGTCAAATACCCTGCCATTCCAAGCGGCACGCCTCCAGCGTTATTCCGTAGATCAACAATGATCCCAGTAATTTTTTGTTCTTCAAATTTCTTCAACGCACGCTCATACAAACGTATCATCAGATTTAGATCATCGATGTTTGTATTAACCTTGATATAACCGATATCCAGCCCATTATCGGTCAAAATACGTAACTCCACTGGCACAAGTCCAGCGCTTTTGTTATACCCCAGATCTTTTAACAGACTGTCGACCTCAGAAATTGCCGTCAATGTCACGATTTTCTTCTGTCCGTCCGGATTTGTGAAAGCGACCGTAGCTTGTCCGCCCGGGATGGTACGCGTCAAAGTGACAGCCTGGCTATACAGGATGTTCACATCCGAGGATTGGTTACCGAAGAAGAGCGGCTGTGATTTAATCGCATCCAATACTGGCATTTCATTAAATTTGGTGATAATAGCGCCTAATTTCATTCCTGCCGCCTCAGCAGACGCCCCCGCTAGTAAAGAATTGACAAATACCTGCTTATCATCCAGTATGCGCACGGTAAATCCCACGCTGCCAGAATAATTGGCACGAAAATCACTTCTTGCGAATTCCCCACCATCAATCCCAACATGACCATCTTTGAAGGCATACGTAAAATCGCGCAAAGCGGCATAGAAAGCCGCCGCATCCTGGCCCTTTTCAGCCTGATCCACCCGCGGGCGCAGTTCAGTCACTAAATGATCCCAATCGGGCTGTTTGCCCGTAATACCACTGAAGGCATACTCGCTGCGCAAAAATTCCACCAGGTGGTCAAAGGCCTGGGTATATGTGTATTTGGAATAATCTTTTGGCCCAACATTTTGGGCTTCGAACAAAGGCAGGGTCGCCTCAGGTGTTTGAGTAACAACAAATGGATGTGCATCCAGGTCAACAATGGAATAGCCAGCGGGCAAATTGGTAACTGGATCATCGGCGCTGAACAAATTCCCATCAGGGCCAAAATCGCTCGGGAAACTTTGCTTTTCATCTGGTGCATACACGATTAGCTTGCCCCCAATGACCTCGTTCTTCTCATCCGCGCTGGTTCTGATGGAAGCCTGGTTTCCTGGCCAACCTCTCAGCCGGTCATTCCCGCTCATAAAAGGATCGCCTGCTATGTTTGGCGCATAATCCGCGGCAAAGACCTGCACCCCAACATCTTGATTTCCATTATTATCAACATCGTTCAAAGTACCCTGGGGAATTTCGGGCAAAAAAATAATGTATGAACCGCTGGCATCTTGCGGGTTGTATTCCACGTGACCAATCACCTGTGAACTAACCGGCAATTCCCAGTCCTGGTTGCGAGTGATAAACCCGTGCAAGTCAACCAGGATAACCATACGTTCAGAATACAAGATATTATCTGAAAATTCGCCGCCAATCTCGCTTGATGACTTAAAAGTTCCGCTGACCTTAAATGGCTGTTTGGCACTGATTGGCGCCATCATAGTCGGCCCAACCGTAACAGTGGGGGCAACCTGTGTCAATGGTACATTAATTGGCGCCAATCCCGGCACACCATTTTCTTGAAATGCTTTACAGCTCAAACCGGTTAGGACAAGCATCAGAGCAGCTGCCACAACCTTGGTATTATTTTTCATCGGAGTACCTTTCTTGGAAAAGTAATCGTATTATACTTACCCAGGACAAAAATTCACCTATAATCAGGCTTACCATGGATTGGCAAAATAAATTTGACCAGGAAATTCAAATGGCACAAGATGTTCGCGCGCGCGGAAATGAAGCCCAGTCGCGCGTTTGTGCTCGTCGTGCAGCTGGGATTGTGCTGCGCGAATATTTTACACGCCGTCGGGTGCCTGTGACTAGTTCCAGCGCTTATGATCTTTTAAAACAGTTAGTGGAGCTTCCTGGAGTACCGGAACGCCTGCGCATGGCTGCGGAATACCTGACCTTGCGCGTGACAGAAGAATTTACACTACCTGTGGTGATTGATTTGATCGATGAAGCCCGCCTTCTCGCCGAGAACTTGCTGCAAGATCCTGGTGCTGGCTAAATTTCGCAGCCGAATCCATCACACAAACATTACGTTATAATCATTAACATGATTCTGGTAACTGGTGGTACAGGTTTTGTCGGTCGCGCTCTTATTCGTCAATTGGTAGCCAACGGGCAGCAAGTGCGCACGCTCATCCGCCCATCGGCCCGTACCCCCAATCTGCCACGCGGTGTGCCAGTTGAAGTGGCCGTTGCCAGCCTTGGCGATGAACGTGGTCTCCGGGCAGCCTTGCGTGGCGTCGAAATCGTCTATCATCTGGCTGGCGCAGAGTTTCAGGGTGCGCGTGCCAACATCCTGCAAATCGATGCGCGTGGCACATATAACTTATCTCAGGCCGCTGCCGAGGCTCGTGTGCGCCGGTTTTTCTATGTCAGTCACCTGGGTGCGGGCCGTTCTTCATACTACCCTTTGCTAAAAGTCAAGGGTATCGCCGAAGAATATATTCGCCGCAGCGGGGTGGCGCATACCATCTTCCGAACCGCATTGCTTTATGGGCCTGAAGATCATTTCACCACGGCGCTGGCCCGCATGCTGGCTCTTTTCCCAGTCTATTTCATGCCACGTGATGGCGAGGTTCTTATCCAACCACTCTGGGTTGAAGACCTGGTCACCTGTTTGCTTTGGTCAATGGACACCCCGGAAACACTGAACCATACCTTCGATATCGGCGGCGCAGAGTATTTTCCTTTTAGGCAAACGATGGAAATTATTCAGGAAAAAATCGGGTTGAGACGTTGGTTCCTGCCTTTGGGGCTGCCCTACCTGCGAACCCTGACTATTATGCTGGAAAGCATCATGCCTGGTTTTCCCTTTTCAACCTTCTGGGTCGATTATTTTGCATACAACCGCACCTGCGCCGTGGATTCCATCCCGCGCCTGTTTGGCTTTCTACCAGCTCGCTTCACATATCGTCTGGACCATTTAAAGGGAATCAATTGGAACCGACAGGCCTGGCAGACCTTTTTCAAACCTACATCCACCAAATAACATGCTAACAATTCGAATCCTCGATACCCCCGAAGAGATGGAACAGGTCGAAAACCTCCAGCGCCTGGTCTGGCCAGGCAGCGAAACCGACGTGGTGCCCTCGCATCTACTTATCACCGTAGCACACAATGGCGGTGTTGTGCTCGGCGCTTACGAAGACGAGAAACTTGTTGGAATGTTATTCGGTTTTACAGGTCTCTATCATACACCGGATGGTCCACGCCCCAAACACTGCTCCCACCAGATGGGTGTTCATCCTGCATCCCGCGATGCCGGCATTGGCTTTGCTCTCAAACGCGCCCAATGGCAGGTAGTACGCAAACAAGGGCTCGATCGCATTACATGGACCTACGATCCCCTGCTCAGCCGCAATGGTCACTTGAATATCGGTCGCCTCGGGGCAGTCTGCAATACCTATTTCCGCCAGGTTTATGGTGATATGCGTGATGGCCTCAATATTGGGTTACCCTCTGATCGGTTCCAAGTTGATTGGTGGGTAAATACCCGCCGTGTCGAGGGCTGTTTGGGGACTCAGCCTCGTCCATCCTTAAAACTGGCAGATCTTGAAGCCGCAGAAGCTCAGAATCTATATCCGGTTGAGATCATAGACGATTTGGTTAGGCCCTATATGGTTATGTCTCCCCCTGCCAAAAATTTACTTTTTGCTGAAATTCCGGTTGATTTCTTAAATCTTAAGAGCGTCGACTTTGAACTGGCTCAAACATGGCGAATCTTCACCCGCGAAGTCTTTGAAACCTGTTTTTCAGCCGGTTACCTGGTCACTGATTTTGTCTATGATACCAGCGGTAACCGTCCACGCAGCTTTTACGTACTCACTCACGGCGAAGCAACGCTCTAATTCAATATATATCAAGATCGAAACCCCCACCTATTCACTCTTTTCTTTCTAGCTACCTGACAGTTTCGGGTGGTCAGGCAAAAAAAGCGTGACCAAGACGGCCATGGAATTGGTCAGCCAGCGTTCAATGGAACGCAAGCCGATCTGAAAAATGCTCAAATCTCTTCGGTCAGAACGGTCAACCAG
>JAPLGT010000166.1:0-17749 GCA_026390035.1 Chloroflexota bacterium
AGCTCTTGACGCCCTTGGTGCATGCTATGTGTAAAACTTGATCAAATCCGCTGATGGTGGTTGCTGCCTCACCTGTGATGACCAAGGTGAGGGAAAGTTTGTGTTGCCAGCGGTCAGCCAAAATGCAAGAAAACGCCCTTAAGGGCCTGCTTGAGTATTCAGTTTTTTAAGGTGCAAAAGTCGAGTTACTCACTCGCGAGATTACGAAGTCAACCAGTATAATTTTTATCACAGTCTGCTGGGGTTGTATAGCTTTCTCTGGGCGCTGAAACCCCTTTTGATTTTTTGGATGCTGTGCCAATCTTCTTGATCGTCCAACCAGCTTCGCTTTCATTAGATGGGTCTGCCAAATTGATCTCGAATTTAGCCAATAGCGAATCACATCAGCAAGAGCGTCGATAATCGATCTGCCCGGCTTGATACCATTGCCCCCAGGACCCTCAATACCCTTGCGGCTGGTTTTAGAGCCTGGCTGGAATGCGGGTTTTATTGCGTTTGAATAGCAGCAGCCCAAGTCCGGTGAAGAGGCTGACCAGCAGGATGTTTGTGAAAACCTGGAAGAGACCTCTTGTAAGGGATCCATTTTCTCGAAAGCCATCCCTTTCTTCGCGTCCGCGGGTCGATCTGGCAGGTTGGCCGGTCTGATTGCCAACACCAGGTGCGGATGGTTGTTCAAAGCGTTGCTCGCCTTCAGTTCTGAAGCGCTGTGTGGAACCGCTGGTTGTGGTTGAGAGACCGTAGGCAATGCCACTGACGATCGCGGCCGCCAGCAGGATAAGCAGTGTGCGTCCCAAGACGCGTAAGGTCGATTTTAGCATGTTGGTCATGGCTCCTATTCTTTCTCGGTGGCAGCGCTGGCAGCTGATTGCCTGGCTTGCGGTTGCAAGGGCCCGATGATATATTTTTGGACTGTTTTTACGATCCAATTCCAGCTGATTGCCAGGTGCAGGCCAACCAACAGCAGCAGCGAATTGGCTGATAACGAATGCAGACCACGCCAGAGAAAGTTGGGAGCCGCACCTGTCAATCCCAGGACCGGTATGGCCACGCGCGAAATCATCAAACCGGTATAAATTGCCAGAGTCATGGCGATAAAAAGGATGAAATCCAGAATGTAGGTGATGCGGGTTAGTGCAGGCAGGTTTCTAAAGAAGCGCATAGAGATTGCTGCGATCCATTGCCATCCCAACAGCATGTGAACGATGATGAATACACCGATGGCAATCCCCAGCCATTCGTGCAGGGCCAGCCCGGTCAGGGCAGTGGAAAGCAAGGCCAGGGTCAGCCCGGCTACCAGGATGTTCATAATGAGTTTTGTTTTTATCGAGGTGCTTGACGACATGCTTCTCTCCTGATGCCCGCACTGGAGCGCGGGCGAATTGAGATATATTACCTGAAAATTGTGTAGAAATTGTCAAAAATTGTGTCTGAAATTGGCAGATTGTATTAGCGTAGGATGAGAACTCTGTGTGGAATGATTAAATATAAAAAAGCATGCCCGGGCATGCTTTTTTATAGGCTTGGCTGCAATTGCAGCGTATTGATTACTTGCCCAGCTTTTTCTTAAATGCAGCGGTCAGCAGTGGTATGAAGGTGAACAAGTCGCCGGCTACGCCGTAGCGCGCGGTTGCAAAGATGGGCGCTTCCGCATCTTTGTTGATGGCGATTACCAGCTTGGCGGTGCGGATGCCGACGATGTGCTGAATGGAGCCCGAGATGCCGGCTGCGATGTATAGATCTGGTGAGACCACCTTGCCTGTTTGTCCAACCTGGTGCGAGTAGGGAATATATCCGGCATCGACAGCTGCGCGCGAGGCACCGATCGCACCACCTAGCAGCGCGGCCAGCTCAGCGATCAGGGCGAAGCCTTTTTCGGCGGTGGCTTTTTCGTCCAGACCGAGGCCCGGATTGTTCGAAACGCCACGCCCGCCCGCCACGATGATGCCCGCGTCGTTGATGCTGACGCCGGTTTCGCCGGCGGAGTAGCCTTCCACGGTCGTCAGGGCCTGGGTTTGAGCGGCTACCTTTGTTGGCATTCCGCCGCGACCAGCTTCACGGGTTGGGCGCGGAAAAGCCCGCCCGCGCAGGGTGATGAATTGCGGGCTGGTGGCGCAGATGGTTTTTTCGAATAACTTGCCCTCATAGATCGGGCGCGTGGCGCTGATCCTTCCGCCGCTTTCTTCCAAGACGGTCACGTCGACAAGCACGCCGCTGTTCAGGTCGATGGAACTCATGGCGGCCAATTCGCGAGCGCGGAAGGTGGTTGGCAGCAGGATCAGGTCAGGGCTGGAGGCTGAGGCCAGGGCTGTCAGCGTGGAGGCATAGGTTTCGGCGCGGAAATCTGCCAGGGCGGGGTCATCAGCCAACAAGACTTCATCTGCCCCAAACTCAAATGCAGCCTGGGCCAGGGCTTCGACGCCGGATCCGAAGACAAGCGCGCTGACGGGCCCGAAGGTTTTGCCTACACCCAGGGCTTCCCAGGATGACGAAACAGCTTCACCTTTGAAGTGGTCAATATATACCCAGGTTTTCATAGGATTTTCTCCGCCAGGATTTTTTCTACCAGGGTTTCGGCGATTTCTTCGGGGCTGCTGCCAATGATGATCTCGCAGGCCACGTTGCGGCTGGGTGGGTTCATTAATTCAGTGCGGCTAACCACCACTTGTGGAGAATCCAGCCCCAGGTCCGCCAGGCTCCAAACGGGAATGACTGCTTTGGAGGCTTTGCGGATGCCCATGAAGGATGGATAACGTGGTTCTCCAATACTTTGCACAACACTTAAGATGGCAGGCAGGGCCGAGCTGACGGTTTGTTTGCCTTCTTCGATGACGCGCTCAACAGTGACCTTGGTCCCGTCAACTTTGATCGAGCCAGCCAGGGCCAGCATGGGCCAGCCAAGTACCCGCGCAGTTTGGGCGGTGGTCAGACCGGTGGATGTGTCGATGGTCTGGCGGCCAAAGATGACCAGGTCCACTTTTCCCAACTTTTGGATGGCAGCGGCCAGCACCCGCGCGGCAGCCTGTGAATCGATCACTGCCAGGGCGGGGTCGGAGATAAGCACGGCATTATCGGCGCCCATGGCCAGGGCATGTTTGATGGCATCCCGGGCTGTTTCTGCGCCTATGCAAATTGCGGTTACTTCGCCGCCGAGGATTTCCTTCTGTTGAAGCCCGGCCTCGACAGCGTACTCATCAAAAGGGTTGATGACCAGGGGCGATTCTCCCCATGAAACCTGCCCATTTTGTGCGGAGACTTTGGCTTCAGAATCAGGAACTTGTTTTATACAAACAACGATTTTCACTTTGCTCCTCCTTTGCCTGACGGTTGTTAACCTGGATGGCCTGATTAATGCTTTGAAAGCAATGCGCTGATATTATACCAAACCTACCTACCGTTCGGTAGGTAGGTTTGACCTGGTTTTGCTAAAGATCTGCCCCAGGTTTCGGGAAAAATTTTGATATTGAAGTGTAACAATCAACAGGCATGTGAAAAGACCGAGATGAAGGACTGCCATGATCATGTGTGTGGATGTTCCCAGTCTGAAGTCAAGCGTGGATAATATCTGTAAAACAAATAGCCCATATAAAGTTGCGGCCAATACCAGGCTGGAGAGTATTTTTTCTGAAAAGAGTCGGCTGTAACTGCTCAAGCCGGTCCAGGCCAGGATGATATAGGGATAAAAATGGAAGAGATAACGTTCGCGGGTGCCGGTCAGAAAAACAGCGCAGCACAGGTTGACCAATGCCAGGTGCAAAATAAAGTTCAACAAGGTTTCGCGGTCAATGATTGCCTCGCCACGCTGATATTTCTGCCTTAGCCAAAGACCCAACGATACTGTTACCATTCCAGTCAGCAGCACGAAAAGAAATAGACCCAACTGGTAGGGGTTTGAGCCTGGAATACCGGCAAACATTGGCATGTGCGCTGAGCTGAACATGTCGCGTCCCAACAGCATCCAAATATTAAAGCCATTTCCCGAGATGATGCCTGCCTGAAAAACTCCCTCCTGCCAGATGTAAACCAGGTGTGAAAAATAAGGGGGCTTTAACTTCAGAAAGAGGTCCCATGCAGATATTGCTGCCAGGAAAACGCCCATCGTTAGCGCTGCGTTTAGCAGGCGCTCCTTCCACTTAGGGCTGTGGAATAAAATATCTGTTGCCAGCAGCAGCCCGATGGAAAATACACTCAGGATGGTCAGCTGTTTCGTCAGTAAAATACAAGCCAGTAGGACGGCGCTAACCACCAGGTAGCTCCAATAATATTTTGGCATGGCCTGTGTGTTAATATTATTTTTGACTATCCAGGCCAGGCTGATCAGGATAAAAAACTGGCTGATGCCGTCGATCTGTCCCCATATGGCCCCACCAGCCCAGGAACTAATCGAAATACCGATGATCCCAGCCGTGTATGCTGGTTTTGCCACCTTGAGGCTTTTTAGAATCCAGAATATCAGCAGAACGTTGGCCCCATCTACAATGCTCAAAAATAAACGGAAGATGAAGACCGAGCGATCATACCCCAGGCCGCTGAAAAGGTTTAGGAAACCTGCTGAACTAAACATTCCAAGGATGGGGTAATTGCAGGTGGGGCAGCTGCTGTATATACTCAGCCAGTTTAATTTCCAAATTTGGGACCAATTCCAGAAGGCTTCCAGATCTTTATGGAAATACAGGTTGGGCAGGCCGAGCACGACTATGAGTGATAGTGTAAGGCCTGCGCCCAGTAAGACGAAATCAGAAGTTGTTTTTTTCATCTTCGTGACAATTCCTAATTGCTTTATTCTTCGCTAACTGGCAGGATAAAAAAGGGGGTGATGGGACCGAAGCATGATGAGCATGCTTCGGTCCCATTTTCTCTCATGGGTGTGTTTGGTGGCCCCGATTTCTGAACGGGATTGGGCAGGGAAGCATTCCTCGCAGTGGAAGAAGTATATTTTTATTGAGCAGACCACCGGTTTTCGTGCATTTGGTGCGTCAGGTTCGGATGGCCGAGATCTGAAGCAGGCTTGCGTGAGCAAATACTTTTAGGCGAAAATAGATTTCAGCGGAAATATTACCCTATTAAATCATACAATAAGCATCTTGAGCATTTTGCTCCATGATTTTTCAAGCGCGAGTATTCTCGCAATGTACCATTTTTTGCGAATGTTGGTCAACCGCACTCTTGCTGATACGAAAATCAGCTGGGTTGGTGCTGCCAATAGCCAGACCGGCGCTGTTTTGTGTTATATACATATTCGAAACCTGCCCGAATGAAGTATTGCGGAAATTGTTACTTTCTCATAAGATTACACTATGAATACAAATGAACCGAATTATCGTTCTGCGCTCAGTGATTTTAATGAGCTGCGTTTGCTGGCCTCCATGCAGGAAGTGTTAGCGCGTTTGACCGGAAAATCAAATGAGCTGCTTTCTTATGATGAAGTGGCCCAAAAGTTGAGGCTCAACGCCCGCTCTGAGCGTGGTGTTTTTGATATTCCATTGAATTCCATTGTCGGCAGTGTCGGGCGCTACAGCGATTTCAACCGGAGTTTTCTGCCGCTCATGAGCAACGAACAGGAACGCGAGCGCTGGGCGCGTGTAAAGGCATCCATTGATGATCCCAATGGAGTTGGCTGGCCCCCGATTGATGTCTATAAAGTTGGCGACGTGTATTTTGTGTTGGATGGCAATCACCGTGTTTCTGTGGCTCGCAAAGAAGGTTTTACGCATATCCAGGCCCAGGTGATTGAGGTCAAAACCGATGTACCCTTGAGCCCAGATATTCTCAGCAATCCAGATGCCATGATTGTCAAGGCGGAATATGCTGATTTCCTGGATGCGACGGATATCAAAAGTCTGCGTCCTGGCGCGGATCTCAGTCTCAGTGCGCCTGGTCAGTATAAGCGCCTGCTTGATCATATCGAAGTTCATCGCTATTTTATGGGTATGGATTTCCAGCGCGATATTTCCTACACCGAAGCACTCTTGCATTGGTATGACAATGTCTACCTGTCGATTGTTGAACCGTTGCTCGAACGCGGGCTGCTGCGCTGGTTCCCTGGGCGCACCGAAACCGATCTCTACCTGTGGATTTCGGAACATCGCGCGGCGTTGGAAAGCGAATTGGGCTGGTCTGTGAGTCCAGAGGCTGCCACGGTAGACCTGGCTGTGCAAGAGAACCCTAAAGTGGCGAGTGATGTGTCTGAGACGGGGCAGTGGAGTCTTGGCAAAATGGTTGATCGCTATACCGAAAAGCTATTTCGGGATGTACTTGTTCCACTAAGCGGCGAACCTGAGAGCTGGCATGCGTTGGAACAGGCGCTGATCATCGCCCGGCATGAGTCAGCTGACCTGCATGGAATTCACATCGTCACGCCAAAATCTGGAGAGGAGCAGGAGCATGCGCTCGCAATTCAGGCAAGTTTTGGCCAGCGCTGTGCTGAAGCGGGGCTGCATGGCAGCCTGGCGCTGGAGAAAGGCGAAGTCTCAGAGTTGATCTGCCATCGCGCGTTGTTGGCCGACCTGGTGGTGCTGAATTGTTCACACCCGCCAGCGCCGGGGCTTTCCGGCCTGGGTTCGGGTCTGCGCTCAATCATCAGGCGTTCTGCCCGCCCAATCCTGACCGTGCCTGGCAAGGTTAGTCCGATGGACCGGGCCATGGTTGCCTTTGATGGTAGTACCAAGTCAAAGGAAGCTATTTTTATCGCGGCTTACCTGGCCGAGCAATGGAAGACTGCTTTGACGATATTGACGCTTTCAGATGCTGCCAACAGCAACATTCAGGCGTATGCGCGTGATTATTTAGGGCTGCATGGGATTGAGGCTGATTACATTATTTCAAGCGGTACGCATGAAACTTTTTTGGAGATTATGAAAGAGCGTGAGATTAACCTGGTTTTAATGGGTGGCTACAACGGTAGTGCCTGGCAGGAGATCATTATTGGCAGTGCCGTGAACTTTTTGCTGCGCAATGCCGAATGTCCTGTGTTGATTTGCCGGTAGACGGTTTGCTCAGGTTTAGGGCAATGTTGGGTAATGCACCTTCTATCTACATGTTAATCCGGCCATCGAGCGGATTGGTTTTCCCTACAAAAATAATCTTCAACTATCTCAACTATTCAAACCAGCCTGTGAGTACTTTGGCAACATCAGATTGAACATACGTTTTGCGAACCGGCTTCATGCACGCTTGGCCAGCTCATCATGATGAGCTGGCCAAGCAGGTAAATATTATCAGCAGATATGCCAGCTCTCAGACAGCTATACCATGAAGTTGATGCGATTGGGGCTGACGAGCATCATTTGAACCTGTACCGGCGGCATCTGGGGCAGAAATGGGTTGCTGATTTCCGAATTGTAGATCGAAAGCCAGCCGTTATAGACCAACTCCAGGCTGTTTGCCAGCGTGGCAGAACTGGCAATGCGCACGTGGCCCTTGACGATAAAAGTGCCCATTAAGAGCGATACTGGCACCAGCGAGCGGTTCTTTTCGTTTTCGTCGTAGTCCAGGGCTTCGGTAAGCGGCGGCGCCAGGTGAAAACCAATCATGCTGGCGGTGGGCACGAATATTTCTGCGTAGGAAAGTGCTTTTGGTGGGCTGCCCCCAAAGAGAAGTACGCCTGGTTTGAGAACGCGGATCAGGTTCGGCACACCCTGGGTGCGCGGCCAGACCCCAACACGCGCATTTTCCTTGGTGACCACTTCTCCGCGCACAAGCGTATTAAGGGTGTACATCATGACCATGGTTGTTTTTTCGTCGGACGCCAGATTTTCCATGTTAATCACTCCCAGAGCTTGTTGATCTTCCGAAATCAGATGTTCCACTCTGATTATACAACAACCCTTCCCGCGCTTCTCATCCGCGTTTATACTATTCTTGTGACGAAAACAAAACGTTGGTCGATCCCCTCTGTCCTTTCTGACCAGGCCAAAGCTGACCTGGAGGCTTTTCCTCCCATCCTGAGGCAATTGCTGTTCAATCGCGGCTATAGCGATAAAAAATCGGCGAATATTTTTTTGCGTGCCGATGCTGGGATTGATACTTCTCCTTTTGGGATGACAGGCATGCGAGCGACAGTTGACCGTATTCTGTATGCGCTTGATCATCAGGAGCAGGTTGCTATTTATGGGGATTATGATGTGGATGGCGTGACCGCCACCGCCTTGCTTGTGCAGACCCTGAAAGCCCTGGGTGTGCAGGCACGCGGCTATATTCCCAACCGCTTTGATGAAGGTTATGGCCTTAATAATGAAGCCCTGACGGCCCTCAAGGAAGAAGGTGTTGAGCTTGTGATCACGGTGGATTGCGGGATCCGTTCGCCAGCCGAGGCTGCGCACGCCCGCTCGATCGGCCTGGATTTGATCATTTCAGATCATCACCAGCCATCCGACACTCTTCCGGCTGCATTCGCGGTTATCAATCCAAAACAGCCTGATGATCTGTATCAGGATAAGGATCTGGCCGGAGTTGGGATTGCGTACAAGATTGCCCAGGCACTGGTGGAAAGTTATCTGGCTACCGGGCAGGTGACCGATTTTAGACCGGAAATCCTGCTGGATCTGGTGGCGTTGGGCACGGTGGCCGATCTGGCTCCTTTGACCGGCGAGAATCGCATGCTGGTGCGCAAGGGCCTGGAGTGTATCCGCAGCACCTCCCGCCAGGGACTTTTTGCACTGGCCAACGTGGCCGAGATGACCATCGCCAAAACAACGGCCACTAACATCGGTTTTGTGCTGGGGCCGCGTTTGAATGCGGCCGGACGGTTGGATTCTGCCCTGGCGGCCTTCGATCTGCTCAGTACGCAAGATCTGATGCTGGCCGGGCAGCTCGCCCAACAATTGGAAGCCCAAAACCGCAGTCGCCAGGAAATCACTCGGAAGATCCAGGCCGAAGCCGAAGCAATGGCGCTGACCGGTGATCCGGAGGCTTTTATCCTGTTTGCGGTGTCTCCTGAGTTTAATTCAGGGGTGGTGGGCCTGGCAGCTTCGCGCCTGGTGGAAACATATTACCGTCCGGCAATTGTTGGCCAGCAAAGCGAAGAGACTACGCGCTGTTCCTGTCGATCCATTCCTGAATTTCACATCACCCAGGCACTGGATGAATGCGCCGATTTGCTCGTGCGCCACGGGGGGCATGCCGCTGCTGCCGGTTTTACAGTGAAAAACGAGAATTTAGAAGAATTACAGCGACGCCTTAAGCTGCTCGCCAAGGAAAAACTTGGAGATCGAGACCTGCGCCCGGTACTCTCAGCTGATATGGTGGTGCCGCTGGGTGACATGAATGCCGATGTGATCAAAAACATGGAGTACCTTCAGCCAACCGGTTATGGCAACCCCGAGCCGGTTTTTGTGAGCCGCAACTTACAGGTAAAAGCTTCGCGGACCGTGGGCATGGATGCGAAACATCTCAAGCTGACGCTTTCTGATGGACGCGTGAGCTTTGATGCGATCGGGTTTCGCCTGGGGCACTTAAAGGCCAGCATGCCGCCCAGGGTGGATGTGATGTACACATTTGAAACCAACGAGTTTAATGGACGCACTACCCTGCAGTTGAATCTGAAAGATGTGAAAGCGGCCGGAGAACCGGACGAAGCTTGATCTTTGTGACGCAGCTTGCGGATTTTCAGGAGTGTCTGATGAATAAAAAAAAGCCAGATTCTGGCTTTTTTTTATTCATGTTCGGATTGACTAATCGGTGAAGCGGTATTTGAGCAGCGCCCATACAGCTTCAAAGGCATCCCAGATCCCGATCTTTTTGCCCTCGGAGTATTCACGTGGGTTAAAGGAAATCGGAACATCATAAACGCGCACGTGTCGTTTAAGAATTTTGGCAGTGAATTCGGGTTCAAAGTCGAAGCGATTGGCACGTAGATGCATATCCGTGACAACCTCGCGGCGGAAAACCTTATATCCAGTTTCCATATCCGTCAGGATGTTGTTGTAAAGGATATTGGTCATCAGCGTTAGCAGTTTGTTCGCTACCATATTCCAGAACAAGGTCGCGCGGTGTGAGCCGCCCAAGAAGCGCGACCCATAAACCACGTCAGCCAGGTTTTCTTCGATCGGTTTCAACAGGTTGGGGTATTCGCGCGGATCGTATTCGAGATCGGCATCCTGGATTAGCATGACTTCGCCCATGGCGGATTGAATGGCTGTTCGCAGGGCAGCGCCTTTGCCAGCATTCTTCTCGTGAAGGATGACCCGTATGCCGTCCTTGCCATCGTATTCGGCCAAAATATCCCGCGTGCCGTCCTGTGAGCCGTCATCGACGATGACGATCTCGGTGGCAAGCCCGGTGGCCTGCACGCGTTTGATGATCTCGCGGATGGTGTTCTTTTCGTTATAAACAGGGATGAGTACGGATAGTTTCATGCGCCGATTATAATGCCTATGAGCTTCTTTTTGAGGTGCTTTGGGTTGGAATTTTGAAAAAAGTCTTGTTTTTGGGTGCGTCTATTCTAAAAATAGCTGGAGTGAATGAACGAAAGCTTGTGCAGTTACCGGCCTGGGTTCGCGCAATCCCAGGTATTGATCCAGGTTTTTGCTGACCAGGGCTTGTTAAACTTGACAAGCTGATTTTTTATACTATACTCCCGATAGAGTAAATCAGGACATTATTATTATGAAACTTACAGCTCGCAGTGAATATGCATTATTGGCACTTGTATATCTGGCCCGGCATCCATCCGATGAATATATTTCAATCGATACGATTGCGAGGGCCCAGGGTATTCCCCCCAAATTTCTTGAGCAGTTGATGCTGGCGTTGAAACGGGCTCACCTCTTGCGCAGCAGTAAAGGCCAGCATGGAGGCTACACACTGGCTAAGACCCCGAGCCAGATCAGCCTGGCGGAAGTCATCCGCTTGTTTGATGGTGCCCTGGCCCCGACGGAATCGGTCAGCGAAAATTTTTATGAGTCGACACCGATCGAGAAGGAAAAAAAGTTGACCGAAGTTTTCAGGGATATTCGAGATTATGTCTCGCGTAAATTGGAGACAACCACGCTCGCTGACGTGATGGACTGAATAAACATCAACAAAATCCCCTTCCTTTTGGAAGGGGATTTTGTTGATGTGATTATCGTCACTTTGCCATACCAAAACGTCTTCATTCAGTACTACGCCGCCCTTATAAGCTGCCACCCAAATGACCATTTCTAATCGTCAATGATAAGTGTGCAGTACTCCGCGCCGCATCGCATTGACGCGGGCGGTTTTGATGTTGGCAGGAAACCCTACTCAAAAGTTTCCATCAGGGCGACCTGTTTTGCCAGGATCTCACCCATGGCGGCGCGTAAAAGATCAAGAGCCTGGGTCAGGCGTTCGTCAGCCAGGTTGTAGATGATCACCGTTCCATGCCGTTCAGTATTTACCATGCCGCGCTCGCGAAGGATTTTTAGGTGTCGCGATACCAGAGATTGGGTCAGGTTAAGGGCGCTGTACAATTCGGTGACATTCTTAGGCCCATTGGCCAGTTCATATAAGATCAGGATGCGGTTGGGGTCAGCCAGACCGCCACAGATTTGGGCGTGTAACTGGGTAATTTCGGTTTTAAGAGGTGATGTCATGGTTACACTTTCCGTAACTGGTGCATTGTTAAAGTTTTTAGAATTATAACTGGATATAAACTGTTAGATTTGAGAAGTTATAATTGCGGCTGCCCGGGGATATCCGGGGCACTGAGATTATTGTAAAAAAGTAAACCCATTTTATTGGGTCAAAACCAGTTCTTGAAGAGAAAATTATGAAGAATGGATCGCGCCTGTTATTTTTTGGTGATCTGCTCACCTGCGCAATTTTGACATTGATCGGTTTCGCCTCGCACAATGAGGTGGGTTCGAATTACCTGGTGCGGATGTTCGTCAATTTTGTGGCACTCGCATTTGCCTGGCTGGCGGCTGCCTGGGGCCTGGGCCTGTACGATCTTGCGCGTAATGCAGATCCACGCCAGTTGTGGCGGCCACTGCTGGCAGCCGGGTTGGCCGGTTCGCTGGCAGCAGTCTTACGTGGCTTGCTGCTTGGTGCGGATGTCAAACCGGTTTTTGCGTTGGTGCTGAGCGCAACCACGGCGCTGGGAATGTTGGTCTGGCGCTGGTGGTGGGGACGGCTGGCCATGCGGTCTTAGGGTCCCGTTGGCTGTGTCTGTATCAACCCGGATCGTGTCTCTGGGTGCAGGTCAGGCCAGCCTCCAGACAATGCAGCCTGTGGAACAAGTGGGTTGGTTGATTCGGAAAATATTTTCCGAATCAACGCAAACATCCTGGGCCGTTGTGCAGATGTGCTGCTGTGAATTTTCTCGAACCGAGCCTGAAAGGTTGAGCCGTGCCGTTCCGGCGAGAATTAAAGCGGTTCGACGGCCTGGCGCAAGGCGTGTAGATTGGCTGGCGGGACCAGCATATTGGTGGCGCAGCCTGGAGTCAGCAGGAAGCGCCGGCCGCTGGTGCGCAGTGCGCCGCGCGCTTCTTCGATCACCTGCCCGGGCGATCCAATTTGCAGGGCACCATGTTCATCCACGCCGCCCACCAGGGCCAGGTTTGTGCGCTGACCAGCCTCGGCGATCTGCGGGTTTTGCTGAGCGCTGGCTGCCCAATTGATGGCATGTACCGGGTAATCTAAAACTGCATCGAAATAAACCCGGGCTCCGCAGATATGAAGCAGATTGAAGGGCGCGGATTGAACCGCGCGCAGCAGTTGTAAATCGTAAGGTTTGCCAAATTCGGAAAATTCAGCCTGGCTTAATATGCCTTCCCGAGCCAGCTTGGTGATGGCAAAAAACAGCCCACTGGCACCGCTTTCCAGCACAGCGCTGGCATAGGCGCTTAACGTGCTGGTGATTTGCTGCAAAGCATTGTGTACCCCTTGTGGGTTTTCAGCGATGTACTGGCGCAGGCCATCGTATTGCGATTGGACAACGGCCTCAGTGCTGTGGGTGGCCGGACGTCCCACCAGGAAGCCGAGCACCGAAAGCGGGGAAAACAGGGTTTGCAAGAAGTGGGCCCCACCCATGCCCGCCTTGATCTGCCTTAAAAGCTCCAGTTGACCGGCAAAGACCCCGGAAGTTGGGCTGACGGCCTCGATCTTATCCAGGTCAGCTGGAGAATGCAGGGGGCCGTCCAGCAGTCGCGGGTAGACATGCGTATAGTTTCTATAATCGTAGCGGTTGCCCCAGGCTTCGGCATAATAAGTGGCACGTGGATTAACTTTTAACCAATCCCAATCATAGGTATGAAAATATTGCAGGCTGGCGGCTGCCAGGGTTTCGGGTTGGGTCTCGGCAGGGATAAAATGCTGCCAGGCCGATACAGGCACCCGGTCGAGGTCTTCCCCTTTTAGGGCGGCGTCCACCCTTTCGCGTTTTGAGAGCTGTTGCATGGTCATTCCCTTTTTACAGTTGAATTGTATTTGCTGATTAACTATTTTATCGTCAATCCTGGTCATAAGAATATCATCTTACCGGATGCACCAACCGCAAGAGCTTTGATTATAACGTTATCCAGAAAATTTTTACGCTGCCCACTTTGCCATGTTGCCCGGCCGTGCTTGCCTGTCTGGCAATCACCCACTTCGATCTAAAAATGGCTGGTTATGGCTAAATTGAGCCAATTATATTTACTCACCGCATCGACTGGCCGGTGGATGGAACACTCCCAGATCGATGAAAATTATTTCCTGCGGAGCAAACCACCGATTTCTACTTATCGGCAGTGAGTGGTTGTGATCGTGTAACCCTGAACCGGGGTACCCGAGAGTAAATGTCGTTCGTTCATCGGGAAAATGTCTGATCTGACAACGCCAGATCAGCTACCCTGTTTTTATTTCAGACGCTGCCGTGGATCTGCTTGAACAGCTGCTCAGCCCTTGTGACCCCGTAGTTGATATGCTTTACCTGCCCGCGCGGATCGATTACAAAGGTTGTAGGCACGCTCAAAACACCCCAACGGCTGGCCAGGTCGGGTCTCTGCGAAGCGTCAATTTCAAAGACCTGCAGGGCATCCCCCAGCCGCTGGCTGAGCTGGTGGATTGCGGGGCGCTGGATTGTTTTGCAGGGAACGCAAGCCGGCGTAGTAAAGTAAACCAGGGCGAAGCTGCCCGGCCGCCGCGCTTCAAGGTCAGTCAACAGACCCGGTGTGCGCAGCTGCGTCCAGCGCTGGTAGAGCATGGAAATGCCAAAACCACCAGCAATCAGTAAAAGTGCAATTCCGGCGCGCGTCAAGGCATCCATGGCTCAGCCTGCTTTGGGTTTCATGCCGGGGAAAATTCCTGCAGGTGGGGTTTTAACGAAGCCAGGAACTTTTAATTTCCCCAGCCAGTAGTACATGGCGCAGCCAACGCAGAAACCGCCAAAGGCGTTCAGGGCTGCCAGGGCCACCACGAACCAGACCAGGCCCCAGCCCAGAATGTTTGCGCCCAGGAAGAGCGCCAGGGCGCCACTGGTCATGAAGATGAAGCCGATGAACTGCGCAAAACGGTGCGGCTCGGGGTTGTCATCGAGCACATCGGGCTTGAGCAAGCCGAGCGGTTTATAGAAATGGCGGTAGAGCAGCAGGAAACCAGGTATCTTGAGCAGAGATCCGATGCCCATGATAGCGGCGACCAGGGCGGCCAGGAGCGGTAGGTTGAATATGAAGGCCAGGATGTTGAGCAGGATGATCGTCAACTGATTTGCCTTCAGGGCAGAATGGTCTACTTTTTGTAAATTTTCGGTGATCATGTTACTACTCCCTTGTGTTTTATTGTGAGAGCTGGCTTTGCAAACGCAAGCTGTTTGGCTGAATATTAAATACGACTAAATAGGTCGTTATTATCAGCCTTTGTCATGGATCTGTCAAGCCTTGCGGATATGACTCAGCCTGGAATGGTTTGGATGTGTTGCTGCGCGATAGGAGTGTCCTGGATAGACCTTGGGCTTGCTGACGAATTGTTGGAATGGCGCTGGTTTGCCCCAGGCGGCGCCGGTTGGAGTTTCCTGGTTCCATAATGCACCGCATTTACAGAATAAATCCTATTGATTAAGTAGGATATTGGTTGTTTATAAAATCAGGGTAAACTTCGCCCTGATTTTATATGACTTAGCAGCCAGGAATTTCAGTATAAACTAACCAGAGGTCAAAGTATATTTTCAAATGCTTTCTAAGGCTTGCTCGAGGTCGGCGATCAGGTCTTTGGGGTCTTCAAGTCCGAGTGCCAGGCGCACAAGGTTTTGAGGGATGCCCTGAGCCAGACATTCGGCCGGGTTAAGATCAGAGTAGGCTTGGGCTGCCACGTGCAGAATCAGGCTTTCGGTGCCGCCCAGGGATGGCGAAATATACGGGATTTTCAGAGAGTCGATAAATCGGAAGGTTTCCTGGCGCCCGCCTTTGATGGCCAGGGAGAGCAGACCACCGAAGCCCAGCATTTGTTTCCTGGCGATTTCGTGCCCGGGGTGGCTTTTCAGGCCGGGATAGTAAACCCGTTCCACCCTGGGATGGCTGGTAAGGAATTCTGCCACTTGCTGGGCGGTCTGGTTTTGCTGCCGGATTCGCAAGTTTAGGGTTTTCATCCCGCGCAGCAGCAGGTAGGCTGTATTGGGGTCAGAGATGCCGCCCAGAATGCCGATGTAGTCCCGGATGGGTTTGAGGATTTTTTCGCTGCCGGCGATGAACCCGGCCAGCAGGTCATTGTGTCCGCCCAGGTATTTTGTGGCGGAATGGGTGACGATATCAATATCCCAGTCGAGCGGGCGCAGGTTGATCGGCGTGGAAAAGGTGGCATCGACCATGGTCAGTACACCCCGGCGGCGGCCAACTTCGGCGAAGCGTTCCACATCCAGGATGTGCAGGTAAGGATTGGAGGGGGTTTCGGAGAACAGGATGCGGGTTTCGGGGCGAATGGCAGCTTCCAGCGCGGCAAAATCTCCGAGCGGGACGACCGTGCAGCTGACGTTGAATTTTTTGAGATGTTCTTCCACAAACTGGCGGGTGCGGCGGTAGCTGTCGTCGGTCATGACGATGTGGCTGCCGCTGGGCAGCAGGCTCAGAAAGGTGAAGGTTAGCGCGGCCATGCCTGAAGCAACCTGGATGGCGGTTTCGGCATTTTCCAGGGCTGCCAGGCGCGCCTCAGAGGCCGCCACCGTGGGGTTACCATAGCGGCCATATTCAAAACGGTCTGCTGCATGGCCTTTGTTGTGAGCTTCCTGGTAACTGACGACATCTTCCATGTTGTCGAAGGTGTAGGTGGATGTTTGAAAAATCGGGTCGATCAGGGCGTGACCGGCTTTTGGGCGGGTTTCGCCGGCGTGTACAGAACGTGTGGCTGATGACCACTGATCAGCTGGGGAGGACGGGTTGGTCATATTTTCTCCTGGATTAAAAAGACCTCTTCCTAAAAGAAAGAGGCAAAACAATCATCGTTCGCGCTGACGCGGTCTGCCTCTCATCTTCCAGAAAACGTCTGTCGAAATTGGCACCGTATCAGTTTTGGCTGACCGGTTGTCGAGGCATCAAAGGGTCGTTCCCTCCGCCTCTCTGGATAAGAGCAAAGTGTTTATTCAATTGTATGAAATAAATGCGACTACATTGGGCGATATTATATAGATTTTGATGGAGCTGTCAAGGAATCGCAGTTCGGCTTCTGCGTGACGAAATTTTTGCCTTACGAAAAACTAAAAACAGGGTGATTGGCTCATTTTTTGATATAAGCGGCGTTATTTGCCGTATTTTCGACCGTATCCCAGTCCGTTAACCAGGTTCATAACTGTGTTAACGGACTGGCGATTTTAGGGCTCACGGCTGATTTGGCCCATGTGATCGTGATTGGCAAGCTAGTGCTTTAGCAGCTGAAATAAAAACGGCCCGTTTCTTGCGAGGCGGGCTGTTTTTATTATTTACTCACGAGCTCTTCGTTCTAGCACTTACCAGCCTGGTTCTGTTGCTCGGGCGATTAATAATCGCTGGTTTGCCCCCGCAAAAAAGGCTCTTACACCCTCTTTCCGTATTTTGGGGAAGCGAGCAGGGGGGATGGGTCATCGCCTAGAGCTGGCACTGTGAGTAAATACGTTTTTATGCCAGATCATTCGTTCTTGAAAGGTTATTAAAGACCCAGCAAACGATCCAAAGGTGATACGCCATCATAGCAATCCAGCCCACCAAGACCGTATTCTATGATACCTTGTTGCCCGGCTTTTGGGTAATTGGGCGCAAAATTTCTTACACCAGGAGCTTCGTGATGAGAGTACCAAAACATAATCTCACAAGCCAAGCCTGCCTGGGACGACGGCACACGTAGAGAAATTTCGTCGTCATCAGTGTTGCAGAAAAAGTCAAGGTGTTTGTTTACATTCATGTTGAAGCTGCCGGTTTGAATGCCACAGGGAGTGTTGGCATAATAACTGTATCGGCCCTCCAGCACAGTTGAATCGAACATGCCTGGTTCGTAATTGAACACGAACCGGTTACCGTACTGATCAGACAGGGTCAGTGTGACATTCCCTCCGGTATGGTTCTTGACGGAAATTGTTACATCCCCGATGGCTTTCCCCGCCAGCGCAGATGAAGCGGGTAAGAGTGAGAACAGCAAGGTAAGCATAACTATGGCTACTACGATTTTTTTCATTGGTTGTTGCTCCTGATAGCAATAAAATGGTTTATAAGGTCAATACCTTCGCCAATTATGTACTTTCGAAAGGTTGAAGAGCCGGGTGAATAGCGCCCAAACGGGCAATTTGCTGAAATATCTCGGCTAATAAAATGGCATCAGGTTTTTCCGGAAGCATTTTTATTGTTTCGGTTGC
>JAPLGT010000013.1:0-1973 GCA_026390035.1 Chloroflexota bacterium
CATACCAGCCGCGCAGCGCATACTGCAGGGCCGCATCGAGCGTGCTATACCCTCCACGGTCGCAAATTGCGCTTTTTTGCTTAAGTGGAAAATCGCAATTTGTGACCGGGGGTATTGTATAATTGGGTTGCATTTGACGGTTTTCAACCGTTTCCGATTGAGACGCTCCGGTGGCAGCCGGGGCGTCTTGCTTTTGGGTGGGTTCCATGTTGGTTAAGGCTCCTGTGTTGAGTTGGAAAAATCTTTTACAGCCCCGGTACCCAGCTCGGGTGGCATGATTCCGGTTTGGATAAGTTCGCGGCGCAGTAGAAAGCGCAATTGTTCGCGTGGAGAACGCACGTCGCGGGTGGCCAGGCGGGCAAGACCAGTGGCTTCGATGTCGGATAAGGTCAGCATGATTTTGAATATCATCCTTGGGCTCCTGAATTGAATTTCGCCAAGGATATGCCCCGCGCAGGGATAAAAACAGTGTTTTTAGCGTATCTATCCTTTCTTCCTGCATAGTTATTTTGTCACACAATAACTAAAGAGAAATAAAAAACTACTCGAACTGCTTTTGCCACTCCGCCGCCATGTTTTCAGCCCGCCGCAGGATGGCTTGCTCTTCGTTTTTCTGGGCGCGCGCCAGCAACTGGGTAGCATTTTTAAGGGTATGCATCTCAAGTGGGATTTTTAATTTCTGTTGAACACGGAAAACAAACTCCCCGCGCGTCAGTCCGGGGTCTTTTTGTTTAAGGCGCTGTTCGAGCATGAGCAGTGCCAGCCTGCGCAGCTTTTCATCGTCAGGTAGACCTGGCCGGCCGCCCCCGAAGATGGGCGAGGCCTTCTCAGGCAAAGGCAGTGCGGGAGAGGTTTCTTCTGATACCACCAGGCGGGCAAGAATGGAATCGCAGATCTCATGCAGGAATTGAAAACGCAAGTTGCGCAACACCGAAAATCCCCGCGCAAATTCATCCGGCTTGAGTTTTTCGGGATTAAGGCCACCAAGCAATCTCAGATTACCATCCACCGCAAAACGAGCCGCGCCATATTTATCGGGCACAGCCACATCAAAGGATATGCGAGTCTTTTTATCATCGAGGAATTGAATAAACAACCGGCCGCAATCCCCGTATTCTTGCATCAACGAATATTTGGTGATTACGTAAACCACCAGGCGATTGGGAATATTCTCAACCCGGCTGACCATCAAACCAGAGTCACGCATGATCTGATGATAGACTGCCATCTCGGCATCCACAGCCGCCAGCGGTACGTTGATCGTTTGATCGTATTCGAAGTCAGGTAGAGTCAAACCAGCCATCCTTGTTTTGGGATGGCTGGTTATTGTGTGATAAAATATGCTTATCAGGCGGAGCCATCCTGCTTGGTCAATTGCCCAGACGGTGCGAACGTCGTGGGCAGTTTCTATTGTGTAGGGGCATTATAGCACAGGTGATTAGTTATTGTGTCATACAATATTATATTAGGACAACTACATTTGTGCGCACACAAAACCCAAAAAACAGGGGAATATATGTCGTTTTCAGGCTAATAAGCACGAAAAATCCCGTCGCGAAACTTTCTATCCGCCCTGGCCAGTCAGATTTATTGTACAGGCGTGATGGGAATTATAGTATGATTGGTTACAGGACCATGTGGAAAAGCCAATGAGCGCATTACTTCTTACTGATCGAATCGACCTTTATCGTCTGGATGCTGACCGTACCCTGAGTGACAAAAGCCGCGCGGATCTGGGTCAGTTCATGACGCAATCCGCGATTGCCCGATTTATGGCTTCCCTTTTTGGCAATGCTCAGGGGAATGTATTGCTGCTTGACCCAGGCGCCGGGGTGGGGAGTTTGAGCACTGCTTTTGTGGAGGAGATGTGTGGCCGAACAGTTCGCCCCGCATCAATTACAGCGCATGCCTGGGAGCTGGATAAGGGCCTGTTTGAATATTTATCCACAACACTCTCCGATTGTGCCAAGGAA
>JAPLGT010000329.1:0-9463 GCA_026390035.1 Chloroflexota bacterium
GGCGATGAAAGATCAGTTGGCTGCTGATCCGGAACGTGTGTTGGCAGATGTTCAGAAGGTGGAAGATTTCATCAAGGAAGATCCGCAGCGCCTTGCCCTTTTGATGCGAGATCAACTCAAGCTTGATTCCCCATTAAAAGCAGCAGATGTGCTTAAGCGCGAAAGGCTTTCTGGTTTGGTTCGAACACTGGCACTGGCCTCCCTGCTGATGGACTTGATTTCCACACGCAATCTAGCGATGCATCAGAAAGCGCTGGCTGAGCTGGAAAAACAGGAACAGGATGCGCTCATCCCGGCCTTGCGCCGGCCAACAGAACAATGGGCACAGCTGCTGAATGCCTACCGCCGCGCGGTTCGCCTGCATGAAATCACCAGTTTGCTGGCAAAGCACATGAAAGACCTGAAGGTCACGAGCGCCGAAACGCTTGATTTTGCCTTCTTTGATAACCTTTGGAACCGCGACAAGATCAACCGGCTGGATTTTTACACCTCCGACTTGGATAGGATGCTGCGCGTTGGCGATATGCTGCCTGTGCCGCATACCCAGCTTTGGCCGGAATTCGAAGCTCGTTGGGCAAATGCCAGGACCGAGTTCAAAGACACCATGCAAGCAGTGGACGCTGCTCTGAAAGGCGCCAATCTGCTTTTCCAGGATGTGTATAAGAAAAATTACGCCGGTTGGATCCGGCATCCGAATAGCCCGGTGGTGTTTACGCACCAGTTCCTGCCGCGCATGCTCAAGGCGCATTGGGATCCCAAAAGCGGGCGCAAGGCGGTTATTCTGGTATTTGACGGTCTCCGCACCGACGCCTGGGATGAGTTCGTCCGACCTGTGCTGGAGGAACGCTATGCGGTGCTTGAATCGCGCCCGGGCAGCGCCATTCTTCCGACCGAAACGCAGCTCTCGCGTAAAGCGATCAGCGCTGGCATGCTGCCAATCGATTTCCCATCCAAAAACCCGCGCGAGCTGGATTTGCTGACTGCCTGGCTCAAAAACGTAATGCGCCTCCAGATAAAGTTTGAGGCCATCAAGGATGACGATACTGTGGCTTCTGGCATGACCGTGCGCTATAGCTCGCCACAGATTGATTACATCGTCTTTAATTTCACGGATGATAATCTGCACCACAATTCCCAGGACCTGGCATTTATTTACACAAGCACCGTGCGTGAGATCATCCGCCAGGATGTGCGCAGTGTGTTGCGCGAACTGCCCGCTGATGCGTTGGTGTTTATTACCAGCGACCACGGCTTTACACCCATGCCATCCAATTCTGTCGAGATTGGTGACGATGTTGCATCGGACGAGAAGAATGTCAAGTATCTCTCTGTGCGCGCTTCCGGCTCACCGGATCAGGAAATTGCGAAGCGGTCGGTACAATTCAATGCAGTCGATTTCCAGATTCCGCTGCCTGCCAGCGTGCAAAGACTCTTGTTCCCGCGCCCTGGCTATTATTTCCAGCGCGCCGGTGGGCATTATGAGCCCGACCGGTATTCACACGGCGGTTTGAGCATGGCCGAGTGCATGATCCCGATGGTGGTCATGGCTGCGCCAAAGACCGATACAGGTTTGCTGGCATTTGAATCTGTACAACAAGTGGGTTCGGTCAGTGAAGGCGAGCCGCTGGAGCTTGAGATCAAAATCCGTGCCAACAAGCCAGGAGAAACCTTGACAATTGCGCTAACCTTCAGCCAGGTCGAAATTCCCGACCGCAAGGAAATCTTCAGTGGCAGCGAGCGCAGCTACCGCGTGCAGTGGCAGCCCAAACTGGGCGAGATCTCACCTCATGATCGCGAGCGTGGTTACGTACAGATGCCTGTCACGGTCATCCTGACCTATCGTAAGAACGACCAGCTTTATCGCACCAGCCGCACGGCAGATATTCGTATCAAATTCGACTCCACCCGAGTGCGCCGCCGCATCGACTCCAAGTTGGATTTGATGATGGGTAAGCTGCCGAAGGAGTTGAAGTCGTGATCAACCTCCGTCATTGCGATCCCACCCTGCACTGAATCCATCCTTATCATGGAGCAAAAAAATGTCAACAGTATCTGAACAGAAGTGGCCGGTTGAATTGATCCTTGTACAAACATCCAATTCAATCATCGAAGAATTCAACCTGTATTTTCTTTCGGGCATTGCCAATAAAGAACAACTCGATACGCTTAAAGAGAGAATGCCCATTCTGGTTGAATTTGAAATTGGCGATGATAAATTTGCCTTTTCAACGCTGGTCAATGAGCGCCAACTGCGCGCAGTTTATGATGAATTTACCCGCCTGGCCAAAGAATGGCGCGGCCAATTCTATTCCCTGACCAATAAGTTTGTGGATGTCTGCGGACCGGTATTGGAAAAAAAGAATTAGTCTGAATGATGAGATGATGGGCAAACTGCCCTGGGAGTTGAAGTCTTGATCATAAGCGCCAGCCGTCGCACGGATATCCCCGCTTTTTATTCCGAGTGGTTGATGAACCGCATCCGGGCAGGCTATTGCACTGTTCCTAACCCGTTTAATCGCAACCAGATCAGCCGAGTATCTCTCAAACCGGCGGATGTGGATGTGATCGTGTTTTGGACGCGCAACCCGGCACCGTTGATTCCATACTTGAAGGAAATGGACAGCCTGGGGCTTCGCTATTATTTCCAATACACGATCATGAATAACCCGCGCGCGCTTGATCCAAAATCGCCGTCTCTGTCATCCGCGCTTGACACTTTCAGGAAGCTTTCGGACCAGATCAGCCCATCGAGAGTGATCTGGCGTTACGACCCGATTGTGTTCACCAAAGAAACCGGGGCGCAATATCATCTGGAAAATTACCGTTTGATAGCAGCCAGCCTGCAAGGATTAACCAACCGATCGGTCATAAGCGTGGTGGATATCTATAAAAAAGCGATCCGGCGCTTGCGCCATTTGGATGAGACGGGCACCCCCGTGATTCCCTACTCAGGCAAGCCGGATCCCGTTTTTGATTTTTTAATGAACGGTATTTCTGAAACTGCCAGGCGTAACAACATGGAAATTGTCAGTTGCGCCGAAGATCTGGATTTTTCGCAGTACGGCATCCGGCCCGGCAAGTGTGTGGATGATGAATATATTCTAAAAGTTTTCGGGCTGGATGTGACCCACAAAAAAGACCCATCCCAGCGCAAGGCCTGCGGCTGCGTGGCCAGCAAGGATATTGGCTCTTATGATACCTGCTTGTTTGGCTGCCAGTACTGTTATGCCACCACCAGCTTCGAAACCGCCCGCAACAATCATGCCGAACACAATCCGCAATCACCATCCCTGATTGGCTGGCATGAAGTAACACCAGAACGGGACCGCCCGGATCCCACAATGCAACTCAATTTATTTGGAGATGAAAATGGGTAGGATGCCACAACACGATCCATACGGATCCATGTTGGAGGGGTTACGGGAACTCAATAACATCCCGAACGATGAGGCTCTTGCCGAGAGTTTAACCTTAAGCCAGCATTATGTTACGAAACTGCGCGAAGCTTATCTCGAATCCCCATCTAATGTGGATTTTTCTTGTAAGCATACGCGCGCAGCTTACTTATTAGCCTATTATCCAAACTACATTGAGCCAATCTATGAGATTCTTTGCGAACTTGATGATGAAGTGATCGAATCTGCTTTTTACCGAAAACATTTGAGAGGGGTGTTTTTAGGCGCCGGGCCTGCACCGGAAGTTTTAGGATGGATAAAATTTATTAATGACTACGCTAAACATGTAAAACAAGCCACAGCATACTTATTGGATAAACATGTACAAGGCTGGAGAATTGCACAAGAGATAACGCGGGGTTATGTCGCGCCTTCGTACTGGGGAGGAGAACTGCTTACTATTAAACCAATGGAACTGGATTTTCTTTCTCCATCCGCATTGGAAGCCCCCTTTATTGGACCTATTATAGGAATTTCGGATATGGTGGTTATCCAGAACTGCCTGAACGATCAATTAGCAAATAAAGATGCGGTCTTCACAATGCTTTTGAACATATTTAGCAAAACAGCCCCAGGTGCTTTATTTGTCATTTCCGATTTGCATTACGATCCTATACGCCAATTTATCCAGGAATTTACAACTCAGATAGAACAACAAAATTTGGGCAAGACTCTGATTGAAGTGAAAGAAGAACCCCGTACCATTCGAGCGCAATTTTCAGTACCGCAGCCTGTACTCGAAAATTTGCTGACAGGGGATGAAAGTAAGCACTTAATCGCCAAAAAATACACTAAATTTTATTACGCTGTTTGTCAGCGCATCTATAGGTAAAAACGACATGCCCCCTAAAAAAACCAAACCCGCCCCGCAAGCCAGCCTCTTCCGCCGCGACGTGCCCAAAATGCCCGAAGGCTATTACACACCCGGCCCCAACCCCAACCTGCGCCGCTTTGTGGAAGAACACGCAACGCCCTACGACCCGGGGACGGATGATTACGATGTGCCGCCTTTTAATCATTCGATTACGACCACTAAGGCCACGGCGATCTACAACATGCACACTTACTGGTCAAAGAAACCGCATGACGCCATCCAGCAGTATATAAAGCACTACACCCGGACCGGCGACCTAGTGCTGGATCCATTCAGCGGCTCGGGCGGGACGTCCCTGGCGGCGCTGATGGAAGGGCGCGCGGCGATCGCTATTGATCTTTCACCGGCGGCAACTTTTATTACAAAGAATTACTGCACCCCGGTGGATGTGGATGAACTGCAGCGCGCCTTCAGCGAACTGGAAGCCAGGGTTAAACCCGAAATGGACTGGCTGTACGAGACACGCTGTGACCGCTGCGACGGGCGGGCGACGACAGCCTACACGGTCTATTCGTATGTCTTCCAATGCCCGCGCTGTCTGACCAAACTGCCCTTGTTTGACTGCTTGGAAATACCCGCCCAGACCGCCGCTGGCAAGGATAAAACGATTCGTATTTGTCCGCATTGCCATGTAAATGGGCACGAAGAAGAAATCAAGACATCCAGCAAACGCTTTGATGCTATTCCGGTACTGGTTAGCTATTTTTGTGATGAAGGCTGTAAACCGCAGCGCGGCGAACGCGTACATAACGATCCTGACCCAAAGAAAAAAGCATATTTTGAAAAATATGACCTTGCAAAAGTCACGGAAATAGAGAAGAAGAAAATTCCGCATTGGATTCCGCCTCACCGCATGATGAATATTGAGAGTGACACCGAGCCTTGGGGAGATGAATGGCGTCCTGGAAGGAATTTCAGAACCGTTTCTGAACTTTTTACTAAACGGAATTTATGGGCTTTAGGCGCAATTTTTGCAGGTCTTAAAGATATTAAACAACCTTATCAGGATGCATTAACTTTTGCTACATCAAGTTTCTTACTAAACTTAACAAAATTATATAAGCATAGAGAAACCGGTGGTGGACAACCGACTGGAAATTACTATATGCCACAAATAAGTAAAGAAAATGAAGCTTGGAGTGCATTCGAACGGAAATTTACCGATATATTGAATGGCTTAAGAGAATTATCAAATGTTCTGCAAAGTACACAAGTAATCGTTTCAACACAAAGCTCGGTCGATTTAAGCGCTATTCCATCGGATAGTGTAGATTTAGTTTTCACTGATCCACCATATGCGGGAAAATACCAATATGGAGAATTGAATTTTATTTGGGAAGCATGGCTAAACCTAAATACAAAATGGCATGACGGAGAAATTATAGTTAATGAAACGCGTGGAAAAACAGATATAGACTGGGCAGATATGATGCGATTGGCAGTGGCGGAATGTTATCGTGTTTTAAAGCCTGGGCACTGGCTTGCATTATGTTATCACGATACATCTGAAGGTACTTGGAGTTTGGTACAAGATGTAATGGCGGAAGCCGGTTTTGTCGTAGATAAGTCAGATACTGCGTTATTTATTGATACCGGACAAAAGACTTATAACCAGACCCAGGCTGAAAAAGTTACCCAGCGCGACCTGGTGATCAACTTCCGCAAACCTCGTGAAGGCGAAGTGGCGGCAAAGCTGCTGTTGAGCGGCGAAGAAGGCCCGGCCAGTTTCAACGAGAAGGCGCAGTTTATCCTGCGCGAGGCGCTAGAAAGGCTCCCAGGTGCACCCGCCGACCGCCTGTACGATGAACTGGTGGCCCAGCACTGCCAGACTACGAGCAGCTGAACGAGAAAGCGGCAGCGGCGCAGCGTGGCGACGAGGGGGAGGCAGCGGTGCCGCTTCTGAGGCTGCGGCGCAGCGAGCAGGCGCACTTTGATGCGCTGCTGCGCACTGTGGCTGATGAAACCGGGGGCCGCTGGTATCTGCTCGATACAGTCGATCAGCTCGATGAAACCGAAGCCAAAAAAGAAAACGCTGCGGCAGCCCGCCTGGAAACATTCATGGGGAAATACCTGCAGGCTCATCCCGGCGAAGGCGGAGTGCATTACTCCAACCTGTTTGAGGAATACCTGCCGGTCGGCGACAAGCCGCGCCGCCTGCTGCAGGATTGGCTTCCTGAATACTTTTACAAGACTGGGGAGGGCACCTGGCGCCCGCCCTTTACCGAAGACGAACGGCAAGTTAAAACTTCCCTGCGCCTGAGCGGCGAGTTGCGCCATATCAAGCGCTTTGCCAATGCGCTCAGCGCGGGTGTCCCGCCGGCCGAGCATGACCGTCCTGCCAATGCGGCCACCCTGGCCGAATGGCTGTACCAGTGCCGCCGTTCGGGTCTGTATGAGTTGGGGCGCGTGCTCTACGAGCGCGGCGGCCTGCGCTTCGACAGCCTGGGCGAGGATTCGCAGATGCAGGTGGAAGAAGATTACCAGATCTGTGTCAAACGCGGCAGCGCCAATGAGAAGAAACCCGCAAAGAAAACCCAATTGAGCATGTTCAAAGAGAACGTTGAGTGATCCAGGTCAGGAGGCGCCATGACGCGTAATACGGATATTGATAAAATCCTTTTCCCGGTTGAATTATCTGATATTTTCTATTTCGTAAAAAAGAAGTATGGCCAACCAGGCTTGTTTGAATCCGAAGATAAGGAATTGAAAACGATAGAAGGTTATCAAGCCGTAACCAATTCGAAAACTGGTCGGGTCTTTTCGGTGGTCACGGAAGGTTACCGGTTGGTTTCTAACCAGGAAGCCATGGACCTCGCACGCGATAGTTTCAAGCAGCTCTTTGGGGTCACTGATACCGGGCAAATGGAGGTCTTTAATATCATCACACCTCAGAGTCTCTCCTTTTGCCATATCGACCTTGTCCACCGAGGTTACGCGGTGAATATTTGGGCCAGCGAAATGTGGCTGCCCTACTTGAGAGTGACGAATAGCTACAATCGTTCCAGGGCCCTGCACTTCGACCTAGGTTTTTGCCGGAAACTATGTGATAACGGTGTCATTTTCGAAAGCGAAACCATTCATTATAAATTTTTTCATACCCGCCAGCAGATTACGCCGGCAGGACAGTTCCAGGTGAATTTCGAAAAGCTCAAACTCCTGGAAACCAGGTTCAGTGAGACAGTCAAGGGCCTGAACGCCTATCATGTTCCACGCAAGGCTTTCTTGCCAATGGCGTGTGCTGCCCTGGAATTGACCTTCGATACCCACTCCGAGGATGCTTCTCGGCGGGCAAAGGAGAAACAGCGCCTGGATGATTTTAAATATGGCGCCAGGGAACTGGCCGATAAATACGCGAATGAACTCCATGAGAATGCCTACGCCGTTTTTAATCTCATAACAGATCTGGCAAGCCGGCCATTTTTCTTTCGTTCATCCACCATCATGGTTGACAATCTACAGAAAAAAGCTGGCAGCTGGCTAGGGACCTTTTTTCATGAGATCCGGCGCAGTGATTTCTCATTGGATAAGTATTTGGGAAACGCGGTGGATTGGTTTAGCCTGAACTGATAATCACTTTACCTAAGGAACATTAATGCGCAACAATAGCCGCGAAAATATTACAACCACCCTGGAACGTTTATCAACCACGTTTACCACTAGGGATATTATGGTTCCGGAGAATAGACTGACCTGGGCTCACTCTGAAAGCGAGGCAGATCGATTACTGGTCGAAAATCCAGCCTTCGATGTTATTCCGATTAAACGATGTGGTGAATATCAATCTTACCTGCTAAGAGATGCTGTCCTCCAAAATCCAATTCAAGTGGATGACATCATCAGCGATTCAACCCCGATAATAGATTTACCCGGCCTATTCCATAATAAAGATTTCTTCTTCGTATTATCAGGGAAGAAAATTTCGGGCTATATCCACTTTTCAGATCTCAATAACCAGTTGGTTAAAATCCCATATTTTGTGCTTTTAGAGGCGGTTGAGAGCCGGATTATCGAGAAGATTGAACACATGATCAAGGAATCTGATATTGATCATATGTTTCCAAAACAGGCAACAAGAATTAAGAATAAGCAAGCTGAACTCCGAAAAGAACAAGCAGATAGAGGGTATGTCAATGGCTTCTACTTTAAGGAAATGTTGCTACTCGCCGAATACTTCCATGTATTAAGTTTGAGCGATGCCGATCTGAACCTCGTCAACCAAATACGAAATCGTGTTGATCATCCAGACAGACCCCTTATTAAAACAAAAAAGGATTCAGCCAACCTTGCAAAAACCAGGGATTTATGCACTCAAATGCTTGATCAGCTTGGTCGTGATCGAATAGAGGAAAACAAATGAATCTGCATTTCAAGGAAATCTTCACTGGAAAAGTTGTCAACAAAAAACTTACTTTCAACACCGGCATGGACGAGTTTCCGCGCTACGTGCTCGAATATCTGATTGATAATTACTGTACCGAGGAAAACTTCACAGAGGATTTTGAGCGTGTCAAACGCCGCCTGCGTGAGAATTTTGTGCATGGTGCCGAGGCCGAGCGCATCCGCTCTTACATTCGCGAACACCGCGAGCACTCCATTATCGCAAACCTTGAAATCCGCCTGGTTGAAACCGAGGATAAATATTGGGGCAGTATCAGTGCCATCAATGAAAGCTTTGTCAACATTCCTGAATCGCTGGTCAAACAGTACCCGATGCTGCTGGCGGGTGGCATGTGGGGCACCATCAGCCTGTCTTATGATGAAAGTGAGGTCCACAACAAGAAGATCCGTCCTTTCAAGGTCACCGAGTTTACCCCCTTCCAAATCTCGCTGATCGATCTGAAGGAATTCATTGAAAAACGTAAACAGTTCTCGGACATCGAATGGCTGGATATCCTGGTCAACTCGTTTGGTCTTAACCCCGATAAAATGACCCGCCGGGAAAAGCTGTTGTACGTTTCCCGCGCCGTCCCGCTGGTTGAGGCCAACCATAACATGATCGAACTGGGTCCGCGTGAAACTGGTAAAACCTACCTGTTCCGCAACGTCTCGTACTATGCCCATGTTCTTTCGGGTGGCAAGGCCACGCCAGCCGGGTTATTTATCAACCTGAACACCGGCAATGTCGGGCTGGTCG
>JAPLGT010000207.1:0-11755 GCA_026390035.1 Chloroflexota bacterium
AGTTTCACTTATTTCCTGCCACGGCTTGAGCGTGCTATACTCCATATCGATCCTCCTCGGTTGTTGGTTGTCTGGCGACACCAATTTTACCGAGAAGGGTCTTTTTGTCTAGCTGTCAAGCTTTCTTGAGAACGCCATATGACGACATATCTTTGACACTTGTCTGATTTCCAGTTATAAAGCCGCTATAAGAATTACTTATATTATTGATTAAGCCAACATTGTTTCCATCTACCCGCGTGCAGCCCCCAAAATTAAGAAATATCAAAAAAGATAATTTTATGAACGAAAAACTATCGGCGCTATACAATGCAATTCTTGATGGTGATACCGACGGTATGAAAGATGGGATACAGGCTGGGCTTAGATGCCGGCATGGAACCAGGCGTCATTCTAACAGATGGAAAAATTGCTGCCATCAAGGAAGTTTTGGCAGGCTCTTTGAAGAATGAGATTATTTTGTGCCAGAAATTCTCATTGCAGCGCGCGCCATGCAGGCCGGACTGGGCTTGTTGAAGCCACATCTGTTGAGCAGTGATGCTTAACGAAAAAGGTGATGACCTGTATAGAACCTAAATTCCCCACAACCTACCGCACACCACTTCTTCCATCCTCAACACCCTCATCCGAAGGCTCCTGTACTGAATGAACGCTGGTTGGATAAGCACCGGCTCTATAGGTCATAGATATCCGCTCTGTAACCCAGCTTCACAATGGCATAGGCTTTCGGGATGCGCGCCAGGTGACGATTATATTCAGTATTCACCAGGCCCTTCTCGGACTTGCCCAGACGCGGCCTTCGCCGATTTCGTTTTTCTCGAGAAGTTAATAAACTGTGTTGACATCGATCGTGTGATGCGGATATTTTCCGTGTTCCGGGCCGCCGCTAAAAAACTGAACCTATCAAATTTCCGTAAATGTGATAAATAAGATAGTTTTGATGTAAAATATGTACACTTTAGATTTGATTTAATCGTTTGCTCAAGTTGGTTGGCATTTAAAAAATGGTCAAAACCGAATACCAGCCAGTCATTTATTCCAAACATACCAAACGGGGGCGTGCGTTGTTGCAGGTTTGGATGAGCAGTGGATGTTTTCGTTCCCAGACCAATCGAAGGTTGGCAGCTTTTCGCGTATCGGCAGCCTTGGCGAGCCTTTTCGGCGCGAAACAACCAACAAAACCACACCGCCGCACCCATCGCAGCCAGCGGTTTCCTGATCAATCTTCAAAAAAATAATCCAGATAGATCCCCCACATCATGGCCGGGAATCCCGGATGAGGTAGCGATGGTCAAACAAACGGAACCGAAGCAGATCAAAACGATCAAGGCTGTAACGATTTCACTGGAACAGCAGTTGGCGCAGCGGAATGTTGAACTCGCCATCCTGAACACGGTTCAGCGCGCACTGGCTTCCAGGTTGGATTTGCAGGCGATTTACAACCTGGTGGGTGATCAAGTGCATGAGATCTTCAAAACCGAGGTCGTTTATATTGCCATCCGGAACCCCGCCGCGCTCAACGTGATCGACTTCCCGTATTATCTCGACCGTGGTAAACGGCTGGAGATCCCGACCAGCCAACTCGGCGAGGGGCTGACTTCGAAGGTCATCCTCACCAATCGACCACTGATCGCCCAGAGCATGCAGGCACAGCTCGACCAGGGCGGTATCTATGAAAAAGGCGAAGAATCCCAATCCTATTTGGGCATGCCGATCGGCGTGGGGGATTTTGTGGCAGGGGTGGTCAGCGTCCAGAGTTATCAGCAAAATGCCTTTGACGAAGCGGAGGTGCGCTTATTAAGCACGCTTGCTTCGAGCCTGGGCGTGGCGCTCGAGAATGCGCGCCTCTTTGATGAGACCCAGCGCCTGCTCAATATCACGGAAGAACGCGCCGCTGAACTGGCGGTAATTAACAGCGTGCAAGCCGCGCTCGCCGCGAAGCTGGATATGCAAGCCATCTATGACGCGGTCGGTGACAAAATTCAGGAAATCTTCGATGCCCAGGTGGTGGATATCGGTTTGTTTGACCCCGCCGATCAGCTGTTGCATTTCCCGTATACCATCGAGCGCGGTGAGCGCTTCCCGGATGAACCGCTGCAATTGATCGGCTTTCGCAAATATGTGATCCAAACGCAGCAATCTTTGCTAATAAACGAAAACATGGTTGAGCGGGCCGCAAAATATGGAAATCCGCTGGGGATTCAGGGTGAAGTTTCCAAAGCCTGTTTATTTGTGCCGATGCTGGTCGGTGGCGAAGCCAAAGGCGTCATCTCCCTCCAAAACCTGGACCACGAAAATGCCTTCACTGAATCGGATGTCAGCCTGCTGACGACGCTGGCCAACGCGATGAGCGTGGCGCTCGAAAATGCGCGCCTGTTCGATGAGACGCAGCGTCTCTTCAGAGTCGAGCAGGAGCGCGTGGCCGAGTTGCAGATCATCAACTCCATCCAGCAGGGCCTCGCCTCCGAGTTGGACTTCCATTCTATTATTGAAGTAGTGGGCGATGAACTGCGCAAAGTCTTTCAGACTCTCGATCTGGGAATTGATTGGTATGACGAGAAAACAAACCTGATTCATTATCTTTTGTTGTATGAACGCGGCCAGCGCCTAGAAGTTCCCCCTCAGCCGCCGCGACCGGGCGGTGTAATGGAAAACGTTTTGAAAACACATCAGCCTGTTTTGCTAAACAACCTTGCCGATTACGACAAGTTGAATTCGGCAACGCCGGTGCCTGGCACCACACAAGGTAAATCATATATCGCCGCACCCATCATTACCACAGAGCGTGTAGTTGGGCTCATCGGCTTGGAAGACTTTGAGAATGAAAACGCCTTCGGCGAATCCGAACTGCGCCTGCTGACCACCATCGCCGCATCGCTAGGAACGGCGCTCGAAAATGCTCGCCTGTTCGACGAGACCCAGCGCCTGCTCAAACTCACCGAAGATCGCGCCGCTGAACTGGCGATCATCAACAGCGTTCAGGAGGGGTTGGCTTCCAAGCTGGAAATGCAGGCAATTTATGACCTGATCGGCGACAAAATCCGCGACATCTTCGACGCGCAAGTGGTGGATATTGGTTTGTTTGACCCCACTGATCAGCTTTTGCATTTCCCCTATATCATCGAGCGCGGTGAGCGCTTCCCGGATGAACCGCTGCATTTGATCGGTTTCCGCAAACATGTGATCCAAACGCAGCACCCTTTGCTGATAAATGAAAAAATTGTTGAGGCAGCCGAAAAGTATGGAAATCCACTGGCTTTTCAGGGCGAAGCATCCAAAGCATGTTTATATGTGCCAATGCTAGTCGGTGGCGAAGCCAAAGGCGTTATCTCCCTCCAAAACCTGGACCACGAAAATGCGTTCAGCGAATCGGATGTCAGCTTGCTGACCACTCTGACCAACGCAATGAGTGTGGCGCTTGAAAACGCCCGGCTTTTCGATGAGACCCAGCGCCTGCTTAAGATCACCGAAGAACGCGCGCAGGAACTGGCTATCCTCAACAGCGTGGGCGAAGCCATGGCAAAGACGCTGGATGTTAAAACCGTAACAAGGATCGTCGGCGATAAAGTGCGTGATATTTTCGGCGCGGAAGTAACTGAAATACTGCTGCGCGATGCAAATTCTAACTTTATCCATGTTCCTTATGCATTCGCCAAAGATTATCAGGATGTGGAACCCTTTGCAATGGGGGATGGTTTAACATCCAAAGTCATTCTCTCGGGGAAACCGCTCGTTCTCGATACATTTGAACAAGGCGTTGAATTGGGGGCCCTTACTCCAACTGATGAAGACAAAACTGAATCCTATATGGGCGTGCCAATTGTTGCGGGTGAAAAGATGTTGGGCGTGGTCAGCGTACAAAGTTATAAACAGAATGCCTACAACCAGAGTCATGTGCACCTTCTGCAAACTCTTTCATCCAATATGGGTGTTGCCATCGAAAACGCGCGTCTGTTCGACGAGACCCAGCGCCTGCTCAAGATCACCGAAGAGCGCGCCGCCGAATTAGCGATCATCAACAGCGTCCAGGAGGGGTTGGCTTCAAAGCTGATCATGCAGGCTATTTACGACTTGATTGGAGACAAGATCCGCGATATTTTCGATGCGCAGGTGGTGGATATTGGCATTTACGATCGCAACGAAAAACTATTGCACTTCCCCTACACCATCGAGCGCGGTGTCCGGTTCCCGGACGAGCCTATGGGTCTGATTGGTTACCGCAAGCATGCCATGGAAACCCATCAGCCTTTGTTGATCACCGATGACACGCTTGGCGCGGCGGCGAAATATGGGAATCCACTCATCGTCCAGGGCGAGCTTCCGCAGTCATTATTATTTGTGCCCATGCTGGTGGGGGGCGAGGCGATTGGCGTCATTTCGCTCCAAAACCTGGACCACGAAAACGCCTTTACCGCATCCGATGTCAGCCTGCTGATGACCCTGACCAACGCGATGAGCGTGGCACTCGAAAACGCCCGCCTGTTTGACGAAACCCAGCGCTTGCTGCGGGTGACCGAAGACCGCGCGGCGGAACTCGGCGCCATAAGCAAGGTCAGCCAGGCGTTGATCGTTGAATCGGAACTGGATAACACCATCCAGTTGATCGGGAATCAGATGCGTGAGATCTTCAGCGCGGATATCGTTTATTTGGCACTGCTCGACACACAGACGAATCTGATTCACTTTCCCTATCAATACGGAGAAGCCTTTACTACCCTGACTCTCGGCCAGGGACTGACAAGCAAGATCATCCAGACCGGCGAACCTTTGCTTATCAACCAGGATGTGATGGCGCGCACCGCACAGATCGGCGCCACGCGCGTGGGCAAGGAGGCACTCTCGTACCTGGGCGTGCCGATCAAAACCGGCAAAGGCACGATTGGCGTGATCAGCGTCCAGAGCACAACGCAGGAGGGTTTATTCAACGATGACTCACTGCGCCTTCTGACTACGATTGCCGCCAATGCAGGCGCGGCTTTGCATAACGCGCAATTGTTCAGTGATGCACTCGAGAACCTGCGCCAGGTGGAAATCCTTACAAATGCGGCTAGCGCCATCGAACAGAGCGCCTACGAACCAGCCATGATCGAGTCAGTCGCGGCGCGTACCGATGCACTCGGCGAACTGGCGCGTGTCTTCCGCAAGATGGCCGATGAAGTTCGTTTGCGCGAACAGCGCCTCAAGCGCCAGCTGGCTCAAATGCAGTTGGATATCGAAGAGAAAAAACTCGCCAAGGCAGAGACCGTGGCGATCTACGTCCCGATGGACCGCCGCCAGGCGATGGCTGAGCATCTTACTTTGCCGGAGCGGGCACATGGCACCGCCTTGTTTGCGGATGTCTCTGGCTTCACGGCATTGACCGAGTCGCTGGCGAATGAATTGGGCTTGCAGCGCGGCGCAGAGGAGATGATCCGCCATCTCAATCGGGTTCTTACCACGCTGATCGATGAAGTCCATCGCTACAGCGGGGCCGTGATCAATTTCAGCGGTGACGCGATCACCTGCTGGTTCGACGATCTCGATCTGCACGGACACCCGCGCTCGAATTCATCCGTGGAGCGCGCAGCAGCCTGCGCCTTTGCCATGCAAGAAGACATGACCCAATTTGCTGCCATCAACACCCCCAACGGCAAGACGATTGGATTATCCATCAAAGTGGCACTGGCGTCTGGCCCCACTCGCCGTATGGTGGTGGGCGATGGAAACGCGCACCAGATCGATGTTTTAGCCGGGGCTACCCTGACTGCCCTGGCGGGAGCTGAACACGTAGCCGAGAAAGGCGAAATCGTTTTCTCGGCCACAGGCTTCTCCTTCCTTGAAGAAAAATTCAGCGTCTCTTCCTGGCGCGAAGGCAGGCAATTTGCTGTGCTGGCGGGCCTGAAGCAGGCGATCGCTCCCAGCCCGTGGCCAGAGCTGGGCGAGGATGCCATCCTTAAATCCCGGCTGCGGCCGTGGATGCACCCGGCGGTCTTTGAAAAAGTCCGCGCCGGTCAAAGCGAGATGCTCTCCGAGCTGCGCCCCGCCACCGCATTGTTTATGAAATTTGGCGGGCTCGATTACGATCAGGACCCTGAAGCGGAGAAAAAACTCAAAGCCTTTATTCAATGGGTGGAGCAGGTGATTGCCCCACATCATGGCGCGATCATTCAATTTACCGTCGGCGATAAAGGCAGCTACATCTACATTGTCTTCGGCGCGCCGATCGCTCACCTGGATGATACCGTGCAGGCCGTCTTTACTGCCCTGGAGCTTGCCGCGCCGCCTGAGTCACTGGCGTATATGACCGGCTTGTTCATCGGGATGGCTTCAGGTCAAATGCGCGCAGGCGCTTATGGCGGTGCAAGCCACCGCACCTATGGCGCCATCGGCGACCGCACCAACCTGGAAGCACGCTTGATGGTTGCCGCTTCCCGTTCGTCAGTAGACAGTGCGGAGGGACAGCGCGCGATTGTCTTCTGCAACGACTCGGTTTATCAAGCCGTGTACACCCAGGTCGAGTTTGAATCGATACCGTCGATCATGGTTAAGGGAAAAAGCGAGCCGATTGCGATTTATCGTCCGCTGCGCAAACTGGTTGAACCCGGCGCCGAGAGCGGCAGTGCACTTGACAGCGCCCAACTGATCGACCAGCTTTCGTCCGCCGAGCAGTTAACCCTCAAGGTGGCGAGTGTCATCGGTCAGCTCTTTACGCTCGAAGCGGTTGCGGCGATTTATCCCGAAAAACAGGCCCGTGAGAATCTCCAAAAGCATTTGCAAAATCTTGCCGACCTGGATTTGATCGTCAAACGTTCCGGGGAAACTTCTGGTTACAACTTCAAGGATGCCCAAACGCATGCAGCAGCTTACAACCTGATGCTCTTTGCCCAGCGTCGCCAACTCCACCACACCATGGCCGAGCTGTTGGAACAGACCCTTTTCAACGTGCCGCCCTATGCCGAGATCGCTCATCACTGGCAGGCCGCCGATGAAATCCCCAAAGCGATTGAGTTTCTGGAAAAAGCCGGCGAGCATGCCCGTCAAATGGGCGATTTCGAGGCGGCCACGCGCTTCTTCAACGAGTCGCTGGCGTTGAATAATTAATAAAATTTTGAGAGCCGTGAAATGACAATAACCAAAACTTCCATAAAGGGTTCAATCGTGCCGGGCCTCAGCGCAGGGCTGGTGGTGGGTGTCACCGAGTTGATCTTTGCCATTTCATTGGGCGCGCTGATTTTCTCCGGACAGAATAGCTATGTGGCTAACGGGATCGGGCTGATCCTGCTGGGCGGCTTGCCGCCTCTGCTGATCATGAGTCTCTTCAGCTCCTATAAGGGCAGCCTTTCCATGCCCCAGGATGCTTCCGCAGCCATCCTGGCAGTCATGGCCACCGGGATTTTGCAGAGCATGCCATCAGCCAGCCCGCGCGAAAAATTCATCAGCGTGGTGGCCGTTGTTGTTGTCACAACTTTGCTGACGGGTGTCGTATTCATCCTGCTCGGACAGTTCAGGCTGGGTTCGTTGGTGCGCTTCCTGCCCTATCCTGTGATCGGTGGTTTTTTGGCCGGCACCGGCTGGCTGCTCGTCACCGGCGGCATCGGGGTCATGTCGGATGTCACGTTTAGCTTTGCCAATCCGGGCGCTTTATTTCAATCCGATCTTCTGCTGCGCTGGGTTCCGGGCCTGGTCTTCGGCTTCATTATGTTGTTGATCCTGAACCGGGTCAGCCATTTTCTGGTTTTACCGGGCATGCTGTTGGCCATCGTGCTTTTCTTTTACGGTTCCGCTTTCTTCAGCCGCACCCCGCTGGCAGCGCTCAGCGCGCAAGGTTGGCTGTTGGGGCCCTTTGTCAATGGAGGTTTATTACAGCCCATGTCGCTTGCAGATTTTGGGCTGGTCCATTGGGGCGCGCTCCTGGCCCAGGCTGGCAGCATGGCCAGCATCATGCTGATCAGCACCGTCTCCTTGTTGCTAAACGCCAGCGGTGTCGAATTGGTAGTCCGCCAGGATCTTGACCTGAACCGCGAACTGCGGGTGGGCGGGTGGGCCAATGTGCTCTCCGGGCTTTTGGGGGGCTGCGTCACCTTCCTGACCTTATCCACCACGACCCTCAGCCACCGCATCGGCAAGGGCAGTCGGCTGACCGGCCTGGTTGTGGCGCTCATGTTTTGCCTGCCGCTTTTCTTTGGCGCGGCGGCGCTCTCGTATGTGCCCAAAATGATGCTGGGCAGCCTGCTGATCATGTTTGGGTTCTCGTTTCTGTATGAGTGGGTTTACCAATCCTGGTTCAGTTTCTCCAGGCTGGAGTACGCGGTCATCCTGTTGATCTTGATCGTGATCGCCACCCTGGGCTACCTGCAGGGGGTCGGCCTGGGCATCGTAGCGGCGGTCGGATTATTCGTGGTCAATTACAGCCGCGTCAGCGTCACCAAGCACGCCCTGACCGGCGCGGAACTGCAGAGCCGTTTCACGCGCAGCCCCAACCAGCGTAAAATCTTACTCGAACAGGGCGCAAAAACCTTTGTGCTGCAGCTGCAGGGCTTTATCTTTTTTGGAACCGCCAATAAATTACTCGAGCAGGTGAGCAGCCGCATCGCCCAACCCGGAGAGACCGCGCTGCAATTCCTGATCCTTGATTTCGCGAAGGTCAGCGGGTTGGATTCCACCGCCATGCTCAGCTTCTCCAAAATGAAGCAGATCTTGCATGATCGCGGGATTTCCATTCTGGTGACTGGTCCATCGGCGGAGGTTTTGAAGCAGATGGTAAAGGGCGATTTTTTATCCTCGGATTCAATATATCCCGATCTGGATCACGGCCTGGAGTGGGTTGAAAACGGCCTGTTGAAAGATGGCAACCAGTTCAATGAACAAACCATTCCGCTCAAAGAAATGTTCCAGCAGCTGCTGCCATCAGAAACCCGCCTCGACGAACTGTTCGTGTACCTGGAGAAAAGAGAGGTTCGCGCGGGTGAGTACCTGATGCACCAGGCTGACCTGCCAGACAACATCTACTTTGTGGAAAGCGGCCAGGTGACTGCCCAATTGGAATACCCCGGCAAAGCGCCGGTGCGTCTGGAGACCATGAAATCGGGCCAGGTGATTGGCGAGATTGGTTTTTATCTCGGCAAAAAGCGCACTGCTGCAGTTTTTGCTGAAGAACCCGCCACAATATACCTACTTTCGGCGGAGAACCTGGCGCGGATGGAGCAGGATACGCCCGAAGTGGCTTCAATCTTCCACCAGCTGATCATCCAACTGCTGGCGGAAAGAACCACCCACCTCATCCGCACCGTGGCCGCGCTCGAAAAGTGATCGTTGATGACAAGGGAGAAACCTTGATGACCATGCACACCTACCTCCCGCAGGACCGTCTGCGCGCCCTGGTGCGTGGCGAAAGCCTGCCCGATCGCACCACTGGCGCGGCCCTGTTTGCCGACATCTCCGGTTTCACGCCGCTGACCGAAGCCCTGCGCGATGCGATCGGCGCGCGCCAAGGGGCCGAAGAATTGACCAAACACCTCGACACCGTCTATACCGCCCTGATTGCAGAGATCGAAAGTTATGGCGGCAGCGTGATCGGCTTCTCCGGCGATGCGGTCACATGCTGGTTCGATGGAGCAAAGGATGCCAGTCAACGCGCGGCGGCATGTGCCTTTGCACTACAGTGGGTGATGGATTTATTCAAGGCGATAGCCTTGCCAAACGGCGCGACGACAGCCCTGGCGTTAAAGGTGGCAGTTGCCAGCGGACCGGCACGGCGCTTCGTGGTGGGTGACCCGGCCATTCAAACCCTGGATGTGTTGGCTGGCGCCACCGTGGCGCGCACCTCCACCGGCGAGCATCTGGCGCAGCGCGGAGAGATATTGTTGGATGAAGCCACAGTTAATGTTCTTGGTCAAAAGTTAACCATAAAAGAATGGCGCACTGACCACGACAGCAATCAACGCTTTGCGGTCGCAGATCAATATTCTGAGACGGTCGCGCCAGTCGAGCAATCTACTATCTCAGAATTATCAAGCGCTCAATTAAAAGACTGGCTGCACAAGGCCCAGCTGGATCGGGAGCAAGCCTTCACGACCGAGTTCCGCCCGTGCGCGGCGTTGTTCGTGCGCTTTACGGGCATTGACTATGATTCAGACTCTGCCGAAGCGGAATTGGATGCGTTTGTGCGCCTGATGCAGGCGATCGTGAATCGTTATGCAGGCACCGTCATCCAACTGACGATTGGCGACAAGGGTAGCTATGCCTATCTCAACTTTGGCGCCTTAAGCACGCATGAAGATGACCCGCGGCGTGCGGTTAAGACGGCTCTCGAGATCAGGAATAAGACTGCCTTGCAAGTGCAAATCGGATTGACCCAGGGCACCATGCGCGTGGGTGCCTACGGCGGGCAGACCCGCCGCACGTATGGCGCCTTGAGCGATGAAGTCAACCTGGCGGCGCGCTTGATGAGCACGGCCATGCCCGGTGAAATTTTATTGGGCGGACAGATCCAGAAGACGACCGCGAATGATTTTGTTTCGGAGCCGCGCTCGCCGTTGGCCATGAAAGGCAAAGCCGAACCGCTGCCTGTCTTTGCGGTGACGGGGGAACGCAAGCAGCGCGCCATCCGTTTGCAGGAACCAAACTATGCGTTGCCAATGGTCGGACGCATACATGAGTTGCAAGTCATCAATAATAAATTAGAACTGGCGGCGAGTGGTCAGGCGCAGGTGATTGGCATCGTAGCAGAGGCAGGCATGGGCAAGTCGCGGCTCGCGGCGGAGGTGATTCGATCCGCGCGTAAAAAAGGATTCGCTGGTTATGGCGGCTCGTGTCAATCCGACGCCATTCACACGCCGTATCACACCTGGAAAACGGTCTGGAGCGCATTCTTTGGCGTGGACCCTGAACTGCCGCTGCGAAAACAGATCCGTTTGATGGAAGGCGAGATCGAAGACCGCGCGCCTGAACGCGTGGAGGCGCTGCCCTTGTTGGGCGCGATGTTGAATCTCGAGATCCCCGAAAATGATTTCACTCAGACGCTGGAACCGAAAGACCGCAAGGGCGTATTGCATGCCCTGCTCGAAGATTGTTTGAAGGCGGCAGCGCAGGACGAGCCGCTGTTGATCATCATTGAAGACCTGCATTGGATCGATGCGCTCTCGCATGACCTGCTGGATGAATTGGCGCGCGCGTTGACGGGCAGCCGCATTTGTTTTGTGCTGGCATATCGTCCGCCGCAACTGGCACGCCTGGTGACGCCGCGGCTCGAAGCGCTGGCGAATTTTACCAGGATCGAATTGAGCGAACTCAACCCTGCTGAATGTGAGCAAGCCATCCGCGCCAAGCTGGCGCAGTTGTATCCTTCGCGCAGTGGCGCGGTGCCGCCCTTGCTGGTGGAAAAGTTGATGGCGCGAGCGCAGGGCAATCCGTTCTATCTGGAAGAACTGCTCAACTTCTTGCGCGACCGCGGTCTCGATCCGCGCGACCCCAATGACTTGAACAAGATCGAGCTGCCCGATAGTCTGCACACGCTGATCCTCAGCCGCGTGGATCAGTTGAGCGAACGCGAAAAGACCACCCTGCGTGTGGCGAGTATTATCGGACGTTTGTTCCGCGCCGAGTGGTTGACGGGCTACTACCCCACGCTGGGTGCGTTATCGCAAGTGCAGGATGATCTGGAGCAATTGCACCAGTTGGATATCACCTCGCTGGATACGCCCGAGCCTGAACTGGCCTATTTGTTCAAGCACATCGTCACGCATGAAGTGACTTATGAGAGCCTGCCCTTCGCCAC
>JAPLGT010000239.1:0-6030 GCA_026390035.1 Chloroflexota bacterium
CAAAAATGCCAATATATATGTATTGAATTCGTCCTATCAATTTCTCCGTAAGAATATTCGAAAATATGTTCTAAAAACCTTGCGCAATTCTTGAACTTTTGGTAATATCGTTCCCAACAACTGAATATCCTTGGCCATTCGGTCGCCAAAACTTCCTGTGTAATTCAACCTCAGAAGCGACCACCCATGCAAACTCTTTGGGATTCAAAGAGCCCCTGCAGAGGTGGTCGCTTTTTTGCGTTAAGCCCCGATTTCTCCACGGGGAAGCATCTTTTGAATTCAGAGACATCGCAAGGAGCATACTCTCATGATTAACGAAGTCACCCTCGAAGGCATTGTCACCCGCGAACCGTGGAACTACGACAAAGATGTCTTTTTCCGTGTCGCCTCGTATCGCGACATGGATATGCCGGCCAAACCAGACACCAACGTTCCTGGCCGCGACGAGCCGGATTACGTCAACATCCGCTACCCAGGTGGAGCAGGAACCATGTTTTCTATCCAGAAAGGCCAGCATGTTCGCGTTCACGGTTTTTTGCAAAGCCGCGAATTCAAGGAGAACTTGGCGGAATTCATGGAAAAAGCCAAAAGGAATACTGCCAGCTCCGAACTCAAACTGGCCGCATCCGATGACCTGAAACCTGAAAAAGTGACGATTGAACGCAACACAGTCGAAGTGGTCGCCGCGCGGGTCATCTCGCTCGATCCGGGTAGCCGGAAAAAGGCCCGCGAGTAGTCTGCCCTCGTCAAGCCTGGGCAACCCTTCGCTAGACGAAGTTGGCCTAACCTACCAGTAGAAAACACCCTGCACCGGAGAATCAACCCCGGCGCGATATCGGGCAGCCCTATCTAGGGCTGAAACCCGAACCGAGAAGCACAAGGAGTCAGCCGTCCATTGGACGGTTCCTTGTGCTTTCTTGTTTAACTGAAATTCTGAACCTTAACAAAAAGTCCCCAACCCTGACACTCTCCAGGCTTGAAAGCCGGGGGTACTTGTTTAGAACAAGCAACTTTGGCCTGTGTCAAAGGCTCTACTTCGTCTCAATGGTCGAAGATACTTGATCGTTTGGGCATGTACGTTACTGTACTTCCCATGCCGCGCACGAGAGCAGATATTACTGGCTCCGTTCACGTCTCGATTGACGATTGTGCCACAGCCAGGACAGGAATATACCCTTCCTCGTAGCGCATATTTCACAACATAACCACAAAAGCTGCATGTGCGGGTGGAGTAATCCTCTAGGATTTGCTCCACCTGCATCCCATATTTGCGAGCTTTGTATGTCAAATAGCGGATGTATTGCCCATGCGTCCATTGACTGATTTTCTGGTTGGTTTTTGCCCCCAAGTCAACTTTCTGTTGAATATCGCGCACATCCCCAACCGCGATCGCCTTGACATTATTTACCCTACAAAACTCAATGACTTGACGGCTAGCTTTATGCAAAATATCGCGTTGTTGTCGTTCCAATTTTGCGCTGGATCTGGCTTTACTCTTCAAAAGACGGCGCTGCCGCTTCGAACCAGGTTTGCACCGGGAAATCAGCGACGTATAAATCGCATGGCGTTTATTGCGAATTTGCTTGACTGAACGTAACGCACGCCCACTTACAACCAGTGCATCGCCAGACTCCGTACAAACCGCTGCAATATTGATCTCACCTAAGTCGACGCCAGCAATTTGCCCATTCTCTTTGAGCGGTGGGCTTACCAGTCCGGTATCTATTGTTAGACACACCTCGTAGTGATCTGCTCGCCAAGTCAGCTCAACTCTGCACAAATCCACATCCAAATATTCATTTGACATCGGCAGAACAAGCGCGGGAGTACTTTTCCCATTGGATAACAATAATTTGCCATCTCCCGTCCAATGAATGGCCAATTCTTTCCAGGTAACAGTCTGGTACTTTTTAGGATGATATGGGTAACGAGCACCAGGATCAGTTTTTCGGAGTTCACTAGCCATATCAGCATTTGCTTCCAGCTTTTGCGCTAGTGTCTGGATAGATTGAGAATGTAGGCGATATTGCCCCTTAAATATCTTTCCCAGGTCAACAGATGAAAGCCATTTCCCACTTCTGCTCATGATATGCAATTGAAGCATATCTGTCCAACAGCGTCCGGCTTCTTCACGCAAGGAACGGCATTGATCCTCCTGATATTTAGACAGGTTTCGCAAAGGGATAACCCGAACAATGCAGTTTGTTGCAACTTTTCGATAGGCCATTGCTTTATGCCCAAACAAGATGCTATTTGAAGATGTGTGTGATATTAGGGCAAAATTCCAGACGCCGTAAATAGAACTTTCGTTCCAATAATAAGGCCTTAATCTGGATAATGCAAGACCCTTTTTACACTGCAACCCTTTGCAATACTGATGATTTTGGTAGCACAATTTCTTTGTAAAACAAAGAAGATGCTGACCAAGTTGTCAAGAGAAGTGCTACTCAAGCCATACAGGGGCAAGGCTCATAAAACAACACAAGGATATTTTACAGAATATCAAATCCGTCCCGCTCAACTCCCTGAGCGGGATCAATTTGCTGTTCTGTTATGAATTGAACAGTGCTTTTCAACGTTGGATCGTACTTTTTTTCGTTGGTGCTGCCATATTAACTGGCGGCATATTTCAATTCACAAGGAGGAAACATGGGTCTACTTCTCACAAGTCTTGCGTTCGTCCTGCTGGCTGCCGTGGTGGCTTTTGCCGCTGGCTATGTCATGGTCGCCCGCGAGCAGATGGCTGTCGATGAAAGACTATACCGCTGTACCCATTAGGCGGTGAATATGCTTTCAAACCAAAGCCTCGTTCAAATGCAGCAGGAACGCACCGAACGCGCCCGTGCTGGTCTGGCTAAAGGGGAGTTTAAGTTCTCCTTGGCCGACTCTGGCTGGTTGGTAGTCAACGGGGATGGTAGGCAGTACGCCGTCAGCCTGACGACCTGCACCTGCCAGGATTTCACCGATCGCGCGGCTGCTCTTAGCCTGCGCTGTAAGCATATCGAAGCCGCACACATTCTCTTTTCAACCCCAATATTTGGAGGAAATATGGAAAACAGCACAGCACTAGTCACAGGCTGGATCAAACTCTATCATCCTTCCGGAGCACAGGTCACTTTGCCCGTGCCTATGCTAGCGCGTGTCAGCACTGAACAGGCTCTGGACTTACTCGGCTCGGTCAGCGAGTATCTTAATGCCGGGTTCCTGGTCAACGCCCCCGGCCTGGAAGATGGAGAGCTGGCCGAGGAGGTCAATGCGGTGGCCCGTCGGGAAGCCAAAGATGAGACTCCGATCATTGACTTTTACTCCAGCAACACGAAGCTGCTCAAGAAGTTCATGCACGTTTATATGAACGCCGAGCAGGATGTGACTGCATTCGAGGAGGCCACCGGCATCCAGGTTTCAGCACTCCCAGTCTACGAGGGTGCGCTGGCAATTGCCCGTGATGACAACAAGGCCCGCAAATACATTGTCAACTTGCCGCGCCCGCTCCGCCTGATCTGGAAACTCTCTCCAAAATGGGAAGAGTGGAAAGCTTCGGGAGGTGAAGGCAATGAACCGCATAAGCGCATGCTTGTACGCTATGAGACTGGCGCGCCGGCACCTGCCCCTTCACCGGTCTCCACTGCCCTGGCTGCGACCCGCTCCTACCTGGACGGCACGCATGTCAACGGTGACTTGAACGAGCAGGCTGCCTATGATGCCTTCAAAAAGGCCAATGGCAAAGACCCGGCCAGCAAGACCACTCTCAAAACCTGGACGCAAGCCAACAAACACCTGGTGGAGTTTCCAGCCCCGATCCCCGAAAAGCAAACCGCCAAATAAATCCCCTACTTTCCAAAAAAACACACCATCCAACCTAAGCGCGCCTCAATGACGCGCCACATTCACGTTCCTACAAGGAGAAAACAGCATGTATCTTGGAAACCTTCCCATTATTGGCCACCTGGGTCGTGACCCGGAAATGAAGTACACATCTGCCGGGAGACCAGTGACAAACTTTTCTATTGCTGTTAATCGACAGTATTCCAGTGCAAACAGCGAGACGGTCAAGGAAACCTACTGGTTTCGCTGCACCGCCTGGGACAAACAGGCCGAAGTCTGCAACCAGTATCTCAAGAAAGGCTCGAAGGTATTCATCGGGGGCCGCTTGAGCGCTGACCCGGCCAGTGGTGGCCCACGCATCTGGACCAAACAAGATGGCACACCTCAGGCCAGTTTCGAGCTGACGATTGTCACCATCAAGTTTCTGGATGGCAAGTCCGACAGCGGTGGGGGCGATCCCAGCGCACCTGAAGACGAAGACATCCCATTCTAAAAAATCAGATAACCACACTTACGAGAGGCCATCGACAACACGATGGTCTCTCGTTTTACACGGAACTTTCATTCGAGGAGAACACACATGCAGGTTTTACGCAACACACTGCGCGAGGCTCTCGCGCTGGTATCCAAAGCTGCAGGCTCGGGCAGTACCATGCCTATTCTGACCTGCGTGGATTTGCAGGCCGGCGAAGACAGCCTGACCATCACTGCCAACAACCTGGAAATGGTCATCCGCACCCGGATTAGCATACAGGCAAAAGCCCCTTTTTCTGCGGCTGTGCCTGCCGGCGTACTGAGCGACATCGTCTCGACCAGTGATGCAGAGGCCATTGACCTGGTCTTCGACGAATCCACACTGACGATGAAGGTTATCTCAGGTGGTGCTAAGTCGAATATCAAGGCTCTCTCACACGAAGAGGTTCCTCCAGTGCCTGAGGCCGACATTCTACTCGGCAGGCTTCTTGGGCAGACACTCAAGACAGCGTTCAAGCGGGTGGTGATTGCCGCATCCTTTGATACGTCGCGCCCATCACTCAATGGCGTGCAGCTCGCAAAAATTGGCGAGGATGTGTACCTGGCGGCTGCGGATGGATTCCGTCTGGCCGCATATCGCCTGGAGACCGAACTCGATTTTCCACAAAGCTACACCAGCCTGGTAATTCCACGCCAGGCAGTGAGCAAACTTGCCCAGATCCTGCCTGATGAGCAGCCGGTAAACATCTTTGTCTCGGCCCAGGCCACCGCAATCTTGTTTTCCTGGGAAGCGACAAAGGTGTGGATTCAATTGATCGACAATCCATTTCCCAACTGGAAAGCAATTATCCCGCCCAGTTTCAAGCATACACTCAGTCTACCAGGCCAGGAAGCGATAGCAGCCCTCAACCGCGCGGATGTATTCGCGCGAACAGCCAATCACGTCGTCCGCTTCAAACCTGGCAAAAGTGCCTTGAATGGGTACGAAGGTGGACTGATCATCGAAGGCAACTCGGATGAAACCGGGAAAAGCGAGACTGCCCTGGAAGTGGCCATGCCTTTCCAGATTGCCTTCAACGGCATATTTGCGAAGCAGGGTATCGAGGCGATTGGCTCGGATGCTGTCCATCTGCATCTGAATGCGTCCAACGCCCCGGCAATGTTTAGCAATGGCTCAGACCGCTATATCTATGTTCTTATGCCCATGCTGGATGCGACCTCGGCTGCTGCGCAGGCCTCGGCTGTTGCCCAGGCGCAAGCTGCATAAGAAAAACGAATTCACAAAATCACAAGGAGAAATCCATGAGCGAAAAACGCGCACAACTCGCCGCTCAACTTTCTGCGGAACTACCCCACTTTACTGGCACCGAGGAATATCACCGAATTGTCTATCCCTGGCTGCGCAACACGCCGTTCCTGCTGACAGATGGCGCAAAGCACCTGGCTAATAAGGCCGGCGTCATCAGTGGCACGGCCTACTGGCTGATCGATATCCTGGCCAGCTACCAGCGCGAAAAGCCCGTCAAGGACGAACCATTCCAGGTCTGGAAGCTGACAGTGAGAGAATCCGAAGGCAAAATCACATGCGATGATGGCAACGGTCGCATTCTGGCCTCACAGGACATCCCATTTGTGGATTTTGCCCTGGATGAAGCCACGTTGTACGTCAGCAGTGACGAATACGACGGGATCATCGTCATGCTCCCATCCGAATATTAACTGGAGGACAGC
>JAPLGT010000100.1:0-12189 GCA_026390035.1 Chloroflexota bacterium
GTTTCACTTATTTCCTGCCACGGCTTGAGCGTGCTATACTCCATATCGATCCTCCTCGGTTGTTGGTTGTCTGGCGACACCAATTTTACCGAGAAGGGTCTTTTTGTCTAGCTGTCAAGCTTTCTTGAGAACGCCATAAAGCAACCTGATAATAAAATAGACTTTGCATAAGTTTTACTAATATTTCACAACTCAACCACCCAAAATAATAATTAATTTTCAACTAGCCTATCAAGTCCAGACCGAAATTCTGTGGTGTTTCTAAAAGCTAAACTCTTGTGAAAATATACACCTTCACCCGATAACCGTTGGCGGTAGTGCCGGTATTGACATTTGACCGAGAGTTGGTTAGTATGTTTATTGAAACAATCAACATACTTGCCTGGCGCTACATTCTGGTTTGTCTAATATATTCCCAAACGACCAATGGCAATATTTTTTAGCAGCAGCACAGATCCTTTATCAAATTCACCCAATCCAAGAGGAGCGCTTGTGAACACATACCGTCTTAATGAAGAACAAAAAGCCTTCTATCAAAAGAATGGCTACCTTATCGGATTACCACCAATTTATTCTCCCGAAGAAATGCAACAAATGAATGCTGACCTACCCAACCTATTGGCATTACTGCAACCCGGCGAATCTGCCAAAGATATTCGCGAATGGCACGAGACCAGCAAATATCTATTTGACATTTGCATGAATCCAAATATCCATGACCTCGTCGAAGGTATTCTCGGGCCGAATTTTTACTTGTGGGCCAGCGGTTTTTTCATCAAGGAGCCGTTTAGCAAATCCACAGTCGGATGGCACCAAGATGCCTATTATTGGCCGATGAAACCGTATAATAGTGTTACCGTTTGGCTTGCATTTGACGATGTCAATGAGGAAAACGGTGGCATGAAAATTATCCCAGCCTCGCACACTGCTGGGCTTCTCAAGCATAAGCGCCAGGATAAAACCGATTCAGTGATCACCCTGGAACTCGAAACTGGCACGTTTAATGAAGCTGATGCAGTCCAGTTTAAGCTTAATGTCGGTGAAGTTAGCCTGCACGACGACAGGGCTGTGCATGGTTCGCCAGCCAACCCTTCCAGCAGAAGGCGTGCCGGTCTGACGATCCGCTACTCAGGAACAAATGTAAAAAACGATCTTAGCGTGAACCCTAACTTTAAAACTTACCTCTGCAGAGGGGTTGACGATTATTATTTCAACCCTGTCGGCACTCCACCAATACAAAAATATGCCCGTCCATCTTTTAAAGCTGTCAGCATCGAAGAGGCTGGGCCAGGCGCAGAGAATGTTCACAAAACGCTTTAATAAGCGTCAACCGGGTACCAATTTATAGCATTCATACCATTTCTGATCCTGGCATGATGGTATAAATTTACATTGTAGCAACGATCTCCACCAGGCCGCGGAGATCGTTGCTACAAATTCCAAATCTTGTTCTGAAGGTCTGCCTCAGCTGACCTGTACTCCACCAAACTTGATCGTCGTTTCATATCAAGCGCGGGGAATTGCCGGCAACACCCGCGTTGCAACTTGCCAAATTCTTTTTATCAAGATACGCCGAGAATTCCAACGAAGCAGCCTGCCAACCCACTCTACATATTTGCCAGAGAAAATTTTCAAGGCGGGATTCTATGGATGCTTTTCGTCAATACCAATCAATAACAGGAGATTTCCAGTAATATGCTCAACCTAAAAGATTTTTTCTTGCTTGATCCAAACATTATTTTCTTAAATCACGGTTCTTTCGGTGCTACTCCTAAGCCCGTCTTCGAAGCCTATCAACGCTGGCAGTTGGAATTGGAACGCCAGCCAGTGGAATTTTTAGGCCGGCGCCATAACGAACTGATGCGCGCCTCGCGCGCCACTCTGGCCGAATATGTTGGCACAAGCGAGAACAATCTCGTCTATGTTACCAATGTCACCGTCGGACTCAATATCGTGGCTCGCTCGCTGATTCTTGGACCAGGAGACGAGGTGCTTACCACGGATCATGAATACGGGGCTATGGATCGAACCTGGCGTTTCCTGGCAAAAGAAAAAGGCTTTACCTATACAAGTAGTCAGGTCTCTTTACCACTTTCATCAGCAGCTGAATTTGTAGAACACCTTTGGGAAAGCGTCACTCCGCAAACACGGGTTATCTTCATCAGCCAAATCTCAAGTCCATCAGCTCTCATTTTCCCGGTCGCGGAAATTTGCGCCCGGGCGCGGAGCGCAGGGATACTTACCGTGATTGATGGCGCGCACGTGCCTGGTCAAATTCCACTTGCGCTCGACAGTCTGGGTGCCGATTTCTGGTCAGGGAATTTACACAAATGGCTGATGAGCCCGAAGGGTTCCGGTTTCTTATACGCAAGACCAGAAGTACAACATTTTCTCAAACCGCTGGTAGTTTCGTGGGGTTACGAAGCCATGCTTCCTGGCCCTTCGCAATTCGTTGACCACCACGAATGGATGGGCACCCGCGATCCTGCCGCTTTTCTGGCCGTTCCAGACGCCATCCAGTTCCAAAAAGACCATAACTGGGACCTGGTTCGCGAAGAATGTTTCAAGCTTACCACTTACGCCCAGGATATCATTTGCGGCCTGACCGGATTGCCATCACTGCACCAGCCCGGTGCACAGACGTATTGCCAGGTTATTGCCATGACCCTTCCGGAAAATACAGATGTTGTTGCGCTCAAAACCCGCTTATATGATGAATACCATATCGAAGTTCCCGTGCATATCTGGAACGGGACAAATCTTATCCGCGTTTCCGTGCAGGGCTACAACACGAAGGCTGAGATTGACGCATTATACGCTGCACTAAAAGCGCTGCTGCCACAAACGACTTGCTGAACAACCGGGAACCTTCTATGCAGACCAACATCACAACTTTGGATGGCAACGAGGCCGTTGCCTATGTGGCGTATCGATTGAACGAAGTCATCGCAATTTATCCCATCACCCCTACCACCAGCATCGGTGAGTTTTCAGATACATGGTCGAGTGAGGGGATAAAAAATATCTGGGGCACGGTGCCACGGGTTGTGGAAATGCAGTCTGAGGCTGGGGCAGCGGGAGCCGTACACGGTGCCTTGCAAACCGGTTCGCTTGCAACCACCTTCACAGCCTCGCAGGGTTTGTTGCTAATGATCCCGAACATGTACCGGATCGCAGGAGAACTGACCGCTTCTGTCTTCCATGTGGCGGCGCGGGCGCTAGCGGCTTCAACCACTTCAATCTACGGAGATCACTCTGATGTGATGGCAGTTCGCGCCACTGGTTTTGCGATGATGGCCTCTCGCTCCGTGCAAGAAGCCCACGATATGGCGCTCATTACCCAGGCAGCCTCGCTGGCCGGGCGCATCCCCTTTGTCCATTTTTTCGATGGTATGCGCACCTCGCATGAAGTCGCCAAGATAGAAAATCTCAGCCACGAACAGATGCTCGCCATGATCGACCCCGCATCCGTGCATGCGCACCGTCAGAGGGGACTCTCGCCAGAAAATCCGTTCATTCGAGGCACTGTTCAAAATTCCGACGTGTGTTTTCAGGAACGGGAAGCAGTCAATTCGTTTTACAATAAATTTCCTGGCACTGTCCAGAAAGTAATGGATCAGTTTGCAGGAATTACCGGCCGCAAATACCACCTGTTCGACTATGCTGGCGCCCCAGACGCAGAACTGGTGATCATATGCATGGGCTCAGGCGCAGAAACCGTAGAAGAAACCGTCGCCTCGCTTCGCGCAACCCACCCGGATCAAAAAATAGGTGTGGTTACGGTCCACCTATACCGCCCTTTTTCGGTCGAACATTTCCTGGCAGCACTCCCCCCCACAGTAAAACGAATCGCAGTTCTCGATCGCACAAAAGAACCGGGCAGCGTTGGCGAACCTTTATACCTGGATATTGTCGCAGCATTGTCAGAAGGTTATCATTCTGGCCTGACGCCATTAAAAGAGTTGCCACTGGTGATTGGCGGGCGCTACGGGTTGGCGAGCAAAGAATTTTCGCCCGCCATGGTCAAGAGCATCTTTGAAGAATTGGAAAAACCGCGACCCAAGAACCATTTTACGATCGGAATTGTAGATGATGTCACCTTCACCAGTCTTAAATATGATCCAAACTTCTCCATCGAAGCGCCGGAAACCATACGCTGCGTCTTTGTTGGATTAGGGGCCGATGGCACCGTGGGCGCAAACAAAAACTCAATAAAAATTATTGGTGAACAAACCAATCACTACGCCCAGGGATACTTTGTCTACGATTCGAAGAAGTCCGGTTCTGTAACCATCTCCCACCTGCGTTTCGGACCCCATCCTGTGCGTGCTCCCTATTTGATTGGGATGGGGGATGCCAACTTTGTCGCCTGTCACCTGTTTTCATTTTTGGAACGTATCGAGGTGCTTCAATATGCCCGGCCTGGTGCTACTTTCCTGCTCAACAGCATGTATGGGCCTGACACTGTCTGGAATAACATCCCTCGCGAGGTGCAGCAGGATATTCTGGAAAAGAAACTTCGGTTTTTCGTGATTGATGCCAACGATGTGGCAAAAAAGACTGGCATGGGCGCGCGCATCAACAGCATCATGCAGACCTGCTTTTTTGCCCTTTCGGGAGTTTTGCCACGCGACGAAGCCATCCAGCAGATCAAGAAATTTATTCGCAAAACATACGGCAAACGTGGCGAGGCGCTGGTTCAGCAAAATTTTGCGGCAGTGGATGCATCACTGGACAACCTGCATGAAGTTGACCTATCCAACAAACAGGTCTCAAGCACATTCACCCGCAGACAAACCGTTTCATCGGATGCTCCTGAATTTGTCCAGCACGTCCTTGCCTCGATCATGGCTTACAACGGCGACATCCTACCCGTTAGCGCCATGCCAGTCGATGGTACTTTCCCTTCAGGAACCGCACGCTGGGAAAAACGCAATGTCGCATTAGAAATCCCCACCTGGGAAACGGATCTGTGCATCCAATGTGGAAAATGTGTTTTTGTCTGTCCGCATGCCGCCATCCGTCAAAAAGTATATGGACTTGATCAACTTGAAGATGCGCCTGCCACTTTTAAGTCCGCCAAGGCGAAATTTGTAGAATTCCGCGAATCTGGATACACCATTCAGGTTGCGCCAGAAGATTGCACAGGCTGTGGAATGTGTGTGGAAGCCTGCCCGGCAAAAGATAAACAACAAATCGGGAAAAAAGCGATCAATATGCTGCCTCAGATCCCATTACGCGAAATTGAACGCAGCAATTGGAACTTTTTCCTGACCTTGCCCGAAGTAGACCGTGACCTGATCAGCGTTAATACTGTTAAACATTCACAACTACTGCAACCCTTGTTCGAGTTTTCTGGAGCCTGTGCCGGTTGCGGAGAAACCCCTTATATAAAAATAATATCTCAACTCTTTGGAGAACATCTGATTGTGGCAAATGCCACCGGCTGTTCATTGATTTATGGCAGCAATTTACCGACTACACCCTGGGGAATGAACAAGGATGGACGCGGACCAGCCTGGTCCAATTCTCTATTTGAAGATAATGCTGAATTTGGTTATGGCATGCGTCTGACTGCTGAAAAGCAGGGTCAGTATGCCCGTGAACTGGTCCAGCGGCTGGCGCCAGAACTGAATGAAGAACTGGTGACCGGGTTGGTGACAGCAGACCAATCGCACGCAGCCGGTATCCGTTCACAGCGTGAACGCGTAGCACTGCTCAAACAGAAGTTACAGTTAATCAATACACCGCAAGCCATCGAGTTGTTAAGCCTGGCAGATGCGCTTATCTATCAATCCATCTGGTTGATAGGTGGAGATGGCTGGGCATACGATATCGACTTCGGTGGGCTGGATCATGTTCTGGCCTCCGGAGCAAATGTCAATGTCCTGGTAATGGACACGCAGGTGTATTCCAACACAGGCGGGCAGGCTTCAAAGGCCACTCCGCGCGCAGCGGTGGCCAAATTTGCCGCCAGCGGCAAAGGTGCTGCCAAAAAAGATCTTGGGATGATTGCCATGGGCTACGGAAACATCTATGTCGCACAGGTGGCAATGGGTGCCAACGACCAACAAACACTGCGCGCCATTCTAGAAGCAGAAGCCTATGATGGCCCATCGTTGATCATTGCTTATACCCATTGTATTGCCCATGGTTATGACATGCGTAATGGATTGGAACAACAGCGTCTTGCCGCTCAAGCTGGGGTTTGGCCGCTCTATCGTTACAACCCCGCTTTGATAGCCCAGGGAAAGAACCCGATGATCATTGACAGCAAGGAACCATCCATACCCGTTGAACAGTATGCTTACAACGAGGAACGCTACAGGGTCTTAATACAAAATAATGAATCCAGGGCTGAAGAGCTGATGAAATTAGCCAACGAAGATGCCAGAAAGAATTGGCAAAAACTCAAACAAATTGCGGCAAGCTGGGAATAGTTTCAACTTCCAGCGCTGGCCATCATCACTCAAACAGCCAGGAAACTGATTCCCACTTTGCAGATCCAGGCCACCATTAAAAAGGATGTTCCCACCCATGAACGCGCCACTCTTTTCTTCCGCAAAACCCTATACACGCTGGTGGTGGTTCTCAGGGCCAATCCACCTGGCCGATATCCGCGCACAACTGGATTGGTTAAAGGCCAACCACTTCGGCGGTGTTGAGATCGCCTGGCTCTATCCACTCGACAATGGTCCATTAGGAGCAGCCTGGCTCAGCCCAGAGTGGGCCGCCCCGATCCTGGCAGCCGCTGAATACGCAGCTGAATTGGGCCTGGGCTGTGATTTCACGATGGGCAGCGCCTGGCCTTTCGGCGGATTTCACGTCTCACCCGAAGACGCCAGCCAGACCTTCACGGGGGCATCCCCACAACGCCTTGAGAAATCATGGGAAACCCCAATGGGCGATGATGGCGGGCCAATCCTGAACCACCTGGATCGCAATGCGCTTTTCCGCTACGGGCGCAAATTCGGCACTGCCCTGCAGCTTCCCGCTCGTGCTGCTGGCCTGAATACGCCTGGTCTCTTTTGCGACTCGTGGGAAGTAACTCCCGAGGGGCTCTGGACCGCGGGTTTCGATACTGCCTTCCAGTCGCGCTTTGGCTACGATATCCTGCACTTTACGCCCACGCTAAATGATCACCCGGACGAGCGTTATGATTACCGGCGCCTGTTGGCAGCCTATGCGCTGGATGAATTTTACGCACCATATACTGAGCTTTGTCATGAACTGGGCGGCTTTTCCCGTGTGCAGTGCCACGGTTCACCCACCGACCTGATGGCAGCTTACGCCCTGGCCGATGTGCCCGAGACGGAAGCCATCCTGTTTGACACCGACTTCGCTACTTTCGCCGCTTCCGCTGCGGCTCTTACCGCCAAACCGATCGTTTCCGTCGAAGCCTTCACCTGCATCTATGGCTGGAATCCCTATCCTGGGCCTGGCCCTTACCAAAAGCAAGAACTACTGGCCGATCTAAAATTGGTAGCCGATGGTTTGATGGCTAATGGCGTCAATCAGTTCTTCTGGCACGGCATGCCCTACAACCCACCCGGTGGGAATCAACGCTTTTACGCGACTACCCACATTGGTCCCGATAGTTCCTTCGCCCCCCAAATTCCAGCGTTCAACGCATACATTGAAACCATTTGCACAGCCATGCGCCAGGGAAAGCCATACACCGATGGAGCAGTCTATCTGCCCCTGGAAGATGTCTGGATGGATGACGAGTTACCGATTGACTTGCAAAAGCCTAGTTCCAAATATGTCTACGAACTTCAAGAAACCAAATTGCCGCGATTTTTGAAAGGGCATCATCCTTTGTGGGTCTCAACACCTTTTCTCAAGGATGCGCAATACGCAGATGGAAAACTTCACTGTGGACCAGCTCAATTCAATTGGCTCTACGTAGATTCCGTCTGGTTAGACCTGGAGACAGTCTCAACCTTGTTGCGATTGGCCCATCAAGGGCTGCCCATCTGCCTGCTGCGCACCCCTCAGGAACCCGGTCGCATCAAACACGCCGACTATGCGCAACAGACCGCCGAATTATTGGCTTTACCGAATGTTTCCGCAGATTGGAGCCAGTGCGTTGTGCAATTGCCAATCGTTGCAGGAGAAAACCTGCCCGATTTCTGGTGCACCGTTAATGGCGACATCCACACTCTGTTTTTCGCCAACCCCGCCGCCCAGGCCATCCGCTATCCCATGCGCTACGGCCAGGCACTCGAGACCGGCGCCTGCGAACGGCACATCCAGATAAATATCGGCAGCCAATCTTTCGATCAGAAACTTGAATTTGCACCTCAGCAGTCAATTCTGCTCCAGGTCTCATCCACCGGCGTCAAACCGCTTTCAATGGAGTTTGACCCGAACTCAACACTATAAGCGCACTATTCTTAAGATTATCTGGATAATGAACAGGAGTCAATCCAGATTGGGTTAGCCCCGAATAGTAATGGATACAAATATCCCTGTAAAAAACTGCTCGACAGTCTTTTACAGGGATATTTGCATTTTTCAATCATTCTACTGAAATAATTTGTCGCAACTATTTACCTAGTTCAAATTGGTACAAAATCATCCTGGTTTTGCCGCGTAGACAAATATACATCGGTGCTTTTCACTGCACTTGGGGTTTCCACGGGAAAATCACCCGTGAAAACCCCACAAGATAACTCTCTCTTCGTTTTTTTGAGCTTGTTTTCCAGGTTCGAAAACAAGCCTGTATAGGTGCAGTTTTTCTTAGCTTATTGCGGGATACAGCTTAGCAAAGTTTTCAGCCTGACGGTGCGCCTGCCAATTACAAATTTCCCACAAATCCGCAACCGGCACATTGGTATAGGGCAGCGTATGTAAATAGCCAGGAGGACCAAATTCGGGCGTCACTGTAATCGTCTTGCGCCCCTGTGCAGCTTGAGCAGCCCAGATGATTTGCCACCACTGTTCATGCGCTTCGAGGTGGCGCTGGTATTCTGGTGCGCGCGGGTCTGGCACCTGGGGACCCTCTTCATAACCTACCCGTGTATGCAGATGGATACAACGCTCGGCACACAATCGGATGATATCTAACTCATTATCCAGCAAACGTTCGCACACACATACCCAGTGACTGAGGTCACAACAAAGCTGCAAATGCTCAAACTCTGACAGCATTCTTTTTGAAACCCACGGATTAAATAATATTCGCCCGCGATGGGTTTCATGAGCCACTGGAATATCCATGGACGCTTCCATGGCCAGGATTTGCTCAAAATAGCTGCGGCTCTCGGATTCAGACCAGGCATCCTTCCCACTGTGACTGTTTATCAACATGGGGCGTAGCGCCTTACTCGCATCAACCTGGTCCTTAAAAGAACTGACATAATCTGCGACAGTAGTACCCTCGGTGATAACCATCGCGATATACTCAAAATCATATTGATCCAACAAAGCGCGGAAACGGGCCCGATCGTCAGGATCTGGCAGAGGCGCCTCGATTGCTACAAACCCTTCAGCGCGGATACGCGGAAAGACTTGCTCCCAGGTTTCATTAATGCCCCACAGGTGTCGGGCTTGTAACAGTTTCATAAAATTATCTCCTTGCAGTTTAGAAAATTTGGGTTTTGAATGCCGCAAAAGTGAGCGGCACTAAAATTCATCGAAATAGATCTGCGTGAGTGGAACATCAAAATCCTTCAACATACCGATCGCAGCCTGGATCATGGCTGGCGGACCACATAGGAAGTAATCGATGCTCTTGGGATCTGGGTGAGAGTCAAGGTACTCACGCTTAAGCACCTCATGGATAAAACCAGTCTGCGCCTTCCACTGATCCGCTGGCAGGGGTTCGGACAACGCCAGGTGAAAATCGAAATTTTCGTTCGCTTGCTCCAGCGCCTCAAAGTATTCTTTATAATAAATCTCTTGCAATGAACGCGCGCCATACCAGTAACTCACATGGGCAGCGGTTTTGCGGGTTTCGAACAACCACGCCAGGTGCGAACGCAGTGGAGCCATGCCAGCTCCGCCGCCCAGGTAAACCATTTCTCGCGCCGTTTCCTTGACGTGAAACTCACCAAATGGGCCGATCGCGCTGACAATGTCACCGGGCTTAAGACTGAAGATATACATTGAACCAACTCCGGCATTACAGTCCAGGCCGGCAGGTGGCGTAGCCAGGCGCACATTAAAGCGCAGATTTTTGTCGACTTCGGGGTTAGTAGCCAACGAATAATTGCGCCGGCAGGCTGTTGGGTTGGCGGATTTCAGATTGAATGTGCCCTGAGCCTGCCAGACAGTTTCAAAAGGCTGCGCAACTTCGATGCCCTGTAAAGAGCGTTGCGTAAAAACCGGGATACTGATCTGCATATAATCACCAGGTTGGTAACCCGGCAGAGCCGCACCATCGACGGGCTCGAGCACGAGTTCCTTGATAAAAGTGGCAACATTCAGGTTGCTGACCACCCGAAAAGTGTGCGTGACGGCTGCCTGGGTAACACCATAACCACCGACCGCTGTCAGATCAACCTGCAACTGCCCGCCTCTTTCGCGCACGGGATAGGTTTTTAGTCCTACACAAACTGGCAGACGCTGGGGAGAACCATCACGCAGGTCAAAACGCCCGTTGTGTTTGGCACACTCAATCACTGTGCCCTTAACCATACCATCGGCCAGGTGTGCGTTTCCATGTGTACAAAGGCCGTCAGTCGCATAAAACTTACCATCCAATGCACGATAAAGAGCATAGGTTTGTTGATCGTGATCGAAGCGCAACACATCTTCTTTCTGCAACAAACCACTCTCACAGACTTCAATCCAACCATCCACAACCGGCTTTCCTTGTGTTGTAATACGCTGTCCAGCTTCTAAATCAGAAACTTGCTGGCTTGGCACCGGAAGTTGGCGCTTCACGAAATAGGTGGGGTCCTCAGCCTGGCGCAGCAGGGCCGGGATGATCTCCCGATAGGCCTCCAGCAACCCATTGTAGGGAGTCGGCACATCCGCTTTGATCAGTTCATGCAATTTCGGCAAGGCGTGGTAAGGAACCAGCGGAAACATGTGGTGCTCAACGTGGTAGTTCATATTCCAATACAAGTAACGATTGACTGCGTGCATGTAAACAGTCCTGCAGTTCAAGCGATGGTCGAGGACGTTCTCGGCCAACCCAGCATGCTGCGTATTCCCATAAACAGGCATCAACCAGCCACCATAGAAACTGGATAGACCTACATATAAAAGTGGCAGGATGCTGCCAGAGTAAATCGATAATCCAATAATGCCAGCGTAAATTAGAACGTAGATGCGTGCCCGCAAAAACAATTTGGCATATTCCGTCTCCGGAATGTAGGTACGCTCATCAGCAGTCACTTTGCCCGTGCAATGCAGAAACACATTGCTCCAGTACATACGAAAGGCAAAAACATTGAAAAAATTCAGGATGAAGACACCCAATTTAAACGGGCGCGGCACAGCAATCTCCGGGTCACGTCCCACAATGATCGTGTCACTGTGATGTCGGGTATGGCTCCAACGCCATCGCACCGATTCGCGGATCACCATGAAGGAGGCCAGCTCATATAATGCATTATTCATCCAGTCCGTTTTAAAGGGCGTGCCATGGCTGGATTCATGCCAGCGAGAATCAGAAACCGAAGCGTACAACACGCCATAAATCGCAAAAGGAAAGATCGCCCACCAACTACCCCACAAAAGATAGCCACAAACCCCAAAGAACAGCAGCAAAGCCAGCCACAGAAGCGTATCACGGATAGCTGGCCCATCACGACGCTCGAGCAGCTCACGCATCTTTTCCTTAGGAACAGGCGATGCATACCACTTGGCATCGGCTAAACCTTTTTCAACAGCCAGGGAAGAGTCTTTTCCAACCAGGCTGTAATCGCTGAGCATAGGTTTATCCATAACATCAGTCTCCATGTAAACTCCTCCGGCATAAAATAATAAAGATGGGTTGAAATTTACGAGCCAATTCTTCAACCTGCTGCTTGGATTGGCAGATTTCTTTCTTGCGACAAAATTCACACTGCAGGTATCTATTAGATGGAAAACAGGTTAGGAAAGTCGAAAGAATAAGTTACCTCAAAGTGGTGCTACCGATGGTATGGCTCGGTAGTTCCATCTGCTCAAGTAATCATCAAAAACAATGTGCATGGTATCTTTATAGTCATCAGCGACCTTTCGTCCGGTTTGGTA
>JAPLGT010000313.1:0-5287 GCA_026390035.1 Chloroflexota bacterium
AACGAACGCCGCCTGTTTTATGTGGGCATCACAAGGGCCAAAAAGGGAGTCTTGATCGGAACATCATCAACACCTTCCCGATTTCTGCAGGAGATCCAACTTTCACAAACCCAAAAGGTCATGAACCTGGTCGAGGCCATTGCCATTGGGCAGCCCAATGCCAGGGCTGATCTATTCAACCTGATCCGCTCTAATGGTCACAGCTCTATTCTCAAGAATAACTTGCTGAACGGTTATTTGCCAGAACTCAAGTTGACCCCTGAAGAAATCCGCCTGTAATCAAATGCAAATCGACCTCAATACTCATTAGGCCTGCCCCTCAAAAGGTGGGCCTTTTTTGTTTTCCAACCCCAACTCACTCAATTCCTGATAGGAGAAAAAATGAACACCAATTTGTACCTTCCCCAATTTGTTTTGCGCCATGTTGGGCGCGAGGTTGCCAATCCAATCCTCATGAATGATGCTCTGGCCCAAGAGATCAAGAAGGTTTCCACCAACCTGATTTCATCGTACAGCGCCCAAACCATCGCATCCTTGAACGGCAGATTGGAACGTGGATTGGAACTGGCCTTGCTTGGTTCCGTCCAACCCACTCCCACTCAAAACCAACCCCACCGTTGCCGTGTCATTTCTTCAGATCGAATGCACTCTTACGAGGTCGATACAGATACCCGGACTTGTGAATGTCCCGATTCGCTCAAGGGCAACCAGTGCAAGCATCGCATCGCCGCCTATTACTACCAGCAGGCTGTTGAAAACATTGCCAGGGCTAAAACGCTCATCCAGGTTGTGCAGCAGCCTGCAAAGCCAGCCGATCCAGTGTCAGAGCCTTCAGCGCGTTCGGTTGCTTGCGCAAATCAGATCCTCAAGGATTTGGGCTATGCCGAAGAACCCAGGAAGGTAGCCGAAGCGCCTGAGCCTCAAATTGGTGCGCGTTTGGGCTTTCTGTACCGCAAGTATTTGCATGGGGATGATATAGGACCCAAATCCTTCAAAGTGACGATCAGCAACGTTACCAAGGAAAAAGTCACTTACCAGCAGGCCCAAGAACCTGTCGAGAGATGGTGCCTTTGGCTGAATGGCCTACCCCAGGGAGTGCCGACCGGGGTTCTGTTCGGGCCGATGGGGGAAAAAGAGCTGGTCAAAATCTTCGGGCGAGCCAATGTTGACAATCTCAAAGGGAAAGCGATTGAGATTTACTCGCAGTCGATGAATGTTTCCGGAAAACCTCGGGCTGCCATCCATTTCAAGAGCGCGCAGTTATAAACCCCAACCCAAAGACCCCATCGCAAGGTGGGGTCTTTTTTATTTCGCTTTACCCAACCCGAAAGGAGTTCCTCATGTCCCCTGAAACACTGTACCAAATCTGCCTTGCCCGCGCCAGGATGTTCGCCCATGACCTGCAATCTGCCGAAGCCGCTGCCAACGGCGCAGCCGCAAACATCTGGATGATCCCAGACAAACCTGCCGATGCCCATGAAGATGAGCGTATTTGGCGTTACTGGGCCCGCTTCTATACCCGTGAAGCTTACCAGCGTGAAAACATGCTTCGCGATCAGCGCCTGGTCATTGAAGAGTGTGAGTTCGAGAACAATCTTCACTCTGCCTGGGAAAAAGAGCCTGATGCCAGCTATCTCGAAATGTTGCCCGAATCAACCGCTCAACGCGCCGTGGAAACCATCATCGAAGCCCGAGAAACTGAGCGGGAACTGATCCACCTGATCGCCAACACCGTTACCCCAACCCAAGGGCGCATCCTGCTGCTGTTTATGCAGGGCTATTCCGCTGACGAAATCGCTGAAACTCTCGGCACAGGCCGCAAATACGTCTACGACGCTGCCACTCTCGCCCGTCGCCGCATTCGTGAAGCCAATCCTGACATTCCCGAAACTTATGCTGAATATCTGCAATTGAAAGCCCCGATTCACACTTATCGCCACGCACACCGAACTACCGTTTTCAAAGATACCAAACTCGAATGGCGCTTGCAGACCGGTGATGCAAAACTTTCAGGCAGATCCCCATCCAAGCACCTCTAGGCTGCCATGAACATCACCTGTCATTACTGCGGAACCCCGGCACCAGGCCCATCTGCTCGGGAAACAGCCCACGAAACCGCCATAAATGACGGTTTTGTTGAAGTCAACCAATCTGACAACACCTACTATCTCTGCGATCTGTGCGCAGGGATCTGCTCAAAAGGAGAAAATCCCATGTACCAACAAATCAATCCTGTGGCTGAGACAGAAGAAGAAACCGGAGTGATGCTCTTTCCGGTCACCAAAAGCCTCGAAACCTACACTCAATCAACGCTGTTCGAAAGTCTACCCATCCGTGAACGCCCAGGCACTCGCATCTCAGAACTTGGTCCACAAGCCTGCACTGACTATGAACTGCTGGCTACCGTTATTGGCGGAAAATACCAGATCGAAGTTGCTCAAACGCTCATTTCCAAATACGGCGACCTGTACAAAATCTACAACGCCCACACCAGTGTGCTGGCCAGGGAAATCAAGGGCTTGACCGAAGCGACTGCAATCAAACTAAAAGCCGCCCTTGCCATCGGCCTGCGCATGGCAAAGAACCCCACCGTTGAAAAACCTGCCATCAACAGCCCATCAGACGCTGCCGCAATCGTCCAGTACGAAATGGGGGGCTTGACCGCCGAGGAACTTTGGGTCATGTGCCTCGATCGGCGTAACCGGGTTTTGGAAATTCGGCACCTTTACCGAGGAAGCGTGTCATCGTCGCAGGTGCGTATTGGTGAAATCTTTGAACTCCCGATTCAAATCAAAGCCTCGGCTATCATTTGTATGCACAATCATCCAAGTGGTGATCCCACCCCAAGCCCAGACGATGTTGCCCTCACACGTGCGATTGTACAAGCCGGGAAGCTGCTTGATGTAGATCTGCTCGACCACCTTGTAATAGCTCAGGGGCGTTGGATCAGCCTCAAGGAACGTGGACTCGGCTTTTCGTGAGAAGTGTCCGTAACGGACAAAATTCAACTTCAGCAAACGCTGCTTTACAACTCAACAATTCAATGAACAGCCTCACCGAATCAATCGATGGGGCTGTTCGCATTTATTTTCATGTGTCCGTTACGGACACTTCAGGTTTTTGTTTGGAGGATAACCGCATGAATGAAAATACTAAAATAACCAGCCAGACTCTGGCGGGACAGATTACTGCTCACATCGAGGAACTGGCGGAAGCCACTGATGCTGCCAGAATGAGCGCCGCAATGCTTTCCTACCTTGACACATGCTCACGCTTTCACCGTTACTCTGCAAATAATGTCTGGTTGATCTTGATGAGCAAGCCGGATGCCACTATGGTGGCGGGTTTCAATCGCTGGCACAGTCTCAACCGTTATGTCAAAAGAGGTGAACACGGCATCCCGATTTTGGCACCAATCGTTTTCAAGGAAAATCCTGAAGACCTGAACTCAAGGCAAGTCATCAGGGGTTTTAAAGTGGTCTATGTCTTTGATATTTCATCTACGGATGGCGAGCCGCTGCCCGAAACACCAAACTGGAAGAGTCCGGAACAGAATCTCATTCTCTTCTCAAAATTGGCTGAGTTCGCTGAAAGCAAAGGCATTTCGGTTATCGTCAAGAAGCTTTCAGGAGAGACTCAGGGGGTCAGTAAGGGTGGGGCCATTGAAATTGACCCGGAAGCCGGAGTTAAGACCCTTGTACATGAAATAGCTCACGAAATTATGCACAGGGACGCCAACAGACCAGATGATTCAACAATCCGAGAGCTTGAAGCCGAAAGCGTGGCTTATGTAGTGGGTAAACATTTTGGGTTAGAAGGGTTAAATTCCCCCAACTACATTGCCCTACATCATGCAGGTAAAGATTTGATCATGCAGCACCTTGATCGCATTTCCCACACATCAGCAACAATTATCCAGGCAATCGAAGAAAGAGAACAGCAACTTGATTAATAGATATAGGGGCTGTCTGAAAATGGCAGCCCCTATCACTGCAATTATTATGGGGCGATCCAACGATTTCGAACAGGAATATCGTCTGATTTATACCCACTTCAACTTGGAAAAATATTCAAGACTCTCCACGATCTGGCTTTGCTAAGAAATCGCATTTATTCACCCATGGGTAATTAGGATAAAATAAAATGCCCGTGATGTTGACGCATCGTGGGCATTTCCAGCCGGTGCAAGCGGCTGTGCATAAGTCTATCACGACTTTTGTTCTGGTTGCTTGCTGTCATCTAAAAAGGCAGCCATGGACCAAAACGAGAATCGAACGGTGCTTCATGAAGATAAAGAGGTTTCGACTTTAACTATCGATATGGCAGGGGCATACGTCCTGGTACCATATCGTGGATTAGCAAAAAATTGGTGGTGGGATAGTTTAGGTATAAAGGCGGAAGTGGAAGATTTACCAGATAAAAATAATCGTTATGAACTATATCAATTGACGGATTCGCAAGAATATAACCCGATTATGTACCCTGATAAGCCAAGAAGATTAGGGTATTTAGAGATTAATAACATTAATAGCGATCAACTGAAACCAATAAATGTTCGATTGGTGTGTAGTTGGACGGTCGTACTCAGTTTTTGGCAACAGCTGGATTTAATTCTTAGGCGGGACTTTCCAGTAATTACAACACAAATATCTGACATGCCCGATCAAGTATTGATATTAAAGCAAGTAATGGAAAAAATATATATTCCAGAACAACAAGCCAACTTGGCAAAATGGAAGTTCGTCTGGAAAAAAATCCGGAATTGGGTAGAAAATAACGAGAAAATCGCGGAGATCTGTCGGAAAATCCAGGCAGATGGTATTCTAAAGCAATACATAACTCATAGGGATACAATTAGAAAAATTATTATAGCTGGTAGGAATGGTATGTTAGATGAATAAGATTCCCCTGGTTTTTGCTTTTTCAACCAACTTTCGATGCCGAAATTTAATATTTCGGCTGCCGAAGTTTTAAACACCTGTAAACATCAGTAAATATCAGCAAAAACTAACATCAAAAGGCCTGACAATAGTGTCAGGCTTTTTTGATTGGATAAGAGCCAACCAATTTTATTCAGATTTGGAGGTACTAAGTGGAAAGCTTATTGAATGCAAATGAAATCGCAGAGATTTTGGGAGTTTCCCGCGCCACGGTGTTCGTTTTATGGAGTCGTAACGAACTCCCTGCTGTGCGAATTGGCAAATCAATTCGCTGCCGTCCAGGTGATCTGGCTGATTTTATCGATGCCAACACTATCGGTGCAAATAAAAACTTACCGATCGCTGGA
>JAPLGT010000226.1:0-5030 GCA_026390035.1 Chloroflexota bacterium
GCCACGTTACCAGGTTCATTACCGCCTGCTTCCGCCGCTTTCGCGCGGGGTTATCAGCCAGCATTTTGATGAGATGCAGGTCAAATCATTGCCGGATGGCAGTGTTGATGTGACCGGCAGCTGTGATGATGACTGGGAAGCTGGACGAACGTTACTTTCTTATGGGCAGTATTGCATAGTGCTGGGCGGAGATGAAGTGTTGGGGTGGATGGAGCGCACCATTCGCGGCATGCGCGAAAATTATCCCGGTATTTTATAGATAATAGTCTGGTGAGACCAGACGACCATCCGCTGAGTTTGCGTAGTTGGTACCAGGCGAAATATTATTTTTGCAGTGGAGTTCAACTTGCTTATTCAAATTCTTTTGGGACGCGGACTAGCGCCGACAAGCGCGGAAAAAGCAAAAATCTTTTGGTTTTTCCGCGTACATCCGCGAAAATCCGCGTCCAATTGGGGTTCCCTGCGGGCTTAACGATAAAAGCTTGGAAACCACGTTGGTGATAAAGATATAAAAAAGCAACTTATGCGGTATTGCTTATTTTTGTTTCTGATTTCTGGCAGGGTAGCCCATACAAGCGGGCTACCCTGTTTGTTATTATTCTGTTGGGGATGCATAGTGGGGAAGACACAGCTTTACCCGGCGCTCTGGGGGACGCCGGGAATAAAAAAATCCGGAGGTGATAGCGTGAGCTGGAGATCGCTTCAAATTTGGTTGGTAATATTAATGCTTTTCTGTTTGGTTTTGGTTCAGGGCTACCAGGTCTTCCGAGATTTTCAGGCTCAGAACGAGTGCAAGACCGTGCTTGAAAATTCTCGAGGTGTGATTTCTGCTCAGATGGCCACCTACCTGGATTTGCTGGAGAATTACAAAAAGGCTGCCTATGATGATACGCGTGTGGATCGGATCGCTGAGCAGCAGCTGCTCGCAACTGAGAGTCAGCTGAGCGCGTTGCAAGCCATGGCATCCCAAAATGGTGTCCTGATCGAACTGGCTAGCGCCTGTAAATAAAGAAACTGGAGAAATCATGAAGAAAATAACCATACCGCTCATTTGTCTGCTGCTGCTCATTTCGCTCACGTTAGCTTGCGGCACAAGCTCAGCATTGGATCCTGTTCAACCTGCTCCTGTTGTGAGAGTTACCGGTGTTGTGGCTCCGACCTTGCCGCCCGAAAATACGCCTGAACCCACCGCCAGCCCGGCGCCCACTCAGCCAGTCTATGTTGAGGCTGTCTTAATGGCTGAAGTCAATGGTACCGGAAAAACGGTCACCGACAATCTAAATTTACCAGCCTGCGGGAAAGCCGTATTCTTATGGAAAGTTGCGCCGTCTTCTTATGGAACGGCCTCCCTCATCTTGAGTTTGTTCAAAAAAGGGTCCGAGAGAGAAATTACGGTTGTAAATGATATGGCAATGGATGCCGGCTCGGAAGGAATGAGTGGTTCCAGCTTACAGCCTTTGACAGGCGGAGAATATTTTTTTTCATCCGATAACACGAATGAGCCCTGGTCTGTTCGCATCGAATGTCAGGATGGGGCTGCGCCTGTGGCAGCCGGTATGGATATTCAGGGAACCGGCAACCTGGTGACCGCTAATTACGAGCTCCAGGCCTGCCAAAAGTCAGTTTTTCACTGGCAGGTTGAACCGGGTACTGGCGGCACGGCCGCCCTGATCCTTGGCCTATGCGGAGCTGAGTGCCAGACAATTGCCAATGAAATGAAGATGGATATGACGGGACCGCTGGAGGGACAATCTTTGCAGGCCGTCAATGCCGGAATTTATTACCTGGTGACAGAGAATGCAAGTGGCAGGCCCTGGCATGTAACCTGGGAATGCAAGGATTAGCCCTGACCGTAACATGACTTACCCTGATGGGGCGTCCTGTACGGGGGCGTCCCTCTTTTTATGAATATAAAATAAACGGGTAGGGTATATGGAAACTGGAATGGTTTTTTCGAAAAGGAACAAATCTAATAATGGGCATCGTGGGCAGGGCGCGCGGTGCCAATCCCGGATCTACCTGCTGGAGACCAGGGTGGCAGGGTTCCAATATCACGACGGGCCAGACCTGGATGTGCAGGCGGTAATTTCTGCTAGCCGGGATCTGGTGCTGATGCGGGAACCGTATAATGAATATGACGCGCGCGCCATTGCCATTCACACTTTTTGTGAGGATAAGGTCGGCTACATTCCTCGCGATAAAAACACCATTCTGGCGGCCATGCTCGATCAGGGTCTGCCTCTATTGGCAGAGATGGTGACCTTTAAACCAGAGCTGCTGGAAGAAGCTTCCTGGAATTGCTTGCGGATTCGGGTCTACATGTTTGCGCCCCGCGTGACCAGAATTCCCTTGTTCACGCTGACTTGCCCTCGCTGCAGTGCCCCTCTGCAAGTAGACGAATATGCCATTCAGGTGAAGTGCGTTTACTGCGGAAGCGTGCATGTATTGTAGAGACGGTGTGCGTACACCGTCTCTCTTGAATTTCGACGGCGATATTTGCTTACGAAAATTGGAAGATAAGCTATACTTTGACTACGGTTAAATTATGGGGGCTATCAGTAACTGCCTTCCATCCAGGTACTATTAATTGTCTCCAGGGTCGTTGCTCATGACAATAAATCAAGAACGGGTTATCCCAGAACAAGGCCAGAACGTCACTGTGCGCCAACGCCGCTATGTCGTCGCGGATGTGCAGAAAAGCTCCCTGCCAGTTACGCCCCTGGCAGTGGAGATGCAAGCTGGCCAACACCTGCTCAGCCTGAACTCGATCGAAGACGATGGCCTGGGTGAGACTCTGCAAGTCATCTGGGAGATTGAACCGGGCACAGGCATTGAGGAAAAGCTTGGCCTGCCAACTCCCCTCGGTGGCTTTGACCACCCCAAAGTGCAGGATGCCTTTCTCAATGCGGTGCGCTGGGGCGCGGTTTCCTCGGCGGATACGCGCGCCCTGCAGGCCCCTTTCCGCAGCGGCATTAATTGCGGACGATGTCGGGCTGGGGAAGACTGTCGAGACCGGACTGGTGATCCAGGAACTGATCGTGCGCAACCGCGCACGCACGGTGCTGATCGTTTGCCCGGCCGGGCTGCAGAACCACTGGCGCGACCAGATGCGCGATACATTCGGATTGGAATTCCGGATTGTAGACAGTCTGCTCATGAAGCAGCTGCGCCGCAGCCGCGGCATCCACACCAACCCATGGACGCACTTCCCGCGCCTGATCACTTCCATCGATTTCATCAAGCGCGACACGCCCCTGCGCCTGTTCCGCGAGGTTCTGCCTGCCGAATCCACCTACCCGCGCCGCTTCGATATCCTGGTTGTCGATGAAGCCCATAATGTTTCACCTTCCGGCAGCCTGCATTACGCCATCGACTCGCAGCGCACCGCAGCCATTCGTGAGATGACCCCCCACTTTGAACACAAGTTGTTTCTTTCGGCCACACCGCACAACGGCTATCCCGAAAGTTTTTCAGCCCTGCTGGAACTGCTTGATAACCAGCGCTTCGCGCGCGGGGTAGCGCCAGACCGCCGCCAGCTCGAGACGGTGATGGTGCGGCGGCTGAAATCCGACCCGGAGTTTGTCTCCTGGAACGGTGAGCGGCGCTTTCCCCAGCGCCAGCTGGATGTGATCGAAGTGCCGTACACCGCTGAAGAAAAACAGGTCCATCGCTGGTTGAAGGAATACAGCCAATCGCGGCAGCAAAACGCCAAAGATCAGGAAGAACGCTTCGCGGTCGAGTTCGTGCTCAAGCTGCTCAAAAAGCGCCTGTTCTCCTCCCCGGCCGCCTTTGCCATGACGCTTGCAAAACACATGGAATCGCTCAAGGGCGAAAAACGCAAGGTGCTTCCCAAGCAAATGACCCTGGGTGTGCTGCGCAAACAACTGGCGCAGGTGGATGAAGATTACGCCGACGATGATGAATATGAAACCGCCAACCAGGACGCAGTCGAGGCCGCCACGCCGCTGATCCGTGAACTGAGCGGGCAGGAAATGGCCCTGCTGCAGCAAATGCGAAGCTGGGCCGAGCGCGCCGCCCAGACCCGCGACAGCAAGGCCGCCACCTTTATCAAGTGGTTGAAAGAGATCGTCAAACCCGGCGGCAAATGGTCCGACGAACGCGTGATCATTTTTTCAGAGTATCGCGCTACCCAGAACTGGCTCTTCACCCTTTTGGCGGCCGAAGGTCTGACCGAAGGCGAGCGCGCCATGACCCTCTTCGGCGGCATGCAGGACGACAAACGCGAGAGCGTCAAGGCTGCCTTCCAGGCGAATCCAAATGACAGCCCGGTGCGCATCCTGCTGGCCACCGATGCCGCCTCCGAAGGCATTGATCTGCAAAATTTCTGTCACCGTTTGGTGCATTTCGAAATCCCCTGGAACCCCAACCGCATGGAACAGCGCAATGGACGCATTGACCGGCATGGGCAAAAGTTCGAGCCGCTGGTCTATCACTTTGTGACCCAGGGCTATAAGAAGCGCATGCTGGAAAATGACACTCCCGTCCCTGCGGACGAACTCGATGCCGACCTGGAATTCCTGGCGCGGGCTGCCGAGAAGATCAACAACATTCGCGAAGATTTGGGCAAAGCCGGGATGGTGATCGCCCAGCAGGTGGAAGAAGCCATGTTGGGGCGGCGCAAACACCTGGATACCCAGCTGGTGGAAGCTGAAGCCAAAGCCGTGCGCAAGTTGTTCAAATTTGAGATCAACCTCAAGAAACAGGTCGAGCAGCACTACGCCCAGCTGCGCGAAAGCCAGCTGAACATGAACCTTTCTGCGGAGAATGTGCACGCTGCGGTCATGGTGGCGATGAAATTGGCCGGCCAACCCGCTCTGCAGGATGTCCCCAAAGAGCATGCCCTGTACGGCAAGGCTTTCTTTTTGCCGGGACTGCGCGGCAGTTGGATGCACTGCAACGATGGCATCCTGCACCCGCATACCCAGGCCGTCCGTCCGATCGTTTTTGACCACGATCTGGCCAAAGGCAGCGATGAGTTTGTCCTGGCGCATCTCAACCACCGCCTGGTA
>JAPLGT010000226.1:5072-12271 GCA_026390035.1 Chloroflexota bacterium
GATGTCGCTGCGTTTGCTGCGGGCCGAAGTCTGGTCACCGCAGGGCAAGCTGCAGCGTGTCACCGCCCGCACGGTGCCCAACCTGGTGTTGGAATCTCCGGCGGTGGTGGCGCATGCCCGGCTGGTACTGGTGGGCGGCGAGGGCATGCGGCTGCACGAAGAGATCATCACGGCCGGCGGGGAAATCTTCCAAAAACGCTTCCGGCGTTTGAATGTCGGCCAGGTCCAGGATGCGCTGAAAGCAGGCACCGACAAGCCGGTTTCGGCGCACATGCAAAATGATCTGACCACCCTGTGGGATGTGCTTGAGCCTTCATTAATGCAGGCGCTCGAAGCGCGCATGAAAGACCGGCTGGATGGCATGCAAAAGCTGTTGGCAGAACGCAAGGACAAGGAAATTTCCGATATCAGTTCTGTGCTGGGCGAGCTGGAGAGCATGATCAAACGCGAACTGGCCGACCCTGAATACCAGCAGTTGGAGATCTGGTCGCCCAGCGAGCGCGAGCAGTACAACCGCAACGTGACGGCCCTGCGCCTGCGCCTGAAGCAGATCCCGGAAGAGATGGACAAGGAAATCGCGGCGATTGAGCAGCGCTACGCCGACCCGCAGCCCAGGTTGTTCCCGGTGGCGGTCACGTTTTTGGTTCCTGAAAAATTTGCCTGAAGCTAAATTGGCCGCGGACGAGCGCGGATAAAATCTAAATCTTTAGCTTTTGACTTTATCCGCCTAATTCTGCGCTCGTCCGCGTCCAAATGCCTTTCCTCATTTATAAATAGGGAGAGCTCATGCCACAAATGACCGATTCTGTCATACTCAAGCACTCTGAGATTACCGATAAGATCCTGCATGCCTTCTACAAGCGGGTTTATCCAGCGCTTGGCTATGGGTTTCTTGAGAGAATCTACCGGAACGCGATGGTAATTGCACTGCAAAGTGAAGGTTTCAAGGTTGATGCTGAATCACCCATCCAGGTATACTTCGAGGGAACCCTGATCGGTGAATACTATGCTGACTTGTTGGTGGAAGATAAAGTGATTGTCGAACTGAAGGCGGTTGATTTTCTTCTCAAGGAACACGAAGCGCAGCTGCTCAATTACTTGCGTGCTACCCAGCATGAAGTTGGTCTGTTACTCAATTTTGGCCCCAAACCCGAAATACGCCGGATGGCGTTTAACAACGAACGTAAGCTATCTCAAACCTGGAGAAAAGCTTAGTGGGACGCGGATGAACGCGGATGAACGCAGATAAAGTCAAGAACGATAAAGTTTAAGATCTTATCCGCGCGATTTGCTTAGCAAATCGTCCGCGTCCCAACAGTAAAAGCTCTTGATCTTATCCGCGTAATTCCGCGCTCGTCCGCGTCCCAATAAAAAAAGAGTTTTCAAATGTCCCAACCATCTTCCAAACATCACGCCGAATGGCTTTCCCTGCTTGAAATCTCCGGGCCGTTTCTATCCATGCCGGTACTTACGGCTGCCTTCCCCCAGGGGCTCGACAATCTGGATGATGGCCAGGCGCGCTCATTGCGGGCGGATTATGAGTTTTGGACGGAGAATGTCAACGACCCGGCTGTGCATACCGCCTGGGTACGTCTGGTGTTGGAAAGTTTGCTGGGCTATTCACCCGAGGTGCTCCTGACGGGCCAATCCATCGCCTCCGGTTGGAAGGCGGAATTCCCCGAGCACGAGGAGACCCTGCGGCCAGATATGATGCTGGTTCAGCCCGGCCCCTCCGGGAAAACCCCGCATCTGCTCATCCAGGTCTACCCGCCATCGCAAAGCCTGGATAAGGCTGTGCAGGGCAGCCGCTGGCAGGCCTCGGCCGCCACGCGCATGATGGAATTACTGCACGCCACGGAAGTGCGCCTGGGCTTGCTGACCAACGGCGAGCAGTGGATGCTGGTGGATGCTCCGCGCGGAGAAACCAGTGGTTTCAGCACCTGGTATGCTGAATTGTGGTTTGATGAACAGATCACACTGCGCGCCTTCAAGTCTTTGCTGGGTGTGCAGCGCTTCTTTGGCGTGGCTGCTGACCAGACTCTGGAGAGCCTGCTCGAAGCCAGCGTTAAAGATCAGTGGGAGATTACCGATCAGTTGGGCTTGCAGGTGCGCCATGCCGTCGAGATTCTGATCCAGAAAATTGACCAGGCCGATCAGGATAGCGGCGGCAAGCTGCTGGGCGGTCTCTCGCCATCCACGTTATATGAAGCCGCCCTGACCGTGATGATGCGCCTGGTCTTCATGCTTTCGGCTGAAGAGCGCAAACTGCTGCCCCTGGATGACAGCCTGTATGCCGAGAACTACGCCGTCTCTACCCTGTATGCGCAGTTGGATGTGACCGAAGAAGAAGTCCTTGAGCGCCGTTTTGATGCCTGGAGCCGCCTGCTGGCTGCCTTCCGCGCCGTCTACGGCGGTATCTTTCATGACCGTCTCAACCTGCTGCCTTATGGTGGCAGCATGTTCGACCCCGATAAATATCCTTTTCTTGAAGGGCGGCAAACCAATGGGCCGCGGATGAACGCGGAAAAACGCGGAGAAGATCAAGAGCTTTTAAAGGATTTAAAAGACGAAAAAGGTCTTATCCGCGCACCCGAAGGGCGTCCGCGTGATTTGCTTAGCAAATCATCCGCGTCCAAAGGCTTTCCCGCGGCTAATATTCCTCTCCCCGTCAACAACCGCACCGTGCTGCACCTGCTCAAAGCCCTGCAGATCCTGCAGATCGAAGGCGAGGCGCGCCGGATCAGTTTCCGCGCACTGGACGTGGAACAAATCGGGCATGTCTATGAAGGCCTGCTCGACCATGTCGCCGTGCGTTCCACGGAATTGATCCTCGGGTTGCGCGGCGCCAAACGCCAGGAGCCGGAGATCGCGCTTTCAGCCCTGGAAGCGGCCGCCAAGAAGAATGAACCCGACTGGCTGGCCTGGTTGAAGACTGAAACCGGGCGCAGTGAAACCGCCCTGAAAAACGTCCTGGCGCAGGATACGCTCCAAAAAGACCCTGAGCAGGCCAACCGCCTGCGCGCCACAATTGGCAACGATGCGCGCCTGTTTGCGCGCCTGGCACCCTTTGCAGGTCTGATTCGCGCGGACGATTTTGACATTCCGGTCGTGATCCTGCCCGGCAGCGTCTATGTCACCTCTGGCAGTACGCGCCGCGCTACCGGTACCCATTACACCCCGCGCAGTCTCACAGAGCCGGTCGTACTGCACACGCTCGAACCGTTGGTGTATTATGGCCCCGCCGAAGGTCTGCCGCGCGAACAGTGGCGCCTGCGCAGACCCGAAGAACTGCTGGCCCTGAAAATTTGTGACATGGCCATGGGCTCGGGCGGCTTCCTGGTGCAGGTTGTGCGCTACCTGGCCGAGCGGTTGGTGGAGGCCTGGGAGTTGTATGGGGAAGGCCCTTACCCTGGTAGTGGCCCTCACCCTGGTAGTTCCCCTCACCCTAACCCTCTCCCAGCGGGAGAGGGGACTAAACCGGTGCTTTTGCCGGGAATGCTGGCACGGGTGCGTGAATTGCGCCAAAAAGCGACCGATGCCGAAGTTTTATTGTGGGAGCTGCTGCGCAACCGCCAACTTGCGGATTATAAATTTCGCCGCCAGCACCCGCTGGGCGGGTATATCCTCGATTTCTACTGTCATGAAGCCCACCTGGCGGTTGAACTGGACGGCTCAGTACACAACGAAGCACAACAGCACGAGCACGATATCCAACGCACCCAGTTTCTCAACGAACAGGGTATTACGGTCATACGCTTCTGGAATCATGAAGTATTGGAACAAGCCAGTAACGTTCTGCAGAAAATTCTCAAACAACTGCGCATCCAACCCCCATCCAGCAGCAGCTTGCTCCCTTCTCCCCCCGGGAGAAGGGCCGGGGAAGAGGGCGATCCGCTCATCCTGGCCCGCCGCCTGGTGGCCGAGCGCTGCATTTACGGTGTCGATAAGAACCCGCTGGCCGTCGAGATCGCCAAGCTCTCGCTCTGGCTGGTGACCATGGCCAAAGACCTGCCCTTTAGCTTCCTCGACCACGCCCTCAAATGCGGCGACTCGCTGGTTGGCTGCAGCGAAGACGACTTCCTGCGCTGGGCGCACGGCTACAAGGCCGCGACGATGACGCTCTTCGACGAGCAGATCCGCACCCAACTGGAGACAGCCCGCTCCAAACGCCGCGAGTTGGAAAGCTTCGTGGTCAATGACGCCCAGGACGCCGCGCGCAAAGCCGAACTGCTCAAAGAAGCCGATACGGCCATGGCCCACATCTGGCGCGGCGCCGACCTGCTGACCGGCGCGCGCCTGCTGGGGTTGAAGACGCAGGAGATCGAAGACATGCAGATCAACCTGTTGTTCCCCTACATGCAAGGATTACTGGACGAGGGGATCGATGCCGCCAAACACCCGGATGCCGCCAGGGCGCTGGCTGCTGCTCAAAAGGAACGTGTTTTTCACTGGGAATTTGCCTTTCCGGAGGTTTTTGAGAATGGCGGCTTTAGTGCCTTTGTAGGAAATCCACCTTTTATTGGAGGACAAAGACTTACCGGTGCATTAGGCACTATTTATCGTGATTACTTAGTGGAACATCTTGCAAAAGGGATGAGAGGAAGTTCAGATTTATGTGCCTATTTCTTTTTGCAAGTATTTAATTTGTTACGAAAAGATGGTTCATTTGGACTAATTGCTACAAATACCATAGCACAAGGTGATACGCGAACAGTTGGATTGAATGTAATTGTTAAAAATGGTGGAACAATTTATCGTGCTCATCCAACTATTTCTTGGCCAGGGATTGCCGCTGTCTTTGTGAGCATTGTTTATTGTTATAAGGGGTCTTATCCCGGACAAAAAACGTTAGGTAGTGTTATTGTTGAAAATATTTCGCCCTTACTTGATGAAATGTTTTCAAACAAACAACCATATCTTATCAATTCAAACTTGGGGAAAAGTTTTCAAGGTTCAAATGTTTTGGGCGCTGGTTTTACAATGACACCAGATCAAGCTTTTTCGCTGATTGAAAATAACCCTAAAAATAGTGACGTGCTATTTCCTCTACTTAATGGAGAGGAAGCAAACCATAATCCAGAGCAAAAAGGCACTCGGTGGGTAATAAATTTTTCCAATTGGCCAATAGAGAAAGCTCAGGAATATTCAGAATGTTTTGAAATCGTAAAAGAGAAGGTTTACCCAGAACGTCAAAAAAATAAAGATAAACAACGCAGAGAAATCTGGTGGAGATTTACAAGGCCAACAGTAGAGCTTTATGAAACTATTTCAAATCTAAATCAGGTCATGATTTGTTGCGCTATTACTAAGCATTTGAGTTTTGTGTTCGTATCCAAAAGACAAGTTTTTAATCAGCGGTTGTACGTTTTTTCTTTTGAAGATAATGCGCATTTTGCTTTTGTACAATCTAACTTTCATGAGACTTGGGCAAGAAAATACAGCTCTACATTAAAACAAGACTTAAGTTATACGCCTAGTGATTGTTTTTGGACATTTCCTTTCCCAAAAAACCTAACCGGTTTGGAAGAAATCGGCGAAAGCTATCACGAGACCCGCCGCCAGATTATGCTGGCCCGCCAGGAAGGGTTGACCAAGACTTACAACCGTTTTCACAACTCCGCCGAGCATGCCAGCGACATTCAGCAACTGCGCGAGCTGCACGTCCAGATGGATACGGCCGTCGCGGCGGCCTATGGCTGGGAAGACCTGGCGCTGGGGCATGATTTTCATGAAACGGCCCAGGGGCTGAGGTATACGATCAGCGAGAGCGCGCGGCGGGAAGTGCTGTCGCGGCTGTTGAAGTTGAATCACGAGAGGTGGGAAGAAGAGCAGTTGCAGGGCGCGGGCGATGGGAAGAAAAAGAGCGGAAAAAAGAACAGCGGGACGCGGATTACCCCTATGGGGCACGCGGACGCCCTTCGGGTGCGCGGAGAAGATCAAAAAAAGAAAATTGATGATGAAAAACCAGGGCAGTATGGTTTGTTTTAGTAATCAAGAAAGACGAATAACATCTAATTTGGAGGGAGATAATCATGCAAGTCACCGGGATAGCTTGTCCATCTTGTGGTGCCCCCATTTTGCTCCATGCAGGAAATTCATCCGGCGATTGTGAGTATTGTGGAAAAAGGGTCATTGTAGAATCTAAAATGCTCGAAGATGCTGCGGAAAAGTTTGCCAGCACGCTGCATGCGTCTGAATCAAAAACACGGGTTGAAATCCAGCGCGTCCAGCTTACGCAAGAGTTGAGTATGCTGCAAATGCAATTATCCAACCTGAGAACAGAAAAAAGGAACCTTGAACGAAATAAAAACCGGCAAACAACCGCTCAACTTGCACAAATACAGGCTGAGGAAAAAGGAATTATCAACAGGATTTCAACGCTTCAAAATACGCTAAATTCTACAATTTCAACCCCAAATAATCCGGGCTATCCATTATATGATCCGCAGGCTTCTACTTGTTCACAATCAACGGCGCTTCTGCTGGCTATATTTTTAGGCATTTACGGTGTTCATCGATTCTATACCGGGCATATTCGTGCAGGTTTTATTCAGATGCTGACAGGCGGTGGTTTTGTCATATGGTGGTTCATCGATATTCTTACAATAGCAACCGGAAATTTTAAAGACTCAAAAGGAAGATCATTAAATAAGACACCAATGAACCCAATGTTGAAGCAATTCCTGATTTTCTTTTTTCTAGGTACCTTCATTATGGCGATGCTTCTTTCAATCACCGGTACCACCAAAGCCAGCTCAGCCAACCCGGCCATGATGCCGATATCATTTGTACTGGCAGCCTTGATCTTGTATTCAAAAAAAATCCTTGCATTTGTAAAATCAGTCAGAGCAAAATGAAGGATGCTTCGCCTGCTGGAAATGTCTGTTTGGTTTTGACCTGGAAGAGCATATCCGCTGTCGAGCTGGGATATGGGAAGGTGTAGATATTTAGTAAGGCCATGGGCATTCCGCAAGTAAAATAATAAGAGGCAAGTCCATTGAGAGATACTATGAAAAAGACAAACCACAAACATCGCAAATTTCAGCCGATTGCCAGAACGAAAATAGGCAGTGGAGCATAACTTGCTTATTCAAATTCTTTTGGGACGCGGACGAGCGCCGACAAGCGCGGAAAAAGCAAAAATCTTTTGGTTTTTCCGCGTACATCCGCGAAAATCCGCGTCCAATTGGGGTTCTCTG
>JAPLGT010000096.1:0-8715 GCA_026390035.1 Chloroflexota bacterium
ATAAAAGCGGCTTGTAGGAAAAGACCTGCTGTCATCGGAACTGGCAAGACCACTTCGAGATCATCTGGTGGGTTAAGGGTGTACTTATGATGTTCCTGATGGCTTGCCCAAAAGAAGATAGGGTTATACCAACTCAAAAAGCTGACCAGGTATAAGAAAAATACTCCCAAACGCTTCGATCGAAATACCGTTTTATGGCAGAGCTCGTGAAAACCATTCGAAAGAAAAGCGTAAAAAGTCCCATGAATATATAAGATTATTAATAATACCCAGATTGGCAGCCGGCCGGCAGCATACGCCGCACAGATACCGGTCAACGCGAGCAATCCCAGATGTCCAAGTGTCTGAGCCAGCCCTTTCCAGTCATCCCGTTGATTTAACTCCACCTGCGCTTCGCGTTTCACCGGGGATCGATACCAATTTATTTTTCGCTCGTTCATTGAAACTCCAAATATCGCTAAACCGAAATTAATCTGGCCCGAATATTTTGTTGATTGTTTCAATAAACATATTACATGACAGTAAAACAAATGTCAAGTACCAACCTCAGGGTTGTTAGCCCCAATATTGGCAATTCATCATCTTACTGATTTTAAAGCGTTGAAAGGTACCAACTGCTAGAAACACAACCATTCAGGGAATAACCCAATCTCAACCTCCCTATATTTTTCGCGGAATATGCCTACCTGATTAGCTTCGAGCACCGCTGTTACCCATCAATCGCTCGATATTCTTGCAATAAAAAAACATCTCCCGGACAGTATCGGATGATGTTTTTATCTTCAATTCTTCATTTTTCCCATAACGATTTTAGCTTTTTTCACTCACCGCGGGATGAAATTCTGGGTTTTGAAATAACTCCCGCAACACCAGCGAAAACGCCCCAATCACGGGTGCATTCACGCCCAGTTCGCTCATCATCACCGGAAGCTGTTGTTCACTGCGAGAAATCGCCCGCCGGTCAACGTAATCCTGAACAACCGGCAAGATAATCTCGCCAACCAGGCTAATTTTCCCACCCAGAATTACCGCCTGGGGATCAAACGAATTGATGACATTGACCACCGCCACGCCCAAGGCCTGAGCCATTCCCAAAATAGCTTCGTTTGCAACTGCATCACCTTGCAAAGCCGCCTGCGCGACTGATTCAAAGCTGATCCGGTTCAATTCGTTATCTATCAAGTCGCTCACCAGGCTTTTCCGACCAGCCAATAGTGCATCGCGCACCACACTTTCAGCCGCATGCGGAGAAGCATAAAGCTCCAGGCAGCCGGTATTTCCACAAGCACAGATCGGACCGTTGCGATCGATGGTCGTATGACCAATTTCACCCGCGATATCATGCTGACCCCGATAAATATCGCCATTAATCACCACACCACCACCTACACCATCCTCAACCAGGATAAAGACAAAGTTGTCCAGGTTGCGCCCTGCCCCAAACCACTTTTCAGCCAGGGCAGCACTGTTGGCATCATTGTCTAGAAAAGTTGTAAAACCCGTTTTTTCTTCAATGATTTTCCGAACCGGAAAACTGTTCCAACCTGGAAAATTAGGCGGTGCAATCAAAATTCCACGCCCAGCATCCAGTGGTCCAGGAGCAGAGATTCCGATACCCAGGATTGTCCGGCGCTCCACACCTGATTTCTTGATCAAAGTCTCAATCACTTCCAACAGAGCCGGCAAGCTGGCGTCAATTGGGTTGGCCAAAAAGGAAGAACTGGTCGTGTGGATGACCGGGTCATGTAAATCCAGATCGGTGAGAAGGCCCTGGATGTTGTGCCGTGCCAGGCGTACCGCAAGAATATTCCCAATCATGGAATGGATTCGCAGCAACGAACTACGCCGTCCAACCCGCGCTTCTCCAGCACCAGCGTCCTCGATCAAACCGCGCTCAAGTAGTTCACGGGTGATATGAGTCAGTGTTGCCGGATTTAGTCCGGTTTGTTTTGCAAGGTCCGCACGCGATATGGCACTTGCTTCACGGATAGCGCGAAAAACAACCGCCCGATTTAGCAGTTTAATGTCTTTTAGATTGCTTCCAGACTGTGTTACTGGCGTGATGTGTTTCATGCGTATTCCTTAGGTAGTTGGGATATTTGCATTTTTGGTCTCAATGATTGATTCTCTGGTCGAACTCTAAAAATCTCTGCCCCACAAAAGGACGGTCCATATTCTACCTAAAAAATAAATAATTCCAAATACAAATTGACCAGCCGCTCCTGGAAACCCGAATTCAGCAAAACACCTAACTTTTCATGGCGCAGCAAAAAAACAGGCAACAAAATGGTCAGGTAATATTTCGCGCAGCTCGGGTTGGCTTTGGGCGCACTCAGGTTTGGCAATTGGACAGCGGGTCCGAAAGCGACAGCCTGAGGGTGGGTTGACTGGCGAAGGGATCTCCCCTTTTAAGATCGTCCGGTTCCGTTGCTCCTCGATAAAGGGATCCGGAATATTTACTGCCGAGAGTAAAGCGCTGGTATAGGGATGCAGCGGGTTACGGTAGAACTCATTCTTTCGGGCTACTTCGACAATCACACCCAAATACATCACCACTACACGGTCGCAGATATGTCGTACCATCGACAGGTCGTGCGAAATAAACAAATAAGTCAGGCTAAATTTCTGTTGCAGTTCCACCAACAAATTGACAATTTGAGCCTGGATTGATACATCCAGTGCTGAAATTGGTTCATCACACACAATCAATTCGGGCTGCAGTGCCAGAGCCCGCGCAATCCCAATCCGCTGGCGCTGTCCGCCAGAAAATTCGTGTGGGTAACGATTGACGTAAGCCGGATTCAACTTCACCAAATCCAACAATTCCGCCACTCGATCTTCGATATCCTTACGGGATTTGTTTTGGTTATTGACCACCAATGGGTCACTGATGATCTCCCCAACGGTCATACGCGAATTCAAACTGGCATACGGATCCTGGAAGATCATTTGCATCCGGCGCCGAAATTTGCGCAGATCAGTAAGAGAAAGATTGGTCAGGTCTGTCCCATCAAAAACTACTGACCCAGAAGTAGGGCGATAGAGTTGGAGAATCGTTCGACCTGCGGTGGATTTTCCACAGCCCGATTCACCTACTAACCCCAGGGTTTCGCCTCTGTACAGATTGAAAGAAATCCCATCCACCGCATGAACCAGGTTGGTTTTCCTACGGAAAAAACCGTCATTGCTGTGAACCGGAAAATGTTTTACCAGATTATCTACTTGCAGTAAAACTTCAGAAGAAGTGGTCATGCTTGTGCACTCCGGAATTTGGGCTTGACCCAGCAAGCCACACGATGGCCCGGGGTTATTTCTTCCAGAATCGGATTTGCCTGGCGGCATGCTTCAGTCACATAGCTGCATCGCAGGGCAAAAGGGCAAAAAGCTGGCTTCTGATGCAGGACGGGCGGAGCGCCATCGATGGAAACCAGCGGCTCACGTAAATCATAGTCCAGCCTGGGCAGGCTGCCCAACAAACCGAGCGTGTATGGGTGCTGTGGGTTACGGAACAGTTCCTTAACAGGCGCTTCTTCAATGAAATACCCCCCGTACATCACGATTACCCGGCGGGCCAGATTGGCGATAATCCCCAGGTCATGGGTGATCCAGATGATGGTCATTCCCAATTCATCGCGCAGGGTTTTCACAAGTTCAAGGATTTGGGCCTGAATGGTTACGTCCAGGGCCGTGGTTGGCTCATCGGCGATCAGAATTTGCGGTTTGCAAGACAGCGCCATAGCGATCATAGCCCGCTGGCGCATTCCACCTGAGAACTGGTGCGGATAATCACGCAAACGGTCCTTGGCTTTGGGAATCCCGACCATATCCAACAGTTCCTCAGCGCGCTTATTGGCCTGTTCGTGGCTCAGACCGAGGTGAACTTCGATGGTCTCGGTAATTTGCCGGCCAATGGTCAGCACAGGGTTTAATGAAGTCATCGGGTCCTGAAAGATCATGCCGATCTGCGCTCCACGAATTTTCTGGAGCTGCACCTCGTTCATCTTCAACAAATCTTGCCCATGAAACATAGCCGTTCCAGCGCTGATCTTTCCTGGCGGAGTAGGCACCAGTCCAAGGATTGAAAGCATGGTAATGCTTTTTCCGCAACCACTTTCGCCGACAAGCCCGATGGTCTCGCCATTCTCGACGCTGAACGATACGCCGTTAACGGCATAGACCGTCCCGTCCGGCGTGATAAATTGGGTTTCCAATCCTCGCACTTCCAACAGCACATTATCCATAGCAACCCACTTCGTGATGATTATAAAAATGAGACGCAGGGGAGTAAAAAAGCTCCCCCCTGCGTCTCGTTCGCTCTGTTTACAACAGGTGGTAGGTCGTCATGCTATTTGCGTGAAGCTGGGACATCGTTTGAAACATAAAGTGTGTACACCAGCATGCATCCCGATTCAATGAAAGGCCAGTGCCAGGCAGCTACACCAGTCTGATCAGCATCCAACTCGGAACCCTTCATGTAAGGCTTGTAGATGGCACCAGGGGTGACGTGGTAGATAAACACACCACCTGCATCGCTAACCAGTATTTTTTCTGCATCCTTGAACATCTGGTCGCGCTTGGCGGTATCTCCGACCATGGATGTAGCATCGGATACCATTTTGTCGAACTCAGGATTCTTCCAGGCATGTCGCCCAGTGGAGTTCCAGATGCCCAACATGTTGGACTGATCAAGATAGTCGAAACCGTACGAAAGGAAGTAGAACGGCAGCTTGTGGGCATTAAGCGTATCCATAAATAACTTGGTCTCTTTATTGGATACTTCAACATTGATTCCCAGGTTTTCCTTAAGCATGGAACCAATGGCAGCCGCGATGGCCTTGTTCAGATCAGATTCGTTGCGGGTCCACAATTCAATGCTCGGGAAACCCTTGCCATCCGGGTAACCAGCTTCAGCCAGCAGCGCTTTTGCTGCAGCAACATCGAATTTGTTAATATCCAGCGCTTTCAGTTCTTCGCTGTTCGAGCCGGGGAAGCCGGGCATCAGGAATGAATAAGCCGCATTACCCTGGCGCTTGACGATATTCTGAATAATGCTGTCGCGGTCGATGGCCTTGGCAATCGCCTGGCGCACCTTGAGATCACTAAAAGGTTTCTCGAAGGTATTGAAGCCCAGGTAGTACGTACGGAAATCACCATAGCCAGGGTGGTATTCTTTGCTAAGCTGTGCATCATTAGAGATCAGATCCACATCGGCCGGGGAGAACCACTGGGTATGGTCGATTTCACCATTCTGGTAAGCGCGGAATTCGTTTGATGTTTCGCTAAAGGTGTAGTAGATATTTTCGATATATGGTTTGAGCTTGCCGCTATAATTCTTGTTGGGCCCAAAACTCATGCCCTTACCCTTTGTCCAGTCCGTCAAAACCCACGGGGATGATGAAACGGAGGTTGCTGGCGTGTTGTTGTAATATTCGCCGCTTTTCTCAAAATTGATCTTGCTGATAGGGCGAATATCCAGGGCTTTGGATGGGAAGTAGGGGGACGGAGCGGTTGTAATGAACTGAACGGTAAATTCGTCCACTTTCTTTACACCAATTTCAGTCAGGGCCACTTTACCGGCGATGGCTTGTTCCCAATTCACAATATCGGTCCAAAACCAGGCGAAATCCCAGGCATGCTTGGGGTCGGCCTGATATTGGAATGTAAAGACCACATCATCCGCGGTGACAGGATTGCCATCGCTCCAGGTCAGTTTCGGATCCATGTGGAAGGTCCAGGTCATGCCATCCGCAGAAACTTCCCAGCTCAATGCGCCACCAGGAAGAATTTCGAAGTTTTTGTTGATCAGAACAAAGGGCGTGCTCAAAAGGTCAGATGCGGAACTAACCGGGCGCTTGTAAACGCTGTTAGCAAAATCGGTGGTTGTTCCTTCCGGGCCCTGGAGCCGCAGGAATTGTTGGCTCAATGGAGCGGCATCTGCGGGCAGGGTCACACCAAAAGCATTGACCACCGCACTGGGAGCAACCGTATTGGCAGCTTGAGGTTCAGCAGTCGCAGCCGGGGCAGCTGTGGCGCCAATTGTAACGGGGGTGTAAGTCGGTAAGATCGGCATCGCAGTATTTACAACTGGCTGCGCGGGTGCATCTGCAGGACCGCAGGCAGTAAGGACCATGGAAACCATGATCAACAGAGTAAAAATCGTCCAGAGTTTCGATTTCGTTTGGGTCAACATTTCTTCTCCTTGATAAACTATATGTAGCGCTTGGGTAAAGGTAACCGCTTGCAGCCTGGCTGGGGCCATGGGAGCGTTGCTAAAAAATGAAGCCAGTGTTTCCTCTCGCGTTATGAATTTTATGTTTGGTTAAACTTTCCAGGTTTGACAAGATTTGATATCAATCTCGATCATTGGTTATACATTGTTGGGTCGAGCGCATCCCGAAGCCCATCGCCCAAAAAATTAAAACTGAGCATGGCCAGAGCAATGGTCAGCGTGGGAAACAGCCCCATATACCAATAAACTCGGATATAACCCAGGCTGTCACTGACCATCTTGCCCCAACTGGGAATAGGGTCGTTAATGCCGACTCCAAGAAAACTGAGACCTGCCTCTGCAAAAATAGCGTTGGGAATCCCCAAAGCCAGCATGATAATCAGCGGGGGTAATGCGTGTGGCAGCAAGTGGCGCAGGATCACCCGCCAGTCACTCGCGCCATAAGAGCGTGCTGCCGTCACAAACTCACGTTCTCGCAGCGCCAAAAATTGTCCACGCGTCAACCTGCAGACCTCAATCCAACTGGTAGCCCCAATCGCCAGTATCACATTGGGTAGACCAGTCCCGAGGATGCTCATCAAGAAGATCGCGAACAAAAAGCCAGGAAAGGCAGTCATCACTTCCAATAATCGCGTAATCACAAAGTCTACCCAGCCACCTCGCAACCCGGCCAGCGCACCAAGCGGCAAGCCGATCCCAAAAGCGATCAGCTGTACCGAGAAGCCTACCAACAGCGATGTGCGTGCCCCATAAATGATCAGGCTTAGCACATCCCTACCGATCGGGTCTGTCCCAAAAGGATGGGCCAGGCTCGGAAAGCGCAGGTTTGTAGCCAGGTTAGCGTGGAAATAGGAAAATGGCGCCAAAATATCTGCAAAAAGCGCCATAACGATAAATAGAATCACGACAATTAACCCAGCTGTTGCCAGCTTGTTCTTCAAGAAAGATCGCCTGGCATCCTGCCATAATGTCCGATTTTGTGTGGTTGATGCATCCGTACTGGTCAAAGATGAAATGCTCATACATTGCCTCTGTCAGTCAGACGCACTCGTGGGTCAATAAATGTGTAGAGGATATCGGTAATAATGTAAGTGATCCCCCACAAAAAAGCCGCCAGAAGCATGGTCGCCATAATCATGGGGTAGTCCCGATTGAACGTGCTGGTGACAAAGTAACGCCCCAGCCCTGGAATTCGGAAAACAGCTTCGATGAAAATAGACCCGGTGGCGATATCCGGGATTTTAGGGCCCAGAACTGTGATCATTGGGATCAAAGCATTCTTTAACACATGTCTGAAGATGATCGTATTACGCTTCAAACCTTTCGCCCGCGCGGTACGAACGTAATCGGCGTGTAGCGCCTCCAAAGTGTTAACCCGCGTATAGCGAGCGACCATGGCTGTAGGCCCAAGCGAGTAAACAATGACCGGCAAAATATAGTGCTGCGGCTCACCCCAGCCGCCGGTGGGCAGCCAATGCAAACCGACCGAGAAGATAAGTATCAGCCAGATGGCGACCACAAAACTCGGCACAGCAAATCCAAGCGTTGCCAGGGTAGTCACAAAATAATCGATCCACGAATTTTGATTGATCGCTGCAACAATCCCCAGCATTAGACCCAGGCTGTAAGAAATTAAAATAACCACCCCCGCAAGCTGCAAAGTGGCTGGCCAAACACGGGCGATCAACCCGATCACAGTTTCATTGGGGCTCTGAAAAGGAATCCCAAAATCAAGGTGGACCGCGCTCCACATGTAACGCAAATACTGTTCCCAAACTGGTTTGTCCAGGCCGTACTTACGCAAAATATTTGCCTTTGCTTCCGCTGGCAGCGGCTGCTTGGTCTCGTCGAACGGCCCCCCCGGCACCGCATGCATCAGTGAAAATGTAATCATCGAAACAAGTACAAAGGCAATCAATAACCCACCAAGGCGTCCAAGAATATAACGACCCATATAACCTCATTTCTTATCTAAGCCAGAAACATAAATACCTGGTTCGATGGTTTATTATTAGAACAAACTGGAGGAAAAACGGCAATATTGCAAATACCGTCTTTTCTGTCACATCCTATTGGGGTTTATGTGATTGTTATTTTTAGCCGATTTTATACGAGCCTCTTGGTTGCCCTAGCCTGAATTTTGCAATTTACCGAAGGCCTTTGCCAGGCACTATGGCTGCCATTATCAACCTATCTTCTATACAGAAACCCAATAGGTTGATCTCACCCACCATCACGATACCAAGTTGGTGATGTAATATTGTAAATATTACCATATTTATTGATTGTATCAATAAATATATTACTAAAAATCGACGTAAATGTCAAGTAATAGTAAGCAACCTGATATGGCGTTCTCAAGAAAACGAGTTTCCAGAAGTGAGCAGGGCAAAGGCATCCTGAATATGGCCTTCATACCAACGGCGACCTTTCGCAGAGTTGACAAAGCCAGCGCGTTTGAGTAAACCTAGCACGAGATTATGAAC
>JAPLGT010000265.1:0-4751 GCA_026390035.1 Chloroflexota bacterium
AGAGTGATGCGTTTTATAGGGCTTGTAATGATGGCCTTTTCTTTGGTACACTGTCGTTGAGGCATTTTGGCAATTCTCTTGGTCGAGTTTTAGCCAATTTTGCCTCATTTTTGTCAAAACCACAAATTCCATTAGAACCAGTAATTTTCGTCCTGTAAATACCATCCTGCTCTATTATTCTTTCAGAAAACTTCCCTATTTCTTGTTTAATTCCATTTTCTCAAGGTCTATCAGTTGTAAATCCAACGCGCCGACAGATATTTGGATTTCGCGAATGGACATCGCCAAAGCAATTGCCATTAAAATCAGACTGGCTACAAATACCCACTTACCAATCTCCACCCAGCCGACAAATAAAACCAGCATGCAAATTACGCATAATAATAGGCTTGAAGCCCCAAAGGCTTGCATATCCCGGATAAGGTTTATCCGATAGCGAATATTGGAAATTTGCCCTAACAAAACTGCATCAGGGTCAGATTTATAGTTGGCATGCAACTGGCGAACTAAATTTGCCAATGCCAAAAAACGGTTGGTAAACGCCAGCAACAATAATGAAATTGCTGGAAATAAGAGTGCAGGGGTTGTGATACTTATATCCATGAGATTTCTCCTATAAAAAACCTTATTTACCGACATGACACTTAAATAAAAACCCGGATGATAAATAACCATCATCCGGGTTTTTATCATTTCGCCATTGGTGCTACAGCATCAATCGAAGTGGCTCTTCAAGATAATGGGCAACGGCTTGCATAAACTGCGCCGCTTCCGCCCCATCACTAATTCGATGATCAACTGAGATTGTGCATTTCATCCTGTTGCCAATTTTTATCTGCCCATTTTCGACTACTGGCATCTCACGAGAAGAACCGATTGCCAAAATTGCTGCTTCAGGAGGGTTGATAATTGCGGTGAAGTTTTCGACGTCGTACATTCCCAAATTACTGGTGGAAAAAGTAGACCCATCAACATCTTCCGGCTTTATCTTCCCATCTCTTGCCCGAGCAGCCATATTTTTGATTTCCATCGAGATTTGCCCGAGGTGTTTTTGATCAGTATTCTTTATAACAACGGTAAGCAAACCACCAGGAACCGTCACTGCTACACCAACGTTTACCGCTCCATACTGCACGATCTCGGTTCCATGCAAAGTTGAATTCAGGTTAGGGAATTGCCTTAGTGCTAATGCAACGGCCTTGATAATAAAATCATTGACAGAAATCTTTTGACCTTCCGGGAGTAAACCGTTGATCTGCTTACGAAGTTCAATCAACTTGTCCATTTTATATTCATGCGAAACATAAAAATGCGGCGATGTTTGTTTTGATTCGACCAAACGACGACCAATCGCCTGTCGAAGTTTACTAGTTTGAATAGTCTCATCCGAATAAGCACTTCTAGTAGTCGAGGCCGAAGGAGAAATTCCAATTGATGGTTTGTCAGCTGATAAGAGCACTGAGCTTGGCAAATTCTCTGACTTTGCAATTTGGAGCGAAGCTTCAATATCCCTGCGAACTATCCGTCCACCAGGTCCCGTTCCTGTTATCTGCGCAAGATCGACGCGAGAATTTTTTGCTACCTTTCTTGCCAAAGGTGATGCTTTTACTGGGCCGGCAACAACAGTTTCGATCTTTTTATCAACTCCAGAACTGGACTGGAGAGTAGTGGCAACTTCTGCCGGGTGCAAGTCAACACTCGGCAGCGTGGTTGCCGAAGAACCAAAGCCATCATCAATTTTCTCGTCAAGCGTGCCAATAATAGCTATTGCCGCACCAACCGGTATTGAATCGCCCTGACTTGCAAACAATTTCCGAACTACACCACCCGCCGAAGACTCGACTTCGACTGTCGCCTTGTCAGTTTCGATTTCAGCGAGAACATCACCTTTATCAATACTGTCACCCTCGTTTTTTACCCAGCGCACCAAAATACCTTCGCGCATATCAAAACCGAGCTTGGGCATAGAAATAATCTCAGACATTATTTCAGTACCTCCTTAACTGCGGCAATCACATCGTCAACCTGTGGAAGTGCAGCCTGCTCAAGCGTCCGATTGTAAGGCAGAGGGACTTCCTTCTGAGCCACACGTTTAATTGGAGCATCGATGTAATCAAACGCTTCCTCGTAGATTCTGGCCACGATTTCGCTACCAACACCATACGATTTCCAACCTTCTTCCACGATTACAGCACGGTTGGTCTTTCTAAACGATTCCAATACAGGACCCATATCCAAGGGACGCAGACACCGCAAGTCTACAATTTCAATCTGAATACCTTCTTTTGCAAGTTCATCTGCGGCTTTCATAGAAAGCTCAAGACCCTTTGAATAGGTAACCACTGTCACATCTTTTCCTTCTCGCTGGACCTTCGACTTACCGATTGGGATAAGATATTCGCCATCAGGAACTTCGCCCCGCGTCTGGTACATCGTAGCGTGTTCAATAAACAATATCGGATCTTGTGACCGAATTGCAGACTTCAAAAGCCCTTTCGCGTCAGCCGGGGTACCTGGAGCAATCACCTTAAGACCCGGGAAATGCGCAAAAATAGCATCTGGGGTCTGGGAGTGTGTAGCACCCAACTGGCGGCCACCGCCACCTACCGCTCGAATAACCAATGGCAATTCAAATTGACCGCCAAACATGTAATGCAATTTGGCCGCCTGATTTACGATGAAGTCCATCGCTGAGAAAGCAAAGTTGATGGTCATCAACTCAGCGATCGGTCGTTGCCCAACCATAGCAGCGCCAATCGCGCCACCCAAGATGGCGTTCTCTGCAATTGGAGTATCCTTCACCCGCTCTGGTCCGTACTTGTCATAAAAACCTTTCGTAACGGCATAAGAACCACCCCAAACACCAACTTCTTCACCCATGATAAAAACTGACGGATCACGATCCATTTCTTCCATTAAAGCCTGGGAGATTGCTTCTCGCATAGTTATCTTAGCCATTTCAATCCCTAATCCACATCTGCATAAATATCTTTGAACAATTCATCCAACCCAGGTTCAGGGCTGGCTTCTGCAAACTCAACTGACTTTGCAATTTCAGATTCCACTCTTGTGTCAATCGCATCCAGCGTAGATTGAGAAATATTTTGCTGGATAAGGGATTTATGTAAAATTCCAATAGGATCACTCTCTTCCCATTTTTTGACTTCATCCTGCTTGCGGTATCTTTCAGGATCGCCCATCGAATGCCCTCGGAAGCGATATGTCATTATTTCTAACAAAAACGGCTCTTGCTTGGTCCGCACATGCTCAATCGCTTTTTGAGAGGCCTCATAAACTTTCATCACATCCATTCCGTCAACACGATCATTCGCCATACCATAACCTTCGGCCTTCTGACGAATCTGGGATACGGCAGATGCCCTATCTACGGCAGTGCCCATACCGTATTGGTTGTTCTCACAAACCCATAGAACTCGCAAATTCCATGTTTTAGATAGGTTGAGTGCTTCGTGAAAGTATCCGATGTTCGTTGCGCCATCCCCAAACATACAAATTGTCACGTTATCATTTCCAGCATATTGATCACCAAGCGCAAGTCCTGAAGCAACAGGAAGGTGACCACCAACAATCGCGTGCCCGCCCCAAAAGTTTTTGGACGTATCCGCCATGTGCATCGAGCCACCTTTCCCCTTAGATGTACCGGTGATCTTGCCAAGCAGCTCGGCCATTACCGCATTCGCTGAAATACCGCAGTTAAGTGCCACTCCATGATCACGGTATGCAGTAATTACTCTGTCTCTTGGCTCGCGCGCTGCAATTAATCCGGTTGAGACAGCTTCTTGTCCAATATACAGGTGCATAAAACCACCGATCTTGCCTGCCTGGTACAATTCTGCACCACGTTCTTCAAGGCGCCGTATTAGCACCATTTCGTAATACATTTGCAGTAACTTATCTTTTTCCATTGTTCTCTCGCTCCCCCACCCATACAAAAATGGGTTAGGGTAATGTTGGATTGTGCCCATTGACGATGGACGTAATAAAAAATTGAAACACTTGCTAGTAACCTAGGTAGGTAAATCACGCTAATTATTCAATAGCAGAGAACCTATTTTATCTAATATTTGTATCTTTTTTATCAGAATTTCGCTCGTGTTTAGAAACCCATCAAAAAGGATATCGATACGTGAAATAATACCACTTCTAAACTTTTCGAACAAAGTAATTTGCTCATGCAGGACCAAAATTATCTCAATCCTGACCATTATTTTCGCTATTTATTTATATCCATTCAGCAATGATTATTTAGCAAAGCCACCCAGCTAACTAATAATCATTAAGTTGCCAAAAAAAATAAGATGCCCTCAGTATAATTGTATAATGATAAACATCTTCTCATTAAGAAAGAAGATGTTTATCGAATTAGGAAAAACCGATACCAAGTCAACCCATCTCGTTCGTTAAGTGTGCTTGCCTGTCGCTCCATGTGAATTGTTCACTTTGTCACTATGAGCGATTGATTCTGCTTTCGTTAGCCAGCCATTACTCGAAGCCAGCCAACCGATAAAAACCATCACAAAAAACAATGCCAGAGCAACCCAAACATAGCCACCAACTCCCCCCAGATCCCCCTTTTAAGGGTAGGTTTTTTTGGTACGCGCAATAGAAAGAAAAACTCCGAATTTGGTTTAGAATAACGGCTCTCACAGCCAAAAAACCAAAAACGGAGGTAAGCTATTTATACCATAAGCGGACTTAACAACTGGATAGAGACTGTCATAGAAAAAATG
>JAPLGT010000003.1:0-14289 GCA_026390035.1 Chloroflexota bacterium
AATCATGGGAAATAAGCTCAACCATGCTTTCTGCGTAGCGCCCCAACCATCCGTATTGACCGTTTCTGGCGCGTAATCAGGTTTTAATGCTTGGGCTTCATCTTTGAAATGCTGATAGGCCTCAGTGAGGTTCGCGGTGTCGACGCCCAACGCAACTGAAACGCCTAAAATGCAGTCATCGCCGACAGTCGTGGCCACAACTACTTCTTCACCATTGAGCCAAGTAATTTTTTCGTCGGCCAATAAGTGCTTTGGCAATTTCTCAGGGTCTTTGATGATCGTTTGAACCAGATTGCAACGTCCAAATTGTTGTTCCATTCGATACCAATAATCATCGTCTCGTCCAAACACATAGGTCAAAGCCCAAAAGGGTACAAAGAAGCGCCGCAAGAATAAGGCTTTTTCCACATCATCTGTGTAGCCTACAAAATATGGCATTACACCACTCGCTGCAATTGTGAAGACTTGTTTCTTGCCATCTTCATCGAGAGCCTTCAGACGAATCCTCCGCAGACGCACATCTTCCAATTTGCCGGATATACGATCATCATGCAAGGTATAACCAAAGTCAATTGCCTTGGGAAATAGTTCCGGATGTTCAATAATCATTTGATCAACCCAGTTTCGATACATACCACAATCATCCACAATCTCTTGGTACTTTTCCATGCTCATCGGAAGAGTGATGCGTTTTACAGGGCTTGTAATGATGGCCTTTTCTTTGGTACACTGTCGTTGAGGCATTTTGGCGATTCTCTTGGTCGAGTTTTAGCCAATTTTGCCTCATTTTTGTCAAAACCACAAATTCCATTAGAACCAGAAATTTTGAGAGGGTACAAACCAACAGGTTGATATATTACCAAGTTGTTGTCAAGCGACCCCAATGGGGGTGGAGATCTCGATTATTCACCCAATGGTAAAACCAGCCAAATGGCTAAAACTGGGCATATTTGGGGCAGAAGATATGACCAAGTCAACAATTTATGCCCTAAATTTACATGATCTCATCAAATCTAACAAAAGCCCACCTTCAAAAAGGTGTGTTTTTTTCGCCAGCCATTCTGCTCCTTTGTTTTTACTATTATTGGTCTCGAAGGGTCGAATGCGCAGCAATGGTAAAACTTTTCATCTTTATATGATTAGGGGGCATTAAGTGAAAATGCAAAGACCTTTGGTAATATTCCCAGTCGAAAACAAACCACCCCCCGCTCGTTCGCAAGTCAGCCCGAAACATCATCAATTGTGAACAGTATACGACAAAAGTCGTATCAAAAAAGCCGGTCAACCTGTACACTAGTGAAAATTGGTACAAGTTGACCGGCTTTTGCATCCCAAAATTCCACAATCAAGGAGCGTTGAAATGAAAAGCAATACCAAACTTGGAGCTGGCGTGTTGAATTCCATCGAGACGCGCATCCTTGCTCTCCCGAAATATTCACCTATCCCCCATTCTTAAGGAAAAATAACGATCAATGACAAAATTTCTGAATAAATGGCTTCGAAAGATTCATCGCTGGATCGCTGTGCCAACCGCGTTGTTAATTCCCATTCGGCTCATTATCGAGGTGGTTGGTAATCCATCCGCTATCGAATTTTGGGCGAAATGGGAAAAACTGCCTTCCATACTCATTTTGTTCATGGCTATCACTGGGGCATATCTTTACTTGCTCCCTTACATTGTCAAAGGACAACGAAAAAATAAAGTCACGCAAGTGTAAAAGAGTAAAAGCTTCCCGGTTTGCTCGCAGTCAGAACTCTCTGACCAATCCTATTTTATCCGGGACACCCATTTATATCTATTCTATACAAGGAGAAATCATGAAAAACAATCACAAACTTGGGGCGGCGCTGGCCGTTCTTGGTATCCTGGCCGGGCTGCTGACCTTCTACCTGATGGCCTGGCAATACAACCTGGTCATCGATGCCAAAAATAGCGCCGGGCGTTTCGACGAGGCCGCCTCCGTCACCATCACCTACGCCGTGCTGGGCTGGCTGGGCATCGCCGCCGGGGGAATTTGGGCCACCGTGTTGTACGGCTTCGCCAACAAACAAGGCTGGGCCTGGCTCTGGGGCACGCTCGCCGCGTCCATTCAACTGCTGGTGGGCTTCTTCCCCGCCGTCCCCGCGATGGACAGCCACCTGCCGGGGCCGACCATGATTGTCTTTGGTATTGGGGCCATCCTATGGTTTGGGATGCTCATCATCAAGGGCGTGAACTGGAAAATTATCACCCTGACCTTCTTTGTGGGCATTGCCTACGTCCTGACCTTTATGGACGGCGTTGCGCCGATTTCCAAGTACACCACCTCGCACGATAACCCCTTCTGGAATGGCATGTACGTCATGTCACAGCAGGTCAGCTGGTGGGGCGCGGCAGCCTGGCTGATTTTCCTGCTGGCAGTTTTAAACAAGAAAACCTGGGCCATGCCGGTGGGTATTTTCGGCGCAGCCATGTCGATGATGGCGGGCTACCCGCTCGGGCTGCACAATGCGATTTATGAAGTCCAGCGCTTCTCGATGTTCCTGCCTGCCCCACTGCTGAGCACCATCCTGCTGGTCATCCTGCTCCTGCCCCCCACCCGGAAAATGCTCGCCGACTGGTACGCATCCAACTAACGCCTGACACGGAGTCTGTCATGCAATTTGTCAAAGACCGTTTCAACTATCTGTTCAACTCCACCAAGGGGCTGATTCTCGTGGCGATTGCCATGATTGGCCTGGTGACCGCCATCTGGGGCATGCTCTCCGGCCCAATGGCAGAGTTGGGTGTGCGCGATTGGCTGGTCAAAACCCTCGGCATGGATTTATTGCAGGCCGAGCGCGAAGGCCGCATCGTCATTTTGTACCACGCCATCGCGATGGCGGTGGTCGCCATCGAAACCTACATAATTACCAGCCTGCTCAAGCTGAAACCGTTCTTCAAAAAGGCCATCAACCTGCTCATCACCGTTGGTTACATCCTGACGATGATTTTCGGGATGGGTTTCGCCTACTTTGGGCATAACTGGGCTTTTCACGGGCTGTACATCACGGGACTGAGCCTGATTTTCTTCGCGGGCGTGCTGCTATGCGTGGCGCTCTGGCCCTGGAACAAGGAATACCACGTCACCGACAACGCCTACGCTCACCTCCCCGGCGGCGTTGACCTGGAACGAGTGGCTTTTTTCGCCACCGCCGTCACCACCGTCCTCTCCGCGCTCTTTGGCGCGGTGCCGGGCGCGTATTTTGGCAACGGTTTCGAGGTCTTCCTGGCCGAAAACATTATCCGCTACCCAGAAAAGAGCGTGATGGAATACTCGGTCATCGGCCACCTGCACATCATGCTGGCGCTGATTGCCATCATGCTGACGCTGATCATCGGGCGCTGGTTGAACTTCAAGGGCTTATGGCAGAAAGTCGCTATGCCGTTGATGATTCTTGGCACCATCGTGCTGAATCTCGGCGTCTGGGGCGTGGTCACGCCGCTGGAACCGATTGCGCACATGGTCATCTACGTCGGCGCGACGCCCTCCATGCTGGCGGCGCTTTTCCTGCTCATCTGGAGTTGGAACAAACTCATCCATGATGGCACGGCGAGCCTGGAAAAGCCCACTTTCCTGCAAAAACTGGCCGCGCTCGTCCGTGACCCGCTCAAATTCGGCCCCACCTGGCAAATGCTCTTCATGAACTTCACCACTAGCGGCATCGGCATCTTTATGGCGGTCAAACTGGACGAAATCTTCCGCGTTTGGCCCGCGCGCGAGGAGCGCATCGAACTGACCGGGCACTGGCACGCCCTCTCGGCCATCATCGCCACCATCATCCTGTTCTATTATGGTGACATGCTTGGTCTCAAGGGCAAAGCCCGCCAAATCTACGGCTGGAGCATCCTCATTTTTTCGGATATCGCCCTGGCTGGTGTTACCCTTTTCGAGATGAAACGCCTGTTCATCAGCGAGGCCGAACAACAGCCACTGGTCAATGGCCTGATGTACGCGATGGACTTCGGATTGGGTATGCTGCTGGTGCTCCTGGCGATGGTCATGATCTGGCGTCTGGTGGATTTATTCAAACCAAAGGGACGCTGGACGGAGGAAGTCACCCAGGAACTGGCCGAGGAGGTGAACCCATGAAACGCACCATCCTGACCCTTCTCCTGCTCGCCGTTTTACTGGCCGCCTGCGCCGCTGTTGACTTGAACGCCCCCATCCCCACCTTCGCCACCGGCGTTGACCCCTCCGCTTGGGTTAAAATCCCCCCTGGGGAGTTTCTCTCCGGGCAGGAGGCCAAGACAACACCGATTGACTACAACTACGAGATGATGGTCACGGATGTCACCGTCAGCCAGTACATGGATTATTTAACGGCGGCGTTGGCTGTGGGCGCGGTCAAAGTCGGCCAGTTTAACGGGAAAAAGGCCATTGTCGGCTACTATCCCGGCGACGAGTTCCGAGGCGTCAAGCACGAGGAAAAAATCGAGGCGGGCGACTGGATTCTCGTCCCGCTGACCGACCCTGCCTTGCATTTCACCTTCGATGGGACGAAATTTGCACCGCAAACCGGCTACGAAAACCATCCGATGATCAACGTCACCTGGTTTGGCGCGTGGGCTTACTGCGGCGCACAAAACGGACGCCTGCCGACCGAGTTGGAGTGGGAAAAATCCGCGCGCGGCTCCGCTGACGCCCGTCCCTTCCCCTGGGGCGAGGAGATTGCGAGCAATCGGGCCAACTTCTACGCCAGCCGCGACCCGTTCGAGGATATGTCCACCTTCGGCTCGCGTACCAGCCCCGTCGGCTTCTACAACGGCCAGTTGTACGACGGTTTTCAAACCGCCAGCAACGCCAGCCCATACGGTCTGTACGACATGGCCGGGAACGTCTGGCAGTGGACGGGGAACGTTTACGATGGCATGCACTACCGCTTCCTGCGCGGCGGCTCAAAGGATGTTTACGATATGGATTTGCGCATCTGGGTGCGCAATAATGCCACCCCCACCTATTTCAGCCCCGGCGTCGGTTTCCGCTGCGCCCGCTGAGAAAAAGTGCCAGGTTTTCCAGTGTCAGGTATCAGGCGTAAAACCTGACACCTGACACTGGCGAGGAATTCTCCATGAACCAATCCAAAATCCAAAATCTGGAATCGAAACTCCGCCTGTATTGGACGCTGACGAAAAGCCTGCAAACCGGGCTGCTGCTCGCCACCGGGCTGACCGGTTACATGACTGCCCGCTGCCCCGTTTTCAACCTGGGCACACTGGCGGGAGTGGCGCTCAGCCTGTTCCTGGCGATTGCGGGCAGCACCCTCCTGAACATGTGGTGGGACTGCGACATCGACGCCAAAATGCTTCGCACGCAAAAACGCCCGCTCTGCACCGGCGCAGTGTCCCGCGCCGAGGTGCTTCGCCTCGGGTTGGTTCTCGCTCTGGCCGGGGTTGGTCTGGCAGTGGCGCTGGACGCTCTCTACGGCCTGATTGTTTTCGCAGGCCTGTTTTTCGACGTGGTGATTTACTCCATCTGGCTCAAGCGACGCACTTGCTGGGGCATTGTTTGGGGCGGGATTTCGGGCGGCATGCCCATCCTGGCCGGGCGTGCGCTTGGCGTCGGGTCGATTGACGGGATTGGGCTTTTGCTCTGCCTCGGGATTTTGTTCTGGATCCCCACCCACATCCTGACCTACAGCATGAAATACTTCGACGATTACCGCGCCGCCGGTATCCCAACCTTTGCCTCCACCTACGGCTTTCCCGCCACCCGGCTGACAATTGCCGTTTCGAGTGTTTTTGCAGCCCTGGCAATGGGTTTCGCCGCCTGGCTGATTGGCGTGACTATTTTCCACCTCGGCGGGCTGGCGCTCATCTCGGTCATCCTCTTTGCCCTGGCGGCCCTCAGCGTCCTCAGGCCAACCGAAAAACTCAACTTTGGCCTGTTCAAATTCGCTTCTATTTATATGCTGCTGGCGATGGTCCTGATGGTGTTTTAATGAATAAACTGTTGGAAAAACTCCCCTTTCTGCCCGCCGATAAATCCATTTCCAGCCTGCTGGCCTGGGGACGCGGCGAAATGAAAAAAAGCCACTTCAAAATCTGGCTGCGGGCCTTCCTGTTCGTCCAGTTTTCTGCGATTTTCGGGGTCTATTTCTGGCGCGACATCTCCGCCGGATACTTCCGCTGGGAATGGGCTGCGCTGATATACCTGGCCTGTCTCCCCGTTGGCTTCCTAATGAGCCGCATCGTCCCCATGCGGGCGGACATAGAAGCCCGCGCCGTTCTTTTGTCCCTTGATCGGGTTTACCTCGTTCTAATCTGGGTTCTAGTGATTGCCAAACTCATCGCCGGGCAATTCCCGGCCTGGGTCTTCCTGGCCGATATTTGCATGGCCGTCATCCTGGGGATTATGTCCGGGCGGTTGGGCGGGATTGGCCTCCGCGTGCGCCGTTTGAAAATTGCGGCGGGTTTTCTGAATTGCTGATTCTAAGCTTTCCCACGTTCCAGTAATTTTTGCGGATCAAGAATGACGATTTGGCTGCGCTCCAGGTGCAGGATCCCTTCGGTTTCGAGCACGTTCAGCGAACGGCTCAACACATCGCGCACAGTGCCAAGACGGGTAGCCATCTCATCCAGCGTTGTCCAAGAACGACGTGGAACAATTAAGACTCCATCCCGAAGTTCAGCGTGGTTCAGGAGCGTGTGCGCAATCCGCGCTTGGACACTCCTCAGGCCGAGATCTTCGACCAACTGCACGTAATACAGGATGCGGGCGCTCAGGTGTTCCAGGCAGGCCAGCGCCAGCGCCGGGTAACGCCTGGATAGATCAACCAGCGCCGCGCCTTCAATTGCCCAGGCGCTAATTTTTTCCAGCGCAACCACAGTCATCGGATAGGCTGCGCCGCTGAAAACCGCCTCGTCGCCAAAGAGCTCGCCATCGTGCAGGAAAAGGGCGGCCTGTTCGCGGCCATCCAGTGCGGTGCGCACGCCCTTTACCCAGCCTTTTTCCAGCAAATAGACATATTCACCGGGTTCGCCTTCTAGGCAGATGACTTGCCCGGCGGTATACACGCGCAAAATCATCTGCCGCGCCAGCGCCTCGGTCACTTCGGCGGGTAAGGCGGAAAAATGCCGCGTGGCGGCGATGACTTGTTTGGCAGTGGAAAAATCTGAATTGCTGGCGGGCAAGGTGCTGAGCCTCGGCTTTGGCAGTCCCTCCCGCTCATCTGGTCAAGGCGGGAAACGGGGGATCAGGAAGGGGGTGGCGCTGCGATAGTTATGATATTCTACCCCGAAACGCGCCTCCAATCCCCAACTTTCGTGAACGTAAATGTAGCTCAACAAAGACGTAAAAATGAGCAGCACCAGCCCAAAAATCACCCCGGAACCCGCCCAGACGGCCAGCCCCAGGTAAAACAGACTCGCGCCCAGCGTCATGGGGTTGCGGCTGTAACGATATGGGCCGGTTTGAACCAGTTTTTGAGTGGCGACTGCCGGGGCGGGGGTGCCGAGTCCGGCGATATACAGCGTCTGTACCGACCAGATGACCAGTCCCAGGCCGCCCCCAACCAGAGGAAACCCCAGGGCAATCCGCCAAAAGTCAGTATGGAAGCCGCCTTCAAGTGCCCACACCAGCCCCAGTTCGATTCCGGCCATCAGCGCCAATCCCAAAAAGAAAACGACGATCACTTTTTTACGCAAAGCATTGTTGATGGAAGCCAGCCTTTCTGGCCTTTAGTTTACCCAAAGAGAACTTTGACAAATACGACATAAGTCGTACCGAAATACACGGCTCGGTCTTATCCTTGCACTCGCGGGAACCTCCCGCGATTTTTTTACCCAAAGGAGTTTGACCGATGTCCAACCACTCAAAACATTCAGCCTGGAGAACAAGCGTTGTCGTCTTGTCGCTTTTGCTCATCTTTGTGGCCCTGCCCCACACGCTGGAGGATTTCGCCCTAGGCGAGCCGGCCAAAAATGGCGTGCCTGCCCCGGTTTTGGCCGGAGTCATCGCCGGGTTATTCGCCCTGCAGGGGCTGGGGCTCTTTTTTCTTGGGAGCGACCAGCGGCGCGGCTACTTCATCCATCTGGGGATTGGGGTTTTCTGGCCGCTGGCGGCGGGCAGCGCCCAACTGCCAGTGATTCTCACCTTCCAGCCCTACCGCGCCGGATTTATCTCGCTGCACTATGTCTTTGGGATGATTATCCTGGGCATCCTACTCTTCCTGGCCTCCATTCAGGGGCTGAGAACGGCCCCAACGGCGGAGAAATAATCCGTGTGCGCTGAAGCCAGTCAAACCCGTGAACGGTTGCTGGAGGCCGGACAAGCCCTTTTCAGCGACCAGGGCTATGCCGCCACATCCATGCGCCAGGTGGCAGAAAAAGCCGGGCTGGCGCTGGGCGGTGTCTATAACCATTTCCCATCCAAAGAAGCCATTTTCCAGGCCATCCTGTTGGAGTACAACCCCTTCACTCGCTGCAACCTGCGACCCCTGCCTGAGAATTTTGACCAGCTGCAGGTTAAAAAGTTGCTGGCTGAGTTGGAAAAACAGCCTGAATTTTTCAACCTGATCCTGATTGAGTTGCTGGAGTTCAAAGGAAAGCACCTGCCCAGGCTCTTTGAGAACATTTCCGGCCACGGCCCGCCCCCAGAATCCTGGCGCACCTTGCTCAGCTTGGTGATTTCTTATCGCACCACCCAAATCCTGCTAGCCTGCGCGTTGCCGCCTGGCGCGCAAACCCAACTTTCGCCAGATGCTGTTCTGGATTTCATCCTGAACAACAAACTGGCCCCGGAGTAATGTATGAATTCTCGTCTCCTCTCGATCATTCGCAAAGAGTTTATCCAAATCTGGCGCGACCCGCGCACCCTGATGATTGTGCTGGTCATCCCCATTTTGCAGTTATTCCTACTGGGGTATGCCGCCACCAACGACGTGCGCAACGTCCCGCTGGCCATCTACGACCAGTCATCCAGCCCAGAATCGCGTGCCCTGCTCGAGTCCTATCGTGTCGCCGACTACTTCAAGGTGGCCTTCGCGGTCACTTCCGAAGCGGAATTGCGCCTGCTGCTCGAAAGCGGCCAGGCCAAGGCGGGATTGATCATCCCGCCCGACTATGCCCGGCAGCTGAAACATGGTTCCGCACAGGTAGCCTTTGTGCTCGACGGCTCCGACCCGACGGTGGCTTCCACCTCCCTGTCCGCCGCCCAACTGATTGGTCAGCGCCACGCCACCAGCATCCTGACCGAAAAAGTGGCCCGCTCCGGGCAAGGTCTCGCCCTGCACGTGCCGGTCGAAATCCGCACCACGGTCTGGTTCAACCCCGACCTTGCGAGTTCCTACTTCATGATCCCTGGCGTGATTGGCATGGTGCTCTCGGCCCTGACCGCCATGCTGACCGCCACCGCCGTTGTCCGCGAGCGCGAGCGCGGCACCATCGAGCAGTTGATTGTCACGCCCATCCGTTCGTGGGAACTGATCGTTGGCAAGCTGGTGCCCTACACCATCCTCTCGCTCTTCAACATGCTCGAAGTGTTGGCTCTCGGCCACTGGTGGTTTGGCGTGCCAATCCAGGGCAGCCTGGTGCAGGTGGTGGTCATCTCGGCGCTCTTCCTGATTTCCGGCCTGGGCATTGGCCTCTTTGCCTCGACCATCGCCAACACCCAGCAGGAAGCCATGCTGACCGTCTGGATGACGCTCCTGCCGAGCATCTTCCTCTCCGGCTTTTTCTTCCCAATCAGCGCCATGCCCGCCGCCCTGCAAGCCATCTCGTACGCCATCCCGCTGCGCTACTACCTTGTACTCATTCGCGCCCTGATGATTAAAGGCGTTGGTCCCAACGTCCTGTGGAGCGAAGTCGTTTCGCTCATCATTTTCGCCGTCGTCATCATGAGCGCCGCCACCCTGCGCTTCAAAAAGCGCCTCGATTAGTTTTTTCATCCCAGATTTTCAAGGAGTTTTCCATGCAAACCAAACGCCCGCTCTCTATCCTGTTCGTTCTCGCCGTGGTCGCCCTGCTTGTGGCAGGTTACTATGCCTATAACACCTATTTTGTTGCCTCTGCCGCCAGCGGCGCGCTGACTGCCTCCGGCACGATCGAAGCTGCGGATGTGTTGATCGCCCCCGAACTTTCCGGCAAAGTAACCGAAGTGCTGGTCAACGAAGGCGACCAGGTCAAAGCCGGAGATGTGCTTTTCCGCCTCGACGATAGCATGCTTCAGGCTCAGCGCAAAGTCGCCGCTGCCGCTGTGGACACTGTCCACGCTGCCGTCCAGACCGCTGAATCCGCTGTCGCAGTTGCCCAATCCCAGTACGACCTGACCCTGACAGCGGCCCTGGCCGAACAAAAAACCAATCGCAGCGCCGATTGGACTGCCCAGGCTCCCACCGAATACAAGCAGCCGATCTGGTACTTTGAAAAATCCGAGCAGTTGACCTCGGCCCAAAACGAAGTCACTTCCGCCCAGTCCGCGCTGGAGACGACCGCCACTCGTCTCACCACCGTGGAAGAAAAAGCTGCCAGCGGCGATTTCATCGCTGCCGAAAAACGCTTGATGGATGCGCGTTCCAGCTTTGAAGTGGCCCAAAATGTTCTCGCCACCAGCGCCTCCGCTGACCAAAGCTTGAAAGATTCGGCACAGTCAAAATCCGACGATGCCCTGACCGAATTGAATGATGCCCAAAAAACCTATGATGATGCATCCACCACCAGCGGCGCGGCTGACGTGCTGACCGCCCGCGCCGATTTGCGGGTGGCACAGGAACGCTTCGATACCGCCCAGGACAAAGTCCGCGCTCTGCAAACCGGCAGCCAATCACCCAAGGTCGCCGCTGCCCAAAAAGTGCTCGACCAAGCATTCGCCGCTGCCGCCCAGGCCAAACTGGCGGTTGCCCAGGCCGAAGCCAGTTTGGCCCTGATCGACACCCAGCTCAGCAAACTGACCACCACTGCTCCCGCTGACGGTCTGGTCCTGACCCGTGCCGTCGAACCTGGCGAAGTGGTCATGCCCGGCGCCAGCCTGTTGACTCTGGCGCGCCTGAATGACCTGACCATCAAGGTCTATGTTCCAGAAGACCGCTACGGTGAATTGGCACTCGGGCAGACCGCCCAGGTTACAGCGGATTCTTTCCCAGGGAAAACCTTCAGCGGCACTGTCATTAACATTTCAGGGCAGGCCGAATTCACTCCGCGTAATGTCCAGACCACTGCGGGCCGCAAAACAACTGTTTTTGCCATCAAACTTTCCCTGGCCGATTCGAATGGAAATTTAAAACCCGGCATGCCTGCGGATGTTTTATTCAAATAAAGTTTTGATCAGAATTGGAAAACAAGCTCTCAGTGATTTGCTTGTAAATTGTGAAACATCCGTTTCGCGAAAGCTGTCAGTCTTGTTTTCCAGTTCTCCATTTGGCGGTAAATATGAATTCTAAAGATGTACTAATTTCAGCAAGTGGGCTGCATAAAGCTTTCGGCAATCTTCAGGCTGTTAGTGGCGTGGATTTGAACATCAGCGCTGGTGAGATTTACGGACTGGTTGGCGCAGATGGCGCCGGGAAAACCACCACGCTACGGCTCCTGGTTGGAGCATTGCTGGCCACCAGTGGTCAAGCTAGTATCTGCGGTTATAGTATCAAATCTCAGGCTGAGCAAGCCCGCGCCCACATCGGCTATCTTTCTCAGCGCTTCTCACTTTATGAAGATTTGACGGTACTTGAAAATATTCGCTTCTTTGCCGAAGTGCGTGGGCTGCAGTCGGATGAGTGGTATCCACGCTGTATGGAAATTCTCGATTTCGTTGGTCTGGCCCCTTTCAAAGATCGCCGTGCCGGGCAATTATCTGGTGGGATGAAGCAAAAGCTAGGGCTGGCCTCGGCGCTGGTCACACGCCCAAAAGTGCTTTTGCTCGACGAACCCACCACCGGTGTTGATCCGGTCACACGTCAGGATTTCTGGCAATTGCTAATTAAACTGGTTTCAGTTCAAAGTGAGGGTGTTTCTGTGATTATTTCCACGCCCTACATGGACGAAGCTGCTCGCTGCCATCGCGTTGGTTTTATGAGAAAAGGCCAAATTATCGCCGAAGGAACCCCTGGCCAATTGCGTAATATGCTCAACGAACGGGTTCTTGAATTGCGCGGCAGCCCATTGCCCTTGCTCAAACAAATCAGCGCACAGGATCCCGGCGTGGAGGATGTGCGTGCTTTTGGCGACCGGCTGCACCTGCGTGTTAAGCCGAAGCAGGCCGAATCTGTCATTAAAAAACTGCAGCAATCCGTCACGGCTGGCGGTGGCGATTTTGTGAGTGCGCGCCAGATTCCGCCAGTGCTCGAAGATGTATTTATCTATTTAGCGGAGCAAGAAAATGCCTGAACCAGTAATTGTCGTAGATCATCTCACTCGTCGTTTTGGTGATTTTGTAGCCGTCAACGATGTCTCGTTTGAAGTACAACCCGGCGAGGTTGTAGGCTATCTGGGGCCAAACGGCTCAGGAAAAACCACCACCTTTCGCGTATTGCTCGGATTACTCGCTCCAACCGAAGGACGTGCTTCCGTGCTCGGTTTCGATGTCTTTCGCCAGTCGGAGCAGGTGCGTGCTCGTGTTGGGTATATGTCCCAAAAATTTGCCATCTATGATGACCTGACAGTCTGGGAGAATCTCCAATTTTATGGTGGCGTGTATGGCATTACGGATAAGGCCCGAATTGAGGAAACAATAGCTCTTGTCGGTTTGAGCGATCACAAGAAAACCATTACTCGTGAACTTTCTGGCGGCTGGCGACAAAGGCTGGCGCTGGGAATTTCTCTTGTTCATAGCCCGCGTTTGTTATTTTTGGATGAACCCACCAGCGGTGTTGATCCAACTGCTCGCCGTGCTTTTTGGGATTTGATCTACGAATTGTCCGCTAGTGGCGTGACCATTCTGGTAACGACGCATTACATGGATGAAGCCGAATATTGCAATCGGGTTGGCATGATGCGGGATGGCAATCTCTTGGCCCTGGATACGCCGCTGGCGCTGAAAGAACGCTATGTTCCTGGTGACATCTGGGAATTGTATGCCGAACCGCTGTTGGACGGGCTGAATCATTTATCGGGTACTCAAGGTGTGCTGAGAGTCAGCCTGGCTGGAGACCATTTACGTGTGATTGTAGAACCCGGCCTGAGCGAGAAAGAATTAAAAAAGATGCTGGAAAAATCGGGTGTGCGTGTCGTTTCCATTCAAAAAGGCGAGGCCACCCTAGAAGATGTATTCTTAAATCTGGCAAAGGGCTAAAAAGCCGTTTCTAAACTCTAAAAATCCTAACGGCGGGAAAAGCCATAAACAATACGAAATTAAAAATGACTTTTTCCGCCGGTTTATACCGTCCAACTGTAGTTTGTGTTAACCACCAATTCCCTTCAAGAGCACGCCAACTATATACGCCACACCCGCCGCCAGGCCACCCACAACCAGCATTTCAAAGCCACTGCGGAAAGGGTTGAGCTTGGTGACCAATACTTTGGCAGCACCCAACCCAAAGAGCGCCAGCCCTGAAAGGATCATCGAAATTGGAAAGGCGGCCTGCCTTGGAATGGAAATTGCCAGCCCTAGCAAGTAGATGAGCATCGGCACAGAGCCCGCAACTACAAATGACGCGAAGGTCACCAACGCATTGACGAGTGGATTACTTTCATCCTTCATCATGCCCAATTCGTCAATCATCATCGCCTGCACCCATAGGGTTGGCTCGCGGCTCTGAATTTCCACCAACTGCTTTGCATCGTTTTCACTGTAACCTCGCTGACGATAGACCTCGAATAGCTCGGCCCGCTCTCCATCCGGAAAGTGCTCCACCTCCCAGGCCTCGCGCTGCCATTCCTTGCGGTAATACTCTTGCTCGCTTTTAACCGATAGATAAGCTCCGGTTGCCATAGAAAAACCATCTGCAAACAGGTTTGCCAGCCCAAGGATCAGAATAATGGGCGTTCCCAGTTGTGCACCTGCGACGCCACTGACCACTGCAAAAGTGGTGATGATCCCGTCCAACCCGCCATAAACCATTTCGCCGAGGTACTGACTTCCCAGGCCGCCATGCTGTTCACTGGCTTGAACAATGGCTTTGTGGGAATGGGCCTGCGCAGCCTTGTGTGTATCTCCCTGTGCAAAAGCCTTGCGCGCTTCTTCCAATCGTTTGGAAATTCCCATAATTCTCACTTTCTTTCATAGCACATACGGACCAGGATGTTATTCTTGAGCACTAACGGGTGATAAAAGCTACTCTTGCAAGCAATGGTACCAGAATAAGCAAGTTTGGATCTATCAATTTTTGCAGCATCTACTC
>JAPLGT010000330.1:0-14505 GCA_026390035.1 Chloroflexota bacterium
ACGTTTGCCCTTGTTGTAGGCGAAGCCTATTTTAGGTCTGGGGATCAAACGTACAGGTCGGCTTCTAAACTTTTTTATAACGATTCTAGATGGAATAAAGATATAGGCAGACGTCGCAAAGTAATGAAAGCGATTATAGATGGTTTGTGGAGGTAATTCGCCATGAGAAAAGCCTTGTTTCTATTTTTGCTAATCCTGATTTCTTGTACGCCAGCCCCAATGTCTACACCCATAGCTGGCAATACCAATTCTCCCGGGCAAGATTATCTTCCATCCATTGAAGCTTTTGATGTAAGCGCAAAATGTCCGCATATCTGCTGGATGAGAATAAATCCGGGGGTTACCTCTGCTGAAGAAGCGCGTCTTTTACTACGAGCATCAAACCAGATTGACCAAGAAACATTCCATGTTTCAACTAATGGAATTAAAACAAAATGGTTTATAGAAAAGAGAAAAACGAATTATAGTGAAGTTGCTATAAGCAATGTAGATGGTCACGTAGAATCAATAACTTTCTCTCAGTTAGCTCCTTTTACAATAGGGGATTTATTAAATTTATTTGGAGAACCTGATGAGATTAGCCTTAGGATAGACAAAGCGGCTGATGCAGAGGATATAAGTTACATGATCTACTATACTAACAAAAAAATGTTGATTTGGGTTATGCCAGGTAGCAGAAACGGTCCACAGCCAACGGACCACAATATAGAAATGTTGGTATTGGGTACGGAATTTAAAATACTATCTCCATCTTGGCTTGCTGATTACGGTAATTATCGTCAACCCTGGCTGGGTTATGGCCATTTGGAAGATTATTTGTCGGGACAGGTAACACCGCCAGAAAATAATCTCCAAACCCATCCACCATAAAATTTTGTATAGCGGATGTATCCTGGCTTAAATAGTATTTTCCTACCTAAAAAGACGAACCAAACTGGAAACCAGCCCGGCTCGCCTTTGAATTGGGGGCACTTTTATTGTAGCACGTGCATCAACTGGCGCAATGCACCTTGAAAACTTCAAACTTGCACACATTCACTCTTAGCCAGCGAGAGAATCCCGGTCTTCAGCGCCTGCAGCGTGTCGCGCTGGCGCTCGTTGAGCGTGCCGTTGCCCAAAGAATCCACCAGCGCGACCAGTTCAGCCGGGGTGGTGAGTGCGACTTGCCTACTTTCTGTCAACTCAACTGGTTTATCGCCCGGTAGTAATCCTTCGCCACTGTGCTATCGTATGTTCTCGCATAGCCCAGCGTAGTTTCCACCGACTTATGCCCCAGGATTTCCTTGACTCCCCAGACCGACATGCCCATGTTGAGCAACAGGGTCGCCGCACTGTGGCGTAACTGGTGCGGCGTGGCTTTGACTCCGCAGGTCTTTCCGATCGCCGTCAGCCGGGATTGGCAATAGCGCCGGCTCAACGGCAGGTGATGACGGCTGAAGGCAAATTCTGAAGACCTGCCCCGAGTTTCGAGCGCGTCCAACACTGTCTGGGTAAGCGGCACAACGCGGTCTTCGCTATTCTTGGACTGCTCGATCCGCAGACAGCGATGCTCAACTTCTACATTTGCCCACTTCAATCGCCGCACCTCGCAGGTGCGAAGACCAGTGTATACCATTAAAATCAACCAGGCCTGCTCCAGCGGGCCGACAGCGGCTTGCAGTAGGCCCTTGATATCCGGTATCGACAAATCGCGCGGTTTGGGTATCCCTGTTTTCTGCGGACGAATGGCCAACATGCGTTCACAGATTGCCTGGCCAGCAGCCTGCTGAAACCGCAGGAAACTTTGCAGCGACCACAAAATAGTATTATTGCTCGAGGTTTTGCTACCCATTTTGACACGTTCTTCCAGGTACGCAAACCAGCTTTTGGGGGTGATATCTTGCAGGCTTGCCGGTTTTGCAAAACGGGCAAATCCGCCCAGGGTAGAGAGTAGATTGCGCGTGAGTTGCACTCGGTTGTCGGCCTGCCACGCCCGAGAGCGCTGCGCCACATAGACCCGGATGTCCGCAGCCAACCAGGTCGGAATATCTCTGAGATACATCTCCCAATTTACCATCTTTTCTGGATCAGGAATACCTTTGCGTTTTCGCAGATAGTGCGCCAGCCTGTTTAAGCCCTTTTGGTAGCAAGCCAGGGTGGCAGCACTGAGCGGTCGTGATAGAAGATAGACTCTCACTTTTTCAAGGTCATAATGATAATCTATCTCGAAGCATGGCTTGTCCAGATACCCCAACGCCAACCGGGCGCTGACCCCGTATTGGTGGATGGTAGATTGGGCATACCCGCCCGCGCGCAGCCAGGCGTAAAAATCTACCAGGAAGACCCGGTTTTCCGGGACCCACTGGCCGATTGGTTTGAGATTGGGATCTGTTGGAATGGTAGCCTTGAAGTGCGCTCTTCGTTTGCCGGTGGAGAGTGTCATCCCAGCAGCTCCTGCATCTTTTCGATGGCAAGCTCGTATTCGGCGCGCAGGTGCGGATCGGAGAGATGCACGTAGCGCTGGGTGGTGCGCAGGCTCTCGTGCCCAAGCAGTTTTTGTAGGGAGGTGACGGACATGCCGGCCTCGGCCATGCGTCGCCCGAAGGTGTGACGAAACTGGTGACAGGTCACGTTTACGCCTGTACTTTTGCAAAGTTCACGCAGCATGGATTGGATCCCTGAAACGGAAATGCGCTTTTGTAATCGGGAAATAAAAACCGCCCGGTCGGTAGTGATCGGGCGGTTTTTGAGCCATTCCTGCAGCGCATCATGCGCCAAAGGTGATATCGGAACTGTACGCAGCTTATCCCCCTTGCCAAACGCGGTAAGCCAGAGAACACCGTTGTCCTGGAAGAAATCGCCGAGCGACAAATTGCGGATTTCTCCCACCCGCAGCCCACATTCGAGCATGATCAGGACCATTGCCCTGTCTCTTGGGTTTTGGAGTGCGGAAAACAGGCGCTGGATGTTATCATTCTGCGCGTCGCGCGGCAGGGGGCGAGGCCTGGACAGGAAGTGGCGCTTCTGCACAGGACAAACTGCCGGATCATCTTCGATCATTTTAAGGAAGTAATAGAAAGTGTTCAACGTTGTCAGCCGACGGTTGATGGTGGTTGCAGCGTGGCCTTTGGCCTGGCAGTGGGCGATGAAATCATCCACATCCTGCGCGGTGATTTCCGCGGGTGGCTTGGATATCCAAGCAAAAAAGAGCACCAGGTCACTGGTATAGTGAACACTGGTGCTGGACGTGGGGTACTGGCAGGTGAGCCAGCTTTTGAATTGGTCGATTTCGGGGTACATAAGAGCCTCCAGGAAAATTGGGATTTGCCGAGAGGCTATCACTAATGAGGCTGGGGCGTCAATTTGTGAAGGAGTTAATATTTTCGAGAGGCGAGCCGGGCTGGTTTCCAGTTTGGTTCGTCTTTTATATTGGCGAATAAACGAAATTTGCTACCTTGCATAGTAGTTTCCTGTACTTGAACAGTAAACCCTAATCAGAAAATCCTTTCCAAAGCATATAATTTTGCCCCGTACCTGGCTCCTGAATAGTTTCAATAATCATTTTTATTTCATTTAAAGTTTTATAATTAACGCCTTGGACTAAAAGACCTTTAGGTATTTTTCCTTTTTCTTTGTAAATACGATCACATAAATCATCTTGGAATCCATGTTGTGTTTCACTATGTCCTAATATTATTTGACGATGGAGCCAGAGAAGACTTAGGTTACAATTTTTTGATTCTGGGTCCTTATAGGAAAAGTAAAAACTATCGGGTGGACCTAATTTTTTTACTACTTGTTCAAGTGTTATCTGGTAATTTGGGTAAATCCATAAATTAGATAACACGCCGTGCTCAAATCCCATTGCTACACATACTTCGTTTGGTGGCTCTTTGCACAAAAACGAGGCTCCAGTTGTTGCCATCAGTTTGACATCTTTACTATCTAAAAATGCGAGGCTTTCAGCAACTGCAATAGCATCTACTCGCGATGACTCACCAAGTATTAGGCCATACCAACATGGGACAGTACATAATTGATCTGATAACCAACTTTGATCAACCAAGTTTGGGTGCTCAGTTGGGTCAATAGCCTTGCTATCTAAAGAAAAACAAGATGCTAAGAGCAACTGGAATACAAGCACACTGATTATTCTAAGGCAAGTTTGCAATTTGTTCTTTGACATATTTTCTTCTTTCTGAGCCAAGTCCCATCACAAAAGGTTGGCGATAGTTTGGAAATACATAATAACCTAGCGAATTCGCCCAATCTTCCGCACCAGGGGCCGTGAGAATAGGGAAATTTCCATAGCTGGAGGAATAAGGATATGGTGGTGGTTCAGTACATTGACGGTTATTTGGGTCCCTACAGGTATCAGGAGGAGGCTCAGTTGCCAAACTTGGGAGCCACGCACAAGATACAGTGGGCATACAAAACCAAGTTCCGAGTCTAATCATCAGATTGAAAGATAATTGGTTTCCAGATCGATAATCCCAAACATGTCCAAATTCGTGGACAAAGTTAAATTCGAACCAAGCTTTATCCAAAGCATTTCCTGTTGACAAAACAACAATATCGCCGAGAAAATACGATGAGATCCCTGGAGGAGACATCATTGATTTATTTATGTCGATTTTATTTACTATTGCTTGGCCTACAGCTGCTCGTATTTTACTAGGCCCACCCAATTTTCGCTTTAAAGCTTCAGTGGCTTCTTCGATGTATAAAAGATCCTCTGTAGCCCATCGCCCTACATCCCAACCGCAAGTAGTTATTTTACGGGTATTAGGATCAAAGATATAAACATCTCCCCAGTCTCTAAGTATTACAATTCCCATGACTTTCAGACGCGACCAAATACCATCTGCTCTTCGCGCTTCAAGTCCCTGCTTTATATATCCTGACGGGTCTACAAAATTAACAGGATTCCCTTCTACATAATTCCATTTATTGAGCGAACCGGGTCTGGTAAAATTGCCCTGCCAGGAATCTCGGCTGGTGAACCGTCCAGCTTCAGGTTTCTTATCTTAACCACCCCCGTTCTTTTGGGAGAGTGGAATAAATACCTCCTAAGAGTAGAATGAGGTTACCAGCCCACATTCTGTACTTCAGGAGGTTTTTTATGTTAGCCGATATCGAACGGTTCGTCAACTGGGTACGCAGGCGCAGCCCGGAAGCCCGCACCTGGCAGGATTACAAGTACGACCTGAATTTGTTCGCCAGGACAATGGGGGAGCGCCCACTCAGTGAAATCACCTTCCGGGATATTGATCGTTTTGTCAGTGTCCAGGCGGAACGGGGGTTCAAACCCACCACCATCAATCGACGCCTGGCAGCGGTCATCTCATTGTACACTTTCCTTTCGGACGAAGACACTGATTTGGTTTGCCCGGTCATCTCCCATCGCCACGCTATTCGCGAACCACAGAGATTGCCACGCCCGGTGCAGGAAGATGACCAGCGAAAATTCTTTGCAGTTATCGAAAATGCCCGGGACCGGGCAATGTTTATTTTAATGTTAAGGTGCGGGCTGCGAATTTCAGAAGTTGCCAGCCTAAAACTGGTTGACCTGTACCTCGATGAGCAATACCCACGCCTGGTGGCTCATGGCAAAGGCTCACACGAACGCTCGGTGTATCTCTCATCACAGGCAGAGCACAACTTGAATAGCTATCTGGCCGAAAGACCCGCTGTTGCCAGCGATTTTGTCTTTCTCAGCTACCAACTAAAAGGCCTTTCCACCACATCTATTCACAAGCGTCTGGTAATTTACCGGAAGATAGCCGGGATACAGGTTACCGCCCACCGTTTCCGTCATTCCTTCGCCACAGATTTGCTCAACGCGGATGCAGCGGTCACATCCATCCAGAAACTGATGGGCCATCGCTGGCTGGAAACAACCCAGATCTACCTTTTGGCCAACGATAAGCAAGTGCGCCAAGATTATTATACAGCCTGCCAAAAGTTGGACAGTTGGCGTACTCCGGAGGAGTTACTATTTCCTTGGGGTATATTGTCTCCCACAGGGACGATATCTGACAAGGGGGCGATATGAGACACGCCTGGAAACCGACCACCCCGGCAGAAATGTATGATCGCGCGCTGCTTTATGCCCATGACAGCCGCCTGCCCGCTGACTGTCCTCGCCCGCATCCAACTGCAGATTGGCCGCCCGAAAATATTGCCCTGCTTGAAGAATATGTTGACTGGTTGGGCAGCGGAGGGCTAAGCCCGGCAGTGATCCGCAATATTTATCTGCCAATGGCTGGACATGTTTTGGGTTTGGCACTCAAACCTCATCCACAACTTGACCTGGAAACCGATTTGCAGCCTGCACTGGATTTTCTCAAAGCCAAGCAGCTCTGTGCTCAATGGATGAATATCTGCCGTTGTTCCATCCTGCGTTTTCGCCGTTTTCTGATGCACCGGCGCGGTCTGGTCGAGAGCAAGATCACGCACTATGAACCTGAACCTCATACCCAGGGAATGCCTGATTGGGTGGTGAGCGAACTTACGCGATACCAGCATGTCCAGCAGCGCAATTGGCGTGAGGCGCGTTTAGATCATCAAATCCGCAGTTTTTGGAGCTACCACCTGCGAATGTGGCGGTATTTGTGCGAACAATGTGGTGTTCACGAACTTGCGGATGTGAAGCGTAAGCACCTGCTCGATTTCATCGACTTGCGTCTCGATGCCAAATATTCAATTTCTGGCATCAACGCCGACATCCGCTACTTTCACTCCTTCTTGAGCTTCCTTCGGGAGCAGGGCTACGAAGTGCCCCTGGCGTTGTTGCGCTTGCCAGGACTCAAGCAGCCTGATTCCCTGCCGAAGTTTCTCACCGATGCGCAGGTGCGCCTGCTGCGCGATGATATTGAAAGCCATGTCTGCCTGGTGCAGGGCTTTCGCCAGAAGCGGGATGCCTTGTTGGATCGAGCCGCCTTTTATCTGCTCTGGCAAAGCGGATTGCGCCTGGGAGAAGTGGAAGAACTGCGCCTGGAAGATCTGGACCTGGAGCAAAGAAAATTCACCGTGCGCCAGAGCAAAGGCCTTAAAGATAGGACCGTTTTTATGACTGACACCACCGTCCTAGGGTTACAGGAATATCTGGCGGTGCGCGGCGTAGGGCCAACCGATCATGTTTTCCTATTTCGCAACCAACCGCTCTGCAAGGATCTGGTGCGCGGACGTCTGAAAGCGGTTGGGGAACGCGTGGGCGTGAAGATCTATCCACATCGCCTGCGCCACACAGCGGCCACGCAGCTCGTGAATGCAGGCTGCCGGATCACATCCATCCAGAAGTTCCTTGGACATAAAGAACTGAGCACCACCATGATCTATGCCCGTGTCCACGACCAGACTGTTGCAGACGATTATTACACCGCCATGAGCCAGGTTGAAAAACGCCTCGATTTACTAAGTACACCTGTGGAAACCCAAGAATTGTTGGGTGAAAGTGAGCGGTATCAATTGCTTGACATTACCACGCAACTGGCAGTGCTAGAATTAAGCGCGAAAAAACGTTTAGAGCTTGTGATGCAAATGCGCAAAGTGCTGGTTGGCAAGGAGGCAGGCCAGATCGCTTACGTGCTGCCTGTTCCAGAGATGGCTGTATCTAGATTTTCTTAAAAAACCTATCAGGTTTTGCCCAAGACAATACCTTTATCTCTCATTGCGATCTCGCGATGGGCTATTTACCGCTGCAGAACAAGCAGATAGTGATATGTTGAAGTCGAAGAATGTAGCCATAATCTTCTCAACCTACCAATATTTATATTAAAGATGGCGTTACCGCCGAGAAAACTCAGTTATGGGTTAAATTGTTTGTACAAACCGTATCCATTCCACTTTTGAAAATATCTTCTTTTCAGTTTATATGAATTTTGATCAGAATATCCAATGTTTCCTATTAAAGTGGTTGGTTTCAGTTCAAACTCTCCCGAGTTCTGGTCGGCCAGGCTTATATTGAGGTTCAGGCTATCATAATAAACCATCATATTAACGGTACCAATTTGTTTATTGGAAGGGTTAATGGAAGTTACTAAGATGGCATCTGGATTTCCATACTTCTTTATTACTTCACCAATTGTAATTATTTGAGTTGGCCGAAAGGAAACTACATTAACGAGGTTTGAATCGTCAAAGGTTATACCGATATTTGAACAACTTATGCCGCGATTTACACCGTTATTATTTTTTTCCCAGCGATCACAATTTTTTATATCCAATTCTAACGAAAGTATTTCCAATGCTTGCTTTTCAGTTGTTACCCCGGGTGTAATATTATGAAAACAAGGAGCCGAACAAGGATTCCCAGATAAGAAACCGCCGTCTCCTATGTTTGTACTTGGAGTTGGGCTACTTATCGTTGTAGAACATGCAGATAGATGAGTACTAAACAGAATGCAGATGATAATTAGTAGGAAATTAACGGGGCTAATGAGATTTTTTAGAATCAGTTTCATTTTAGCTTCTATTCTCCTGATTAAGGATAGGTACCCAAATTTATTAGCCCATTAATGAACATCCATCTGGATGTTTGGGTGTAGTCAGAATAGTATAAATATCTATAGTATTTGTTATTGGGGTCACTATATTGCTGTACCCTTGATTGGGCCGTTTCAGGATATACAAATGACGCAACTGACTCGGCGAAATCTTCTAACGGATTAAAACCATTGTCAGAACCAGCTGGAGGCTGGCCTGAGTAAAAATATCCAGCAGCATTACAGCCCGGTAGCGCGTTCTCTTCGCCACAATTGGATGGCCTATCGCCTACTGAACCATGGGTAAACGCTACTAAAAATTTAGACATCGACCAGCCATGGTTTCTATCCCAGGCATGCCCGAACTCATGTACAACTGTCCATTTATCGATATTATTGCTATTAGAAATATCAACTGTAGTAGGTGGATTGCCTAAATCGAGAAAATCTATGTTTCGGTTCCAAGGAGGAGTACAACCACGTCCACAAGGGTATCCCAATAAATTAATTTTTGATTTTGATACTGTCACTGGCCCAATGAATTTCTCGAACTTTTTTGCACTACCCATTGCATGAGCAAGGTCTTTAATACCATCCCTTATTGTTTCAAGTTCTACTATATCCCATGTTCCGTTTTGCCAACAATCACTGAGTGGGGTAACATTTAGATGCCCGCTAGCTATCCATAAATCGCTTAATAACCCCCAATCTTTTTCAATTACTACGTTGTAGGTGTTATACAGGTTCGCGCGAATTACATCTGCCCGATTGCCTTGTTTTTCTGTTATGAAGCCGCTCGGATCTGTAAAATTAACAGGATTGTCCCGGGTATAAATGTAACGATTCCAATCTGCTGGAATACGTGGGTCTGGTACAATTGTATCGGGCTGGATAAACCGGTTAAGATAAGGGGAATAGAAACGGGAGCGCAAGTAAATTAACTTAATGTAACTGTCCTGGTATTCACAAATGTACCCGTAAGTTGAAGAAAAAGCCAAAGAACTTTTTTGATAGCTGGGCATACGGATAACCTTTTCTGGGCGACGTATCAGGTAAACTTTTATTCTATAATACACCATAGATAATATAGTCACTCAATTGCGTTTGTGCGCACACAAAACCCAAAAAACAGGGGGAAACATGTCGTTTTCAGGCGAATAAGCACGAAAAATTCCGTCGCAGAACTTTTTATCCGCCCTGGCCGGTCAGATTTATTGTACAGTCGTGATGGGAATTATAGTATGATTGGTTACAGGACCCTGTGGATAAGCCAATGAGCGCATTACTTCTAACTGATCGTATAGACCTTTACCGCCTGGATGCTGACCGTACCCTGAGCGACAAAAGCCGCGCGGATCTGGGCCAGTTCATGACGCAGTCTGCGATTGCCCGATTTATGGCTTCCCTTTTTAGCAATGCGCAAGGAAATGTATTGCTGCTTGATCCGGGCGCCGGGGTAGGGAGTTTGAGCACTGCTTTTGTGGAGGAGATGTGCGGCCGAACGGTTCGCCCCACATCAATTACAGTGCATGCCTGGGAGCTGGATAAAGGCCTGTTTGAATATTTGTCCACAACACTCTCCGATTGTGCCAGGGAAGCTGGCCAGGCCGGCATACACTTTGACGGTCAGGGACATAATGCAGATTTTGTAGAAGAAGCCTCGGCACTGCTTATGGACGAAGGCAGTTTGTTTCCGCGAGCGGTACGGCGCTATACACACTGCATCATGAATCCACCTTACAGAAAAATTCAAAACAATTCAGAGCATCGCGCCTGGCTGCGCCGCGCAGGGATTGAGACCACCAATCTGTATACCGGTTTTCTGGCCCTGGCCGTGTTGCTGCTGCAGCCAGGTGGAGAACTTGTAGCGATTGTGCCGCGATCATTTTGCAATGGGGTCTACTTCAAGGCCTTCAGGCGCTTTTTCCTGGGCGCAATGAACATCCGCCAACTGCATGTGTTTGTGGCGCGGGATCAGGCCTTCCAGGATAATGATGTGCTGCAGGAAAATATCATTATCCATGCTATCAAGGGTGGGCAGCAAGGCAGTGTGGTAATTTCATCCAGCCAGAACGGTGATATGGATGATCTGACCCACCGAGAAGTGGATTTTTCGCGAGTTGTGCGGCCTGATGATGTAGACAAAGTGATCAATATCGCTTCGAGCGAAATCGATCAGCTAGTCACCGAACGCATCCACCGGTTTACTTGTTCACTGCCAACCCTTGGAATCCAGGTCAGCACGGGCGCCGTGGTAGACTTCCGCGCCCTGGATGACATCCGTGAGATGCCGGAAGCAAACAGCCAACCGTTGATTTATCCAGCACACATTAAAAACGGTTTTGTGGAATGGCCCAAACCCGGCGGTAAGAAACCGAACGCGATCATCGAGAGCGAGTCGAGCAGGTCAACCCTCATGCCAAACGGTTGGTATGTGCTCACACGCCGCTTCAGCTCAAAGGAAGAAAAACGGCGCATTGTGGCCGGGATCCATTCTCCGGAGCGAGTGCCGGCCGCGAAGGTGGGTTTTGAAAATCACCTGAACGTTTTTCATATAGCCGGAAAGGGACTGGATTCCATGCTGGCCAGAGGCCTGGCAGTTTACTTGAATTCCACCCTGGTAGACATGTACTTCAGGCAGTTTTCCGGACATACCCAGGTGAATGCTTCTGATCTGCGCAGCCTGCCATACCCGGATCGAGATGCGCTAAAGCGAATGGCAACCCTTGTCGGGGATACATTTCCCAGCCAGGACACGATTGATAAATTAATTGAAGCGGAGATAAACAACATGACCACGGACGCCATCCCCAACCCTGTCAACATACAAAACCGCATACGGGAAGCTCTCGAATTACTGGCGGACCTTGGTTTGCCTCGTGCCCAACGCAATGAACGTTCTGCACTCACCTTGCTGGCCTTGCTCGATTTGAAGGCGGACGAAGCCTGGGCTCTGGCGCGCAACCCACTGATTGGCATCACGCCAATAATGGAATTCGCGCGTGAGCATTATGGTCGTCAGTACGCGCCGAATTCACGCGAGACTTTCCGACGATTTACAATGCACCAGTTTGTGCACGCCGGTATTGCCACAATGAATCCTGACCACCCGACCCGGCCGATAAACAGCCCGGGAACTGTCTATCAAATTGAAAGCCATGCGCTTGAATTGATCCAGGCGGTGGGCAACAAGGATTGGCAGGAGCGGCTGACATCCTACAGCGGAGTGCGCGAGTCTCTGGCTGGGTACTATGCACACGCGCGGGAAATGACAATGGTACCTTTGGTACTTCCAGGTGGAACACTTCAATTGACCCCCGGCGACCATAACCTTCTTATCAAGGCCATTGTGGAAGAGTTCGGGCCACGTTTTGCGCCAGGTGCGGATGTTTTGTACGTAGGTGATACTGGCGCAAAGATGGTGTATTTTGATGATAAGACATTTGCAAGCTTGGGATTGGTCTTTGACCAGCATGGCAAATTCCCGGATGTGGTGCTTTATATGCGCGACCGAAACTGGCTGTTGTTGGTGGAGTCTGTGACCAGCCACGGGCCGATGGATGCCAAACGACATACAGAATTGGCGGAGTTATTCAAAGCATCCACGGCGGGACTGGTGTATGTGACTGCTTTTCCTGACCGCTCGGCAATGGCTCGTTACCTGAATGAGATTTCGTGGGAAACCGAAGTATGGGTTGCAGACGCGCCATCCCATCTGATCCACTTCAATGGCGAGCGTTTCTTGGGCCCATACATAAAATAAGGTGAAGTAATCAAAGGAAAAGGGGCTTCTCAGCATCCACGCATTGGCAGGTTCTGGCTGGTGAAATGAAGGCCGCAGGTTTTCTTTTGGAAAGTCAGGCATATGTCTTTGTGAAACTCTACTTGAAGCGCTACTCAAAGTGCAAAAACGATCGGGTTAGGCCGAAAGCATCATTCGATCATAGTTGAAGATCTGAACCAAGACATGCATCGCATCCCAGTAGTTATCCTGAGCGAAGCGCATGCCCTTTCCGATACCTCTTTCGCCCCACTACGCTTGCTCGTCAGCACCCAAATGGACAGCCAATCACTGGGCGCTTTGCTGCTGGTAGGCCACCCCGAACTGCGCCGCACCATGCGCCTGGCTTCCCACGAAGTTTTTTTCCAGCGTCTGACCACCACTTACCACCTGCTGCCTCTGGATCTGGGCCAGACCATTGCCTATATTCGCCACCATATCCAGTTGACAGACTATAAGTTTGGCCCGCTCTTTCCGGACGACGCCCTGGCTCGCATTTATGATTACACCAAAGGCGTTCCTCACCAAATTAATCGCTTGTGTACCACCGCCCTGATGGTTGGTATGGCGGATGGAAAGCAAATCCTGGAAGAAAGTGTCATCCGCAAAGCGGTTGACGAACTCGAACAGGCTTGATGTTCCCGTCCATTGAAAACAAGCTCCACATCGGAGCCTGTTTTTCTTTACCCTGCGATAGAATTATTTATTCCAGCCCTACTCCACCATTTTGCTCGGCCGCTTACGATCGAATCCGGCTGCAGGAATCTCCCCAGGCCAGGGTCATACATTCTTGCCCGGTAATCATAAATGCCCAGCCCGGTCATCTCGCGCTGACCGGTGTACAGCTTGTCGGTGACCATCGTGCCCCAGGAGAAGCGTGTCTCACCAAAGGGGGTATAACGCTGCTTGCCCACCGTGTTCCCACTCGCGTCCGTGACCACACTGGCAGAACCCAGGTGATCCGCGAGGGTGTAGGTCAGCGTGCCGTTAACCCGCATCGCGCCTGCCTGCGGGTAATAGGTCACTGTGCGTGTCACAATGCTGTCCGAGGTTTTATCGACTTCATAAATACCGCCTACGTACAGGGTTTTGCTTTGATCGGGCTTGACCTTCTTGACTATGTTGCCGTCGCTATCGTAGAAGAACTGCGTGGTTTCGAGCACCGTGCCGTTGGCGCAGCTTCCATTCATTTTATACACCGCGGCAAGCCTGTTTTCAACATTGTACTCCTGCTTGTAGGTGATCCCGTTCTCCACGCGGCAGGTCATGCTGCCATTCGCGTCATAGGCGTATTGCGCAGTGCCTGTCGTGGTCACGGCATGTTTATGGGCGCTGTCGCCATAGGTGTAGTAGTTGTTGGTGCCTTTCATCCACAGGTTGCCATTCTTTTTATAGGCGTAGCTTTGCGTATAAGGCGCAGGTCCGACGGTTGCCGATGCTGATGTCAGACGATCCAAATCATCATACGCGAAGGTTTGCGTTTCGGGGGCGCTGAAATCCTGGATCTGCAAGATGTTGCCGACCGCATCATATTGATAAAAACTCAGGCTTTGCATGCCCGCCGTTTGCAGCGCATCCCAGGCCGCGCTGGATGGGTCGAATACGGCAATGTCCGTCTTGCCATCGCCATCATAATCGCCTGGAACAGGTTTGTCATTGGCGTCGCCATACAGCACCGAGTACTGGTCCTTGATCGACCACAACCCGCTCGCTGGGTGGAAGACTGCGATATCGGCCTTGCCATCACCATTATAATCCTTGACCACCGGCACATCCCCCGTCACCCCAAACTGCACCGTAAACTGATCCTTGACGAAAAAGGTCGACGTGGATGGGCGGTAGACCGCGATATCCGCCTTGCCATCGCCATTGTAATCGGCCGGGATCGGGATGTCGCCAGCAAGGCCATACACCACCGAGGGCTGGTCCTTGATGTAAAAGGTGGAGGTGGATGGACGATAGACCGCCACATCCGCCTTGTCATCACCCCAGTAATTGGCGGGGACGGGCGTATCGCTCGCCAAACCGTAGCTGGTAGAGAACTGGTCCCTGACGTAAAACATGGCCGTTGAAGGGCGGAAAACCGCGATATCGGTTTTGCCATCGCCATTGTAATCGGCAGGGATCGGGACATCACCCGGGTTGCCATACACCACCGAGGGCTGATCCTTGATATAAAAGGTGGAAGTGGATGGACGATAAACCGCAATATCCGTTTTGCCATCGCCAAAATAATCGCCGGGAATAGGGGTGTCGCTC
>JAPLGT010000306.1:0-6222 GCA_026390035.1 Chloroflexota bacterium
GAGAGTTGAGAAAAGATGAACTTCATGTTTTCGGTTATTGTTTCTGAATATGGAGCTTCCACCGCAGTATCCTCTGGCTCTTTTTCCTGAGGATAAATCCTTTCATCGGCAAACAGGTAAGTTATTTTTTAGCCATTCCTTACCTTCCAAACAGGATGGGCTACCAGGCCAGACACCTCCGGCAGGTAGTAATCAACCTGGCGGGGCAAATGAAGTTGGCATTGCAGGTTGGCTACGCCTTTTCAGTGAGCCGCTCGCAGCACAGGGTTCCTGGTTGCTACCGTTGGCGTTACTTGGAGTGGGGTTAATTTTATATGGAACCGGCTATCAAGGGGCGCTGACAAACCAGCATCTGGCCCTTATCCTTTGGACCGCCTGGCTGCTTCCTATCAGCTTCTATTTCACCTTTACCAAAGGTCTATGGCACACTTATTATCTGATTATGCTTGGCCCACCGCTGGCTGCCCTGGTGGGAGCGACGCTGGGGACCCTGGATAGTGTCGTGAACCTGCAACCAGCGCCGGCCAGGCAAGCCATGCGTTCGGACAGTCAGAATAGCTATTCGGACAAATCTTCATTTGAAAAAACATCGATCTTGCCGACACCCAGAACCGCTTGGTTTTTGGTTGCGCTACTCAGCAGCATTACCGTGGCTTTTGAAATATTCATTGCGTCAGCCTATCCTAACTACTTCGTCACAATATCTACTCTTATCCTTCTGTTCTGGTTTATTGGGATTAGCCTACTCTGGATACGTCCCCAAACCTGGTCACTCGTCGTTGTGATGCTTAGCCTGTTGATTGGGCCCCTAATTTGGTCCGGGCTGACCACTTTCAATCCACAGCCTGAGGTTAATCTACCAAAAGCTGGGCCAATGACCGGACAACCCGGGAATGGTCCCACAGGGATTTCGCTTAGCCCAACCCAAAAAGCGATACTCACCTACTTGCTCTCGAACACAAACCCGGACACCTATCTGGCCGCCACTCTCGATTCACACGGGGCTTCGCCATTTATTTTGGCGACTGGGCGGCCATTCCTAACTCTTGGCGGATTTATTGGCAGAGACGAAGTAGTTTCTGTTACCACTCTTCAGAAAATGATCTCCACCGGCAGCCTGCGATTTATTTTGGACAACGGAAACCTGAAAGACAAACAAGCAATATTCAATTGGGTTTCTTCGAGTTGCAAAATTGTAGAGGTCCCTGGGGTGCAGTCCTTTTCGAAAAACAGCTCGCTCTCGCTACCCAGCGGTGGCCCACAAAATCAAAAATTCACGGCTTTATATGATTGTGGTTACTGATGTAGACCAGCCAATGAATTTTTTAACCGTAATATTTTCACCCAGTCAACGCAGTGTAGAACAGAACCCAGCTACATGCACAATAAACAAAAAAGTTACAGAATGGGCTAGAATATGAACATGCCAAAAACCATACTTGTTGCAGACGATAAAATGAATATTCGTAACCTCGTACGCGAATATCTCGAAGCGGAAGGTTTCCGAGTGGTCACCGCCAACGATGGACGCGAAGCACTGTATTCTGCCCGCCATGAAAAACCTGACTTAATTCTGCTCGATATAATGATGCCCGAAATGAGTGGCTATGAATTTCTAAAAAACTACCGAAAAGAACGTGAAACACCCATTATTCTCCTGACTGCCAAACTTGATGAAACTGACAAAGTAATCGGGTTAGAACTTGGCGCGGATGATTACGTCACCAAACCATTTGGGATGAAAGAACTGGTAGCGCGTATTAAAGCCGTTTTACGGCGTGCGGGACATACCACCAGCGAACCGGAAGTATTAATTCTTGGTGATATCCGCCTGGACAAAGAATCCCATATAGTAACTGTGAATAAAAAACCTATCAACCTGACTCCCTCTGAGTTTGATTTACTCCAAGTATTGATGTCTGCCCCTGGAAGGGTATTCTCGCGTTCGGAGCTATTACTTAAACTCCAAGGTACCACCTTTGAAGGCGTTGAGCGCACAATCGACGTCCATGTTCGCAACTTACGCACAAAAATCGAAACCGATCCATCCAAGCCTGTTTACATCGAAACTGTTTTCGGTGTCGGGTACCGGTTTTGCACAGAATAAAGAGATCGCAAAATTTATGAGACTCACCCTCAAATTTACGCTGGCCTTTCTGTTTGTCAGCCTGGTCGCGATTGGACTGGCTGCAATATTCATCTGGGGCACAACATCGTTTGAATTCAATCGCTACCTGGTAGATCAACGTCTACAAAGTTTTGCAGATGCATCCAAATCTTTTTATGAACAAAACAGTGATTGGGCAGGAATTGAAAGATTTTTGCAACAGCGAGGGTTGCTACCACCTCCCACTCAAGCCGGCGTGCAACAGCCATTACCGCCACCTTTTGCCTTGTTGGACCAGAATCGGGTTGTCATCATTCCCAGTGGCCCCTATTTACGAAATCTAAAAGTTCCCAAAGACACGCTCGAACAGGAAATCAAGATTCAAATTAATGGCAATACCGTTGGGGTCGTTGTAAATACTGGACAACCACTCATCAAAAACTCGGTTGAACAACAATACAGTACCCATATCAACCAGGCACTGCTGATTGCGGCTCTGGGGGGAACCTTGATTGCCATGCTCCTGGGATTTGTACTCGCCCGGTCACTGAGCAGACCAGTCAATGAATTAACCTCCGCCACTCGCGCCATGGCACTCGGCAATCTTGAACAACAAGTCACGATCCATTCCCATGATGAGTTGGGAGAATTGGCTGCTTCCTTCAACCAGATGAGTGCTGACCTAACCAGGGCCAACCAGGCCCGTCGCCAGATGACCGCGGATATCGCGCATGACTTGCGTAACCCATTGACGGTCATCGGTGGTTATCTTGAGAGTCTGCAAGATGGTGTCTTGAAAGCCACTCCAGAACGCTTTGAAACCATGCTCAGCGAAGTTCGGCATTTGGACCGCCTGGTTGAAGATCTTCGCACTCTTTCCCTGGCAGATTCGGGCGAACTAATTATCCATCGCCAACCGGTTGCGCCCAATGAACTGCTCGACAGGCTTTCCATTGCTTATCAGCATCAAGCCAAATTACAAAATATCAATCTAAGGGTAGCACTTGAAGCTGCCTTGCCAGAAATTTGCGTAGATTCAGAGCGGATCGAGCAGGTCCTTGGCAATCTGGTCAGCAACGCCTTACGCTATACACCACCAGGAGGAGAAATTCTTTTATCTACCAGTAAGGCAACAGATGGAGTATTGTTAAGTGTTACAGACAACGGCAGCGGCATAGCACCAGAGATCCTTCCGCATATTTTTGAGCGATCATATCAAGGCGATCCATCTCGCCAGGGAAATGAATCCGGTTTAGGATTGAGCATTGCCAGATCAATTATTGAATTACACGATGGAAGAATTAGTGCAGACAGCGCCGGTATCGGAAAAGGAGTTCGATTCTCGATTTTCTTCCCCACATAAAAAAACCGCCAGCAAAAAAAGTATTCAATCAGCATTGTTTTTTCAAAAGGATAGTTGAATATCGCATGCCTTCGTTGTACAATATAATTGCTCGGGCAGGATTAGAAATTTCCGAGGTAAAAAATACCATCACTATACTTTCGAGAACATTCTTTTGGGGGCATTCAAGCATTACTACCACTTTGCCGAAGAAAAATCATTAAAGCCTAAGCACCGACCTCGAAGGAAGAATGTTTTTAATCTTTCAAAAGGAAAGGAGGTGAAAACAATGCTCAGAATACACAAAAGTATTCGTATTAATGCACCGGTTACCAGGGTTTTTGCGTTTCTGAATGATCCCCGCAACCTGCCAGATATCTGGACAAGTATGATCGAAGTTAGAGATGTGACACCGGCGAAACTTGGCGGATATAATTTCGGCTGGGTCTACAAAATGGCAGGCATGAAATTCGAAGGTACATCAGAAATTACTGAATACGTGCCCAACCAGCGTAATGCCACAAAAAGTATTAAGGGTATCGAAAGCCGATTCGTGTGGACCTATAAATCTGTAGAAAACGACACCGATTTAATACTAGATATCGAATACACTGTTCCTATTCCACTGCTTGGAAAAATCGCCGAAACACTTATCATGAAACAGAATGATCGGGAAGGCGATGCCTTGCTGGAAAACCTGAAGACCAAAATGGAACATGAAGTACCAATTCATGCTTAATATTCGAATCCTGCCCGAGAAATTAAAGCGCCAAACTAGACCTGTTTTGATTACAGCCACCGAAAATTTATTTAGACACGACTTTTTGACGGATGGCTAAAGAAAATTATCGAAGAAACCGTTAAGAGATGGTCAAAAACATTCCTGCTTGAGCTGCGGTAAATTAGTATCAATCTGGAAAAGCCAGGAATGGAACAAGCAGTGGGGAAATATTTTTTTGTAATTGCCAAAAGAGTTGACTTTTAGATATTATGTTCTATAATCGAGATATGGACAATCTGGATCGTCTCAAACTTTTATCCAGTCAGATGGAACTGGAACCCACTGAAGAACATTGCTCCGCGGGTTCACCAAGAACTAAACCCACCTCCATTTCCAAAGACCTGGTCGTTCACCCGGCCCAAATGCCCGGTGGGCGAAAAATCATGCTTCTAAAAACCCTGCTTACTTCAGCCTGTGAGCGTAACTGTTTTTATTGTCCTTTCCGCGCAGGGCGAAATTTCCAGCGGGCTACATTCAAGCCCGAAGAGTTCGCCAGGCTCTTTTTTGAACTTGCCCGCACAAAAGCAGCCGAGGGCATTTTTTTAAGCAGCGGAGTTGCGGGCGGAGGAGTGCGGACTCAGGACCAACTTATTGATTCTGCTGATATTTTACGCAATAAACTTGGTTTTCGTGGTTATATCCACCTGAAGATCATGCCAGGCGCCGAAAAAGCCCAGGTGGAACGCGCAATGCAACTCGCTGATAGGGTCTCCATTAATCTAGAAGCCCCGAATACTGCCCGCTTGGCCAGCCTGGCTCCCCATAAAATATTTCTGGAAGAACTTCTGCGCCCTTTGCAATGGGTGGATGAGATTCGCCAGGATACCCCACCTAACCATTCATGGAATGGTCGCTGGCCTTCCACTGTTACTCAATTCGTTGCTGGCGGTTCTGATGAAAGCGATCTTGAACTTTTAACCACAACTGCATGGCTGCATAAGAATGTACATCTTCGACGCGCTTATTTCTCAGCATTTCACCCCATCCCTGATACCCCACTAGAAAACAAACCGGCCGTTGACCCACTTCGGGAACAACGTTTGTACCAGGCATCTTTTTTGTTGCGAGATTATGGTTTTGACCTTGAGGACCTACCCTATACCCACCAAGGCAACCTGCCCCTGCAATCTGACCCCAAATTAGCCTGGGCACAAATAAATCTAGCAGAAAAACCCATTGATATAAACAAGGCTATACGCCACGACCTTCTTCGGATCCCGGGCATCGGCCCAAAAGGCGCGGAAGCTATCATCAATGCCCGTCGTCATAGCAAATTGCGCGATTTATCCACACTCAAAAAACTTGGCATCCTGGCAGAGCGAGCTGCACCTTTCGTCTTATTGGATGGCCATCAAGCCAGCCATCAGCTTAGTCTTCTTTGAAAACAAAGGGGAAATCCTGGACGTTTAAACAGGCGTTGATCCTGATATATTCAGGCAGAACAACAAGAGGCCGGAGATGGGATTACTGCATCAATAAATTCCCGCGGGCGTCCCCCAGCACTTGAGAAAAATCTCACTTGCCAAACATCTCTTCGGTTACTTTATCAATTAACTGCCAGTTTGGCTCCAATACCTGCGCTCCTTGAGATGTTGTAAATGGCATCACCATTTCGCGCATAATGCTGCGTGTGTCTATGTTTTCCTGTCCCACACGTAGGAAAGCCAGGCCCAATCGCGGCCATTGCCACAAAGGGATATTTGAATTTACAACATTTCGAGTCGAAGCAATAATTTCTGGCAAGTGCCGCCAACTTTGCGGACTTGTTATTCTTTTCATCACGGCCTTGATCAAGATCTGTCCCTGTTCCATGCGAGAAAAATCATCGGTGCCTTCCCGACTGCGAACGAATCCTAGGGCGGTCGCGCCATCCAGATGGGTATTTCCAGCCGGATACCCGGCCAGCGGCTTAGAAAGGCTTATATCCACCCCACCCATTGCATCAATCAAAGCCAGCATACCATCCATGCGCAAAATAATATAATCATTTAC
>JAPLGT010000308.1:0-3264 GCA_026390035.1 Chloroflexota bacterium
GACCGTGCGCGCGGCTGATCCGGAAACCTTGCGCAAGGCTTTTCTGTGGCGCGAGACCCGCAAGGTACGCAAGGATGGCTGCATCGAGCTTCAAGGCAATCGCTACGAGGTGGACGCACACCTGGCTGGCCGCACATTGGAGTTACGCTTCGATCCGTTTGACCTGTCCAACCTGGAAGTATTCCTGGGGGGCATTTCCTTGGGAAACGCAGTCGTGGTACTGCAAGGACGTGACAGGCACCTCGCTGTGGAGCACCTGGTCACCCAGGCTGCCCCGCCGCCGAAGCCCAAATCTTCGCTCGACTATCTGGCAATCCTGCGCCTCGAATACCAAACCCAACAGCGCTTGGCCGCTGGACCTTTGCAGTTCACCAAACTTTCACCCCCACAAAAAGAGGTTTGAGATGTTCCAACAATTCTACGGCTTTTCCCGCTTGCCCTTTTCCAAAGATATCCTCCCACAAGACCTCTTTCAGGCCGAAGGACAACAAGAACTGTGTGCCCGCCTGACTTACCTGGTGAAAGAACGCGGCCTGGGCCTGGTTACCGGCGAAACCGGCTCCGGCAAGTCGACTGCCTTGCGCCGTTTTGTCGCCAGCCTGGATGCCAACCGGCACTTCGTGATCTATCTCTCGAACCCGCTGCTGGGCATGTCCGGTCTCTACCGCGAGATCCTGACTGCCTTGGGGCATGAACCACTCTTTAGCCGCCCAAAGATGGTGGCCCGCATTCGCTCGGTCTTTGATGATCTGATCCAAAACAAGCATCGCATCCCGGTGGTGATTCTGGACGAAGCGCATGCCCTTCCTGACACCGCTTTCGACCCACTCCGCTTGCTTTTCAGTACCCAGATGGACAGCCAGTCCCTGGGATCTCTGCTGCTGGTGGGTCACCCTGAACTGCGCCGCACCATGCGCCTGGCTTCCCACGAAGCTTTTTCCCAGCGCCTGACCACCACTTACCACCTGCTGCCTCTGGACCTGAGCCAGACCATTGCCTATGTCCGCCACCATATCCAGTTGGCGGGTTACAAGGCCGGGCCGCTCTTGCCAGATGACGCTCTAGCTCGCATTTATGATTACACCAAAGGTGTCCCTCGGCAGATTAATCGTCTGTGTACCATTGCCTTGCTGGTTGGGATGGCGGATCAAAAGCAAATCCTGGAAGAAAGTGTGATCCGCAAAGCCGTTGCCGAACTCGAACAGGCTTGATATTCCCACCCATTGAAAACAGGCTCCGATGTGGAGCCTGTTTTTCTTTGACCAGCGATACAAACAATTATTTCGGCCCTACTCCACCATTTTGTCCGGCCGCTTACACTACAGTTATCATTGGTCGGGTGAAAACGATACGCTTATTTGCCGTTGGGATAACACCCCGCACTTCCCAAAACTGGAAAAATTCCCGCACCACATTCATAGAAACGAAGATCAGGTGATACACGGGAAGCCAATCAATATCTTTGACGTATTGGGCGAGATTGAGAAAACGCTAAACAAATGACACTCATCCGCTTCTCTGACGTAGTCCACCTCAACACATCCCGCATCGCCGACCCTCTCGCTGCAGGGATTGAGCGCTTTGTGGGTCTCGAACACATCGAGCCTGAAAACCTGCACATTCGCAATTGGGGACTTGTCTCAGACGGCGTGACTTTCACCAATTCCTTCAAGCCTGGACAGGTGCTGTTTGGCAAACGCCGCGCCTACCAGCGCAAGGTGGCGCTCGCGGATTTTGAGGGGGTTTGCTCCAGCGATATTTATGTTTTCGAGAGCAAAGACCCTGATGTGCTCTTGCCCGAATTGCTGCCTTTTATTTGCCAGTCGGAAGGCTTTTACCAGCACGCCGTTATGACTTCAGCAGGCTCGCTTTCGCCGCGTACAAATTGGGGGCAACTGGCAGACTACGAATTTCCCCTGCCGCCTATCGACGAACAGCGCCGCATCGCCGATCTGCTCTGGGCGGCGGATGATGCAGTTGAAGCACAACGCAATTTTGTGGGTAAAACTATTGACTTGAGGGCATCATTTGTAAGAAGCGTCACAACAAAAACAAATGAATTATGCAAAGGCGCTCAAAATAAAACGCTTGGAAATATTGCAGAGATTGTTGTTGGGCAATCTCCATCTGGTAATAGTTACAACTCAAATGGAAATGGCATTCCGTTGTTAAATGGGCCGACCGAATTTGGAGAAATCTATCCTGTTGCAGTTCAATGGACAACAAAGCCAACAAAGTTATGCCAGCCAGGCGATATTCTTTTTTGCGTACGTGGTAGCACCACAGGGCGGCAAAATATTTCAGATGGCGAATATTGTATTGGGCGTGGATTGTCAGCAATTAGGGGCAAGGCGGATAAATCGGTTACTGGTTTTTTGAAAATCCTCCTTGAAAGTTTAGAAGCCGAAGTATTACAAGAAGCAAAGGGCGCGGGCTCTACTTTTCCAAACATTACTTCAAAACGTTTATCCGAACTAAAAGTACCATTTATTGATTTAGAGAAACAGAATGCCTTAGCAGAGCAATTTCTTGCAATCCATAATTTTCATGTACAAGCAAATGCTCATTTGAAAATTCTACAAAATTTGAAACAAGTGTTATTGAATAAAGTGTTGGCTGGATAGGTGAACCCATGTTCAATGAACAAAACACCGTAGACCTATCCCCCAGCCCCTTTCCTGGAAGGAAAGGGGGGAAAGTATTCCCTGTTACAGTATCTCTCCAACGCATAGAAAAAGTGGTTTTGGGTGAGTGAAAATAAAAGCGCCGTCGAAAAACTTTTCGTCAACATGCTTACCTGCCAATTACCGTTCCAAGAAAGGTAAAAAATGGATACTTTTCAAGCCATAAAGGAACTTACAGAACGATATAAAAAAATCCAGGGGAATGCGTTGGGGCTGGACCATTCGCGATCAGAGCAGTATCGCTCCCAGCTAACCGCGCTCGTTAGCCAATACAAACGGGTCAGGCCCAAAAAGCCGCCTGTTCTGACCATTCCTGTTATTTTTGGCCGCAAGCATAACGAAAATTTCCTAAGTCATTACCTTGCTTATATACTAAATCCTCAGCAAAATGGGATAGGCACCGCTCCGCTGGAAGCCGTATTAAAATTATGCAAGATCAATTTACTTGGCTTTAGAGTTCACTTATTGTCGAGCACGAAAGCAAAAACGGACGTTTTTGCTAAAACGCAGATGGATAGGCAAATTTACAAGTTTCAAACAGCTTTACGTGGTTGCTGAAGAGCTTTTGGGGCCATTTAGA
>JAPLGT010000246.1:0-1693 GCA_026390035.1 Chloroflexota bacterium
AACAGGATTTGCCTCAACCGCTCACGAGTTTCCTCATGGGCGGGTGGCGCAGTTCTGTTAATTTTGATAAGTTTTGTTCTGGCAAGAGACAAGCGCGAAAACCTTGGCATCCACTTCGCCCTGTTCAGTATTCGGGAAGGCCTTCAGCAGAACATCCTGACTTGAATTGAACAGATGAAAGTAGACTGCAAAGCGTTCCGGTTCGCGGTGCACAGTCCAACGGCCGGCTTTCTCAGCAGGTGTATGCGGAGCAGTAAAGCCGGCATCCCATTGTCCATTGACCGGGAATTCCACGCCCCAGATTTCGCGATTGGTTTTGATCATGGTCATACAAACTGTCACTCTTTCTCGATATAAATCGGCGGGGTGTGCATGCCTGCCAATTTGAACAGGCGGTGGATCTGTTTCTGTGCCCAGGCGAGATCCTCAGGGCGGTTGTAAATGGTGCGTTTGTCATTCACATCACGGCGAGTCTCGGAAGCAGTGAACTGTTGGGGCAGTCGATCAGCCAGCGCGTAAGCGGCTGTGGAGAGATTGAGCCCGACAATGCACTCACCGTCCCATTTCCAGTGAACTGAAGCTACATAGCCGCAGTCCTTGGCGAAGGCACCGGGGAAGAAGGTGGAAACCACCTGCTCCCAACCTGCGGGGTGATCTGCGGGAGTGCACCAGATCTGAAAACCAGCGGAGCCGGCTTCAAATAGAGCATCTGATGCAGGATTCGTGCCGATATCCAGCTTGCGGGCCATCTCCAAAACAGGCTGCAAACGACGGTGTTCGGATGCAAAGGATGGTTTGTGGCTGGTCAGAAAAGAGCTTTGCATGCCACACCTACCAGTCCTCAGCCAGCGGCTGACCGCCATAGATGTCGCCGTCACTGATGCGATCCTCGAAGTACGACTCCAGATGCTCATCTTCGGCAAAGACCGGCCGGGTTCCGGATGCAGAGAAATATTCATCCGCTTCGGCCCACATACCTTGGACTTTGATGATCTGTCCGCGGAACTCTTCAGCCCGAGACTTATCATCGAAATCCGCCAGGCATTCCAGTCCACCTTCGACCAGGTGCCCGTACACGGACCAGACCGAAATGGCGGGATCGTTCTCATCGCACTGTTCCAGATTGACCTGACCATGTTTATCCTTGCTCACTTCCAGGCAGGGGTGGATTTCGAAGCCATTGAAGCGTTTATCTGCGGCCAGTTGTGCAATCAGGCACTGCCGGGTGGTTTGGGTTTCAGCGCCGTAGGGAATTGCATCTTCCCAGCCGGTCGGGATATCGAAGAGATTCTGAATGGGTTCGACAAGCTCGACATCATTGGCGTTTTCGATTGATAGCGCCAGCCTGCGCGCCTCCTGCAGGTCTTTGGCCATCACAACTCGTGTGGTTCGTACTGTATACAGCTGTTGCATGGTGATCTCCATACCGGGAGAAAAGCCCGGCGTTGTGTGAAAACGCAAACAGAGAGAACAGAAGCTTCTCCCTGTTTGCGTTGGTGGAACGAGCGCAAAAGCGCGGGTTCCAGGATGTGTTTCTTTTGTGAAGTATTTTGAGTGTGGTAGGTTGCGCGGAATGGACTAAAAATCGCGCACCCATTCTGCATCAACCACGTCAAGATCAGGGGCACGGACAATCGTTGTCACTGGATGAGTTTTTATCCAGACCCAGCGAATGGTTCGACCTGTCAGCCCG
>JAPLGT010000066.1:0-6316 GCA_026390035.1 Chloroflexota bacterium
AAGGGTCTAAATGGCCCCAAAAGCTCTTCAGCAACCACGTAAAGCTGTTTGAAACTTGTAAATTTGCCTATCCATCTGCGTTTTAGCAAAAACGTCCGTTTTTGCTTTCGTGCTCGACAATAAGTGAACTCTAAAGCCAAGATGTCATCAATATTGCTTATGACAATTTGAAAACACTCTTTGGATCCATTCGTCCGAAAACAGGCACCGAACCCTTGCGTTGGTAAAGATGAGTAGGACCGGGCTACGAGTAAATCATCAAAATAACGTCCTGGCGGCTAATATCCGGATAAGTCGCGCCCATGTTCCACCAAAAGCTTCATACAGCAGAAGGTAGTCATTCCAGTATCGATAAAGCCAGTTTTGCAAACAATTCTTTTTCGGGCACGGATGACTCTGCAGTTGTGTAAGGACTAAAATCAAGCAGCTTTCTTATGTTCTGCATACCCTTTTATGGTATTATTTTCTCAACTTATAGGAAATATTATGGAAGATAAAATTACAATCATAGAAGGTCCCACCCCCGTATTTGAACCCGTCCAGGATGGTTGGGCACTGGGTTTGAACGAGACGCGCCAGTTCTCGATCACTGCATTAACTCGCCTGCGCACATTTAATGGTCCGGCATTAGTCCAACGCTGCTACCGCAGGTGGAGTCAACGCCAGCCAATTACGCTGCATTACAGGGATGAAGCCGGGCTGGAAGTGACTGCTCCCATCCTTGCCGCCCGTTCCGTTGAGACGGATGATGGGCAGGTGCTGCTGCTCTGGTTGCACATTCAGCGAGATAATATGGAATTAGAAATCAACTCGGATGATGATTCTTCCGATGATGATTTTGATATTCTGTAATAGCCAGTAAGGGAACAGCAAACCACACCTTACTCTGGCTATTACATGTTTTACCATTTTTTCTCAATCCCCAGTATACCGGCGGAAGACGATGGCTTTTCTGCGCTCCGAACTGAACAATAACATTCTTCTGCTGACGATTGACCGGCCAAAAGCCAATGCTTTCAACCTGGAACTGATTGGCGAGCTGCAAACAGCCTTCAAACAGGCTGTGAAAGACCCACAGACGCGAGTCGTAGTTCTGACGGGCGCCGGCCGGGTCTTTGGTGCAGGCCAAGATATTGAAGAGATCAAAGCCGGGGGTCCGGAGCTTTCCTTCCGGCAACACTTGCTGAATACATATAACCCGTTGGTCTTGCAAATCCGCCAGATCGAAAAACCGGTTATTGCTGCGGTAAATGGTCCGTGCGCCGGGGCATCATTGGGGATAGCCCTGGCTTGTGATTTGCGTATCGCGGCAGAAACAGCTCGATTTGTGGTTGGCTTTAGCGGCATTGGGCTTGTGCCTGATTCAGGTGTCTCGCTTCTACTTCCAGCCCTAATTGGATTAGGGCGCGCACTTGAATTCACGTTTAGCAACCAGCCCATCCTTGCAGAAAAAGCACTTGAGTGGGGGCTGATTAACCGGGTAATACCAGCGGATAAATTATTAGAAGTTGTTCTTGCCACCGCCGACGAACTCTCCCATGGCCCCGTGGGTGCCTTTGGCCTGGCCAAACGTGTTTACAACCAGGCAGTTTTACCCAACTTGCAATCAGTCTTGGAATATGAAAGTTATGTGCAAGAAGTCGCCGGTCAACGCATGGAGCATCAAGAAGGTGTGGCAGCCTTTATAGAAAAACGGCCAGCCAAACATCTTTAAATCATTTGGAATAGTTGGGGCAAGTATATCCCCGGCAGACTGGAAACGCGCAATGCCCAGCACCATGTACGAACCCGTCATTGGTCTTGAAGTTCACGTAGAAATGCTTACAAAATCAAAAATGTTTTGCGCCTGTCAGGTGGTGGATTTCACTATCGCGTCGCCAAATACAGCTGTTTGCCCGGTGTGCGCTGGGCATCCTGGTACTTTGCCAGTTTTAAACGGACTGGCTGTCGAGTATGGTTTACGTGTTGCCGCTGCCCTGGAATGTGAAATCGCTCCCATCAGTATTTTTTCCAGGAAAAATTATTTCTATCCTGATCTACCGAAAGGCTACCAGATCACCCAGTACGACCAACCGCTGGCATCCAACGGTAAAATCACCCTGATCACGTCCAGAGGCGAGAAAATCATCCACATTCGCCGCGTACATTTGGAAGAAGATACTGGTAAGTTGACGCATATTGATGTGGACGGGAATTCTTATTCCCTGGTGGATTTGAATCGCGCGGGTGTCTCTTTGCTGGAGATTGTTACCGATCCCGATTTTTCCACCAGCGAGGAGGTACGTGCTTATGCCGAAGCTCTTCGCGCGCTGGTGCGTTATCTTGGCGTCAACAGCGGTGACTTAGAAAAAGGCGTAATGCGAATTGAACCAAATATCTCTGTCCGCCCGGTTGGCCAGCAAGAGTTGGGAACGAAAGTCGAGATAAAAAACCTAAATTCATTCCGCGCTCTAGAGCGTGGAGTAGCCTATGAAATCAATCGCCAGATCGAATTACTCAGAGCTGGCAAGGAAGTCATCCAGGAAACAGTCGGCTGGGATGAAGCGAAACAGGCTACATTTAGCCAACGATCCAAAGAAGATGCTCATGATTACCGCTATTTTCCAGAACCAGATTTGCCCCCGCTCCTGGTGAGCAAACGCTGGATGGATGATGTACACAGGGCACTTCCGGAATTACCATGGGAACGGAGCCATCGCTTCAGCCAAGATTATGGGCTAAGCCCGGCGGAATCCTGGCAATTGGCAGCAGAAAAAAGCCTGGGAGAGTATTTCGAATCTGTTCTCAAATCTGCTCCCGGAGCAGCAGTCCGCACAGTATATGCCTGGGTTACGGGTGAACTACTTTCATTAATGAACTCATCCTCAACCGGGTTCGAGACTCTGAAAATTGAACCCAAAGGCCTGGCAGATTTACTGGCCCTGATCTCCACCGGGAAAATCAATCCGAATACAGGAAAAATAGTCCTGGCAGAAATGTTTGCCACAGGCCATTCAGCGGCAGGAATAGTAGAGGCCGGAAAACTGGCCCAGCTTTCAGATCAGGGTTTCATCGCCCGATTGGTGGCCGAAATGCTAATCGAAAATGCCAGCGAAGTGGCCAGCTATCGGGCTGGCAAAATTAGCGTTGCTAATTTTCTATTTGGCCAGGCGATGCGCAAAGCTGGCGGCAAAGCCAATCCGCAGGTACTAAGATCTGAGTTGGAAAGACAATTACAACAGCCCACTTAGTTTTATTTCCTTCCAAAAAACCGAAATGAAATCATCCTGGAAAATCCAGGATCGGAAAGAAGCAATCGTCCCTTCGATTAGCATTCAATAAGGCGACCTGATGGACTCTACCCAACATGTTTTATCGATCTTTGAAAACCTTTCAGCCATTCCGCGCGGAAGTGGGCGCGAGGCAAAGATTTCTGGCTGGTTGCAGACATTAGCCAGCGAGCGCGGATTTCCCTGGCAGGTTGATGAATCTGGAAACCTGGTAATCTGCATCCCGGCAACCCCCGGGCTAGAATCTGCACCTATCATCATCTTGCAGGGTCACATGGATATGGTTTGCGAGAAAACGCCTGATTCGCCGCACAACTTTCTGGAAGACCCCATTCATTGCATCGTGGATGGCGAGTGGCTGCATGCCGACCGCACCACTCTGGGTGCGGATAATGGTATTGCGATTGCGCTGGCCCTGGCTCTGGTTGCAGATCCATCGGTGGAACACCCGGCGCTTGAATTGCTTTTTACAGTCCAAGAGGAAGTTGGCCTGGGTGGAGCGAACCAACTTAAGCCAGGCTTTGTACAAGGTAAAATCCTTCTCAATCTGGATTCGGAAGACGAAGGTACATTCATCGTTGGTTGTGCAGGCGGTCAAACTACCTATATTAATTTGCCACTTGTATTTGAAAAGCCTGTCCTGGATGCCGCTTTCCACCTACAAGTCAGCGGGTTGCGTGGCGGTCATTCCGGCGTGGATATCCATAAGCACTATGCCAGCGCCAATAAGTTGCTTGCGCGAGTACTCGACCGCATTCAGAATACTACGCCGATATTACTGATGAGTCTAAACGGTGGTACGGCACATAATGCTATTTCGCGCGAAGCCCATTGCTCTTTTGTGTACTCCGCCGCGATGGCTGATCAAGTTCAAGCGACCGTGAGTGCATTTGGGTCCATTCTGATAAACGAATTCAGCCCGATTGAAAGCAGTATTACTCTGACACTACTGCCTGTTGAACCCGGGCCTGCCGTCAATCAAGCAGATTCGTCCAAAGTGATTCAGCTGATAATAGCTTTGCCCCACGGCGTTTCTGAAATGTCTGCCCAGGTGGAAGGCTTTGTCGAAACATCCTGCAACCTGGCGCGGATCGAGATCGACGGATCTGAGTTAAAGGTTGTAACACACCAGCGTAGTACGGTTATGAGCCGCATGCAAGAGCTGACCACTCGCATATCCGCGATCGCCCTGCTTGGCGGCGCACAAGTCTTCAGCGGTCCGGCCCATGCAGGCTGGGAGCCAAACATGCAGTCGCCCCTTCTTCAACGCAGTATTAAAACCTACCAATCACTATTTGGCAGTCCACCTGCAGTACATATGCTGCATGCCGGGTTGGAGTGTGGCACCATCGGCGCCATTTACCCCGGAATGGATATGATCTCGCTGGGCACAACCATTGAAAATCCACATTCGCCCAATGAAAGAATGTACATTCCCTCCATTGAGCGTGTCTGGAGATATTTAGTGGCGTTTTTACAGACGTATCGATAAAAAACAATTCCCTGAATGTTCAAACATTCAGGGAATTGTTTTTTTAATAACTCGCGCTGGCGGGTCCTGTTATTCCAATGTGGGCACAGGTAGGCCTGCCCAGATTTCATCTCGCAGAGTCTCAACAACAGTCATCTGGGATATATCAAATGGTATATCTACTTTAGTGTTGCCAGGTAACCCCAGACATAACATAATCCTGTGGTTTTCTTCCTCCTTCAGCGACACTGAGTTGATTTTTCTTCTTGGAATATAATTCCAAATACCTCCGTACTCAGCAATCTTGGAAGCATCTCGAATACTGATAATTTCATTGTTGGTTAGAATAAGTAAATGCGCCGGGAAGGAGAACTGCGAAAAGCTTCTTCCGAAGACCGTCAAAATTTCTTTGCGTAGTTCAGGTTGCAAGATGACCCGCAGAACTTTATCTCCAGGTCGCAAGCTGCGGCGTCCATAATTCATGAACTTAAAATTTAACACGCTCAGAAAATCGAAACTATTTTTTTCAACATTGAGCTGACTACCAAGCGAATAATCTGCACTGGCACGGATATTAGAAAAGATAGGCCGGAATAACTCATCTCCAACCGTGTTGAATTTGATAGTTGTCGCACCAGATTGTCCTTGATGATCAATCCCAAAAATAGTCAACCAAGAATTTAACAATACAGTGCCGGTCTCGACGTAACTGATGGAATCATAAGCAAATGACGTGTACCTAATCTGTTCTGGGCGTTTTTCGAAAATCGTAACGGCGTGCTTTGAGCAGCACACCAATTTTTCATAAGTGGGTCTCAAGAAACCCGCAAAAGCAGGGGCAAGAAGTATATAGGGAAATTCACCGGTTGGTTTAAAATGGCTACTGAAAGCAATATTATATATTGATGGAATATGTTCATAATCATGGATGAAATTAGCCCAAGTCAGCCGCGTCTGTTCGGAAGCTGAAAGCGTCTTTGAATCAAAAATATTTTTTTGCATAAAAGCTCAGTGTTGACTTTGAGATTTTGTTGTATTCAATTCAACTTTTTACGTTGTCAAAAAAGTTGGTATTTTGAGCATACCAGCAAAAGACCAGCAATGCAACGGTTGTTCTTGATGGTATTTACTTTGACAATATCGAATTTCCGCATAGCTGTGATACCTGATTTCAGGTATTTTCTGATCTGGCAGGAGATCGCCAGGCTGATTTTTGCTGCGCGGATCGCAGCGTGTGCTAATCACAGGACTGCCCAGCGGGGAAGCCCAGCGATTATCTAAAATTCAAGCGGCAAAATCAGGAAACAAACGCTCTAAGAGTCTGCTGAAAAAGTGGTCAAGATTGGACCCTCCTCAGCAGCGAGAAAATCGGGTAAAAATAAGGCAATCCAACCGCTAGGAGTGCCGCCATGCTCGGAAAACGCAAAGCTCAAGCGAGCCTATTTGATGCAATTGGATTACCTCACCGTGTTCCCGCCGACTCGTTCTATGGGCGAATGGGCAAATTGAACGGCAAGTTATTGCGCGATGATGATCTGAAAGAGATGTACACGTTAGACAACGGACGACCAAGCCT
>JAPLGT010000216.1:0-2206 GCA_026390035.1 Chloroflexota bacterium
AAGGAATTAAGATTCCAGTGTTTGTTTTTGCCGATAATTGGTGATCGAAATCATGTCCTGGATAGGTGTTCCAGGCAAGAATATCGCAGGTGATAAATCATGTTTGGCCGTATTCGTGTCGGTACTGGAGCCACTCCCGCCTTCCCCGCTAGTCGACAACCTTAGTCCTGTGTTTTAATCACAGAGTTGAGTTTGCCATGATCAAAGGTGTCCGTTTTCTAAAAACGGACACCTTTGATCTTTTAAGATGACAAGCTCAATGGCAATTGAGTTAAAGGCTGGCTTACCCGGCCTTTGCTGTTTTTGCGACGGGCATGATAAGACAGGATGTGTTGGTTTCATCCTAACATTTCCTTGTCCAAAACCAGCGCCAGGCTGCTCGCCGGAAAAATTGCGCTGTGGATGGCTGCGCCCATGGTTTCGGGATTTTCATCCGCAGGCATGGCCGCCAAATCGAGGCCGTTCGAGGCGCGCCCATGGCAGGTTACCTGTACCTGCGATCTGTTCTGGATGTTGAGAGTAAATTCTATGTGTCAGGCCGCCAGAACCAACGAGCCGATCAGGATCGCCAGGAGTAGGGTTCCCACAAAAAAGGCCCAGGTGGCAACCCGCATGCAGAAGGATTTATAGGTAACAATCTTGTTCAATTCCTTGCGCATTTCGCTCAAGTTGCTTTCATAGAACGCATAATTGCGTGGTTGGACGGTCAACACGCCAAACAGCAGGGCCATTACGAAAACTGCCAGCACGGCGATTGCCAGCCACTGGCTGTTAGGGTTGGCCTTTAAATAGGCCGGCGGGAAATCCTTGCCAAAAGCAGTCACATCAAACATAATTTTCAAGAGGGTATTGCGCTCATTGGTTGTCAGCTTTGGCTAAAGCACTCGGAAATCCGTAAACAGATGAATGATTTCTGGGGCCCCAGGGCTGTTGGTTGGTTTGACCTTATTGATCTCGATGGTCAGCCGGTCAAACTCCTCGTCAAACTGCGCCTGATCAATCAGCCCCTTGCGCCGCAATTCGATCTTACGTTCCATCTTTTTGTAAAGATTGTAACTCTTGCGTTCATACTCACTCATGCCGTCATTGGAGAAGAAATAAGCCAGAATGAGGTCATACCACCCGGACGGGATTTCGAAATTCTCAAACAGGGCCTCAACCTGTGTCTCCAGCTTAAAAGCTGGCAGGGATGTGTGCGTGTGACGATCAATCAACTCGAGAAATCCAGCATCCGGGCTGGCCTGCAAACTGGTGCCTTCTAAAATATTTCCGATAGCCTCATCCGGCTGGGCCGTTTTATGGCGTTCGTGCGCCGTGGCGCAGCGGTAGGTAGCAGTGCCGCGGCCATTGTTTGATCCACGCAAAGAGGCCCGGCGGCGATCCCATTCCAAACAATCGAAACAGCGGCCAACCCCTTTCAGCCAATAGCCAGCCATTGGCTTTCCGGCGGTCGTGAGGGTCAATCCCTTTGCCTCGCGCAGCTGCATATTTTGCTTCCACATCTCACAAGGATACAAAGCCTCGTGCAGCCCAAGCTGAAGTTTCTCTGGATGACGCCGGTTTCGAACCGTGTTCTTGATTTCCTTGGGGTTCTCAAGGTCGTCTTTCATGTTGAGCGGGGCGGTGGGATAATGAGCCACATAGCCAACATGGAACGGGTTGCGCACAATCTTGCGGATGGTATCGCGCTTGAATTCACCTGTCGGGTACAAGCCCGGCACGCCCTTGGTACGAAATTTGACAATAGCGCCATCGGGCAGCTCAAAGAAGTGTTGGTTCAGGTAATCGGCGATTTCACGGTCTCTCTGTCCGAGACTGTAAGCATGCGCAATTAAACGCACCGCATATTTCTCGATGGGATGCGGCCGCTCTGGCTTTCGGGCCGCCCAGCTCCGCCATACAATGGACAATTATCCTCGCCATTGGGATCGGTACAGTTTGAGCAAAGCCCGTTGCAGTAGCCCAGGCGGTAACCGCCGTTATGGTAACCGCGATCAAAACGTTCGCCTTGGGCCGCGCGCGAACGTTCAGATGCAGCCCAGATCGGCCATTCGCAGTAACTGCCAAATCATCATGATCAGGCGTCCAACAAAGGTACGGCTGTCAAGCTGTTCGGTCAGGCTGACCAGATCAACATCATAATCCTGCAAATAAGCAATGAACTGCGGAAAACTAAAACCATTGCGATAGCTGCGATCCAGGTTAT
>JAPLGT010000194.1:0-18084 GCA_026390035.1 Chloroflexota bacterium
AATCCATGCGCATGCAAGAATATCGTTATTCCGTCCTGATAACTTTGGCCCATTTCTTCGAGTTATTTGGCATACGTCGGCCCGCGCATGAAGTTCCGGTCAAAGCCGGAGATTATAACCACGCCTTGCATATTGACCATCCCGAAGCACCTTCTCTATTGGAACAGTATCTATTGAAGCCCATAGCGGATCCGGACGGTACTCCACCAAAGACGAAAAATCCTGATTAAAAGTAATATGAAAATTGTTAAAGTGGATCCCTTCTTCCATCGAAAAAGGGATCTACTTTAACCTTTACTTTCCGCTAACATGTGATAACCGAATCCGGCAAAAGTGATACGAACGGGTTTGAACCTTACAAAATGAACTATCGTTTTCGTCAAAAAGCTTATGGCGCCGCAGTTTGAGCCATTTTCTGGCTACGAGCCAGGTTTCCTTTCGGCAAATGACCCGTTACTGACTTCTTTTCTCGAAGTCGCCCTGAAATCTGGGCATCTTTCGGAAATGCTTTACTTGCCAGTTGCCGACGAAGCCGCCCCGGGGTTCTTTTGGGTTCGCGATCCCAAAAACCTGTTGGCATAGCCGGGAATGTTGCCGCGACAAAGCTCAGAACTGAGCCCACCAGGAGCGCCAACTCGGGTAATCGTTGAACACTTTCCTGGTTATGCACGAATTGACGGTGTGCTCCTACCATCTGCTTGGCACTCAGCGGTACCTGCTCTACGATTTGCTTAGCAAATCGCCAACGATCTTGGTCGATGGCTCGTACACTCTCTGGTTTGAGCATAACCGGGGTAGCCAATAGCCAGGGCTGATCAAAATCGGGATCAGGGATGACATACACATCAAAGGTTTTGTTGTCTTCACCGGGCACGACTTTATTCAAAATTAGCTTGCTCCAAATTTCGACACGGATCTCGCGTCCATCATCAAGAAAGCTAAATGTTTCATCCGCTATGGTAGCCTCGATTGTCTTGCCCTTATGCTTGCGAGACAAGGGGCGTACGGATAACCCATAGGTTGGCTTACGCCCCAGAGTGTGCGCTGGTAGATAATTTCCTCTTGCGGTAAAGTTGGTTGCCAGGCGAAGGACATATCGATCAATGCCAGCTGCTTGTAGATCGCTGATGTGCATCCCCGCCTCAATCACTGCAATTTCATCAGCCTTGAGATCCTTTTGCATTTTTTTGAGCATCTCTTTCCACAAGCGTTTCTCGCTGTGGTCCTTGGGATGTACTCGCTCGAAAGCGCGAGGCAGGACCAACCGTTATCCATTGATTTCACCAACATCACCTGTAACTCCAAAGATGACTGCAGGCAGCGCGCGTCCTGCTCCTGGATGATAATGTTTACCAGGACAACGCTTCAAAGCAGGTCGCCAAAAAGCTGTCACATCAATTGTCACAGGTAGATAACCTTCATAACGACGTTCCTTCCAGCCAGGTTGCGACTTAGCGTGCTCACGCCATAAAGTTAAGATTGCAGGCATTTGCCACATCCCTTTCCGAAAGGCAACCCAGGCTCTGCGTATGGCTGGGTCACTCAAGCCAATTGATTTCAGAGCAGGGAAGATTGCGCCCCGACTTGGTAAGAGCGAGCCACTCGCCATCATCCAAAAGAAATGTAAAAGAGCAAGATTGGTACCAACTGGAAGGTCTTAGATCAAAATGGATAAGATGCTTATGGTATGATTTGCCATGGTAATGGGTTCCCGTGAAATCAGTTTTGTCCAAAAACAAGATTATCACGTTTTCAACTCATTACCTTTTTTTTATCCATACGATTTAGCGGAAAGTAAAGTTTTAAGGCGTTTCAATTTTTATAATTGCGCTGTTTTGACTTGAAAACAGGTCCCTTTATTTATTTCGAAAGTAAATCAATCGATTTTAATCCGGGTAGACCTTGCAAATAGCCGGAAAATTTTTTGTTATAGAGCGCCCCCATCCGTCTCTGCCGGATCAGGGCGATAGCTTCATCACCCGACATTCCCATATACGTAAGGATGATACCAGCCAGTAATGCCGAACGATTATGCCCCATTCCACAATGACATAAAACACGATAACCCTGGCTCACCATTGAAGCCCCAAGTTTTGCATTTTCATGAAGCTTGGCAAGGTTTGGTAAATCTTTGTCTTCAAATGGAAAATAAATATAAAGCAGTTGATCTGGTATCTCTGGGATTCCGATATCCAGGTCATCATCAAGATCAAAAATAACATGAATATCCATTTGGTCCAATGAGTGCCAATCATCAATATCGGGGGAGATATACAAAAGACCCTTTTCGTCAATTTGGAAAACATCCATGACATTATTCCTTATTATAAAAAAAAGCTGTGCTTTTATTGGACTTTTATTGTCTTATTTATTCTAATGTGAATGACCGTTAATTGCAACAGGTGATCCCCATCCAATTGTTGCCGCTTGAGACCAGCCTCCCGAACACCAGCAGCCAGACCGGTGCCGCCATCACTCGAAAACAGCGGGCAGTCAGGGGTATCCAGCAAGATACAACCCCAGGTGTCTCCATCGCAAGTCGGCTGGCAGGTCAAAGCATAGATATACAAGCTATCATTGCCAACCACCAGCAAGTTCGGCTTGCCATTCGAGTAAATCTCATCTCCAGAAAACGTCTCAATGACAGTCGGCCGCCAACTCTCATTCACCACAGTAGCTTTTGCTTCCAGCTTCGACAATTTTGCGTTCACCCAGGCTGGAGACAGACGTGTATCCAGCATTTCTTTCAGGCAGACTTCGATATCTCTTTGACTCACACCCGCTTCAGTCAATACGAGCGTGCTTCGCTCCAGACGATTCCGGTCCACGAGCACATTCACTATTGCTGGACACGGGCCATTTGGTCCCGGCTGCATTTGACTTTCCAACAAGGCTTTCCCGGTCGCAGCAATGTCGTAGATAGTTTGTCGCGAAACAGAGTAAGTCTGGGACAATTGCGTCACCAATCCATGTGGCCGTGAAGGAGGCAAAACTTGTATCGCAATCTGTGCTCGTTCCGTTCCTGTGATATTATCCCTGCGTGCGCCCATGTGGATCCTCTTCTGCGTTCGGTTATAAGCAAACCAAGTATCGCATAAGAGGGCCGCGTGGGCCACATTAATTTGTCAATCTAATCTGAACCATGCCATCTTTTCTACTACTGCTTCGAAATCCCCCACAAAGTCATTCGCACATTAATTGCCGAAAAATTGTATACTAAATATAACCCTATGGAACCTTGCCAATTTTGAATTTTAAGATATACTCTATTGTGATTAATTTCACAAATAGAATTTATCATGGAGACTGCAGAGAACCTTCTGCAAAAATAAAAATGCTTTCTATCACCGAACATGAACTTATCGCCGCCTTCCAGGCCGGGCGCACTGATTTCAGCAGAGAAGAACTACAGGGCATCAAGCTGCGCGGAGCTCACCTGAACGGCATCATCTTCGATGGCGCCGATTTAAGAGATTCTGACCTCTCTGGCAGCAGCCTGTTCAGGGCCAGTTTTCGCGGGGCCATGCTCAACCGTGCCCACCTGGGCGTGCTGCACGACAATGCCGTCGACCCAAATCTGGACGAAATTGATCTGGAGATGGGCTGCGTCGACCTGGCCCAAGCTGACCTGACTGGGGCATTTTTTAACAACGCCCACATGTTTCGCGTCAATTTACACCAGGCCATCCTGGAACACGCCGATCTAAGCGGTGCGATTTTGCGCCAGGCCGATTTCAGCGGGGCCAATCTTGAAGGGGCTAATTTCAGCAGTGCCGATCTGAGTGAGGCGCGCCTGAGCCTGGATGCTCTCAAAACCGCCATCACGATCAATACCATTCTCAAAGATATTCAAAATATTGACTGAAACCGGCGGCTGGAATTTACATTTACCTACTATTGATCTACCCTGAACCGGTAGAGGAGTATTTATCGCATGAATGTCCAAGAAATGATAAAAATTGTCAACGGAACGCTGCTGACGCCACTTGTTTCCCTCACCCGTGAAGTAAAAGGCGGCTGCGGCGCAGACCTGATGAGCGATGTGCTGGCCTCGATCAAACCCGAAGCCGTGCTGCTGACCGGGCTTTGTAACGTGCAGGTCGTGCGCACAGCCCAGATGGCCGATGTGTGTGCTATTGTCTTTGTGCGCGGAAAGATGCCCGCTGCCGATACGATCGAACTGGCCGCCAAGGAAAGCATTCCGTTGATCACCAGCCCTTTCGGCACTTTTGAACTGTGCGGCCGGCTGTACAGGGCCGGTTTAAGCAGCTTCGAATCTGTCATCCCTTCCGAAAACAATGGCTAGTATTCAAGAATTGAATGGCCGCAAAGGCCGCGCCATCACCGACCAGGATGCGCGTGAGATCAGCCGCGTCGAAGAACTTTCGTATGACCTGAAGGTCAGCGAAACCATGACGCGTGAAGTCAAATCCGTCAGCCCAGACCAACCACTTTCGAGTGTGCTGGAAATTCTGCGCATTGGGCGGATTTCAGGCGTCCCGGTCCTGGAAAATAACAACCTGATCGGCGTCTTGAGCATTGAAGACATTGTGCGCGCCATGGAAAAGAACGAACTTTCGGCACCGGTCAGCGCCTACATGAGCTCCGGGGTCTTCTGTGTCAAGGTCTACGACCCGGTCGTCAAGGCCATCGAGGCCTTCAGCGAATACCGCGTGGGCCGCCTACCGGTGGTCGATGAACACGGGCAACTCGCCGGTATCATCACCAAAGGCGATATCACCCGCGGCATCCTTTCGGCCCTCCAAAAAGATTACAAGGTGGAAGAACTGCGCCGTTACCGCGCCAGTCACCTGTACGAAGACATCACATCTGATCGCACCAGCCTGATCCTGCGCTACAACATCAAAGCCCGCGATTACACGAATGGAGGCCAGGCCTCCAGCAACATCAAACGCGCGCTCATGCGCCTGGGGGCCAGCCCTCAGCTCGCCCGCCAGTGCGGCATCGCCATTTACGAAGCCGAGATCAACCTGGTCATCCACACCGACCACGGCGGCATTATCCGTGTACAGATTGAACCCGAGCGCATCCTGATGCAGACCACCGATACCGGCCCAGGCATCCCAGATGTCAAACTGGCCCTGCAAGCTGGCTGGTCGACTGCCACCCAGGAAGCCCGCGATATGGGCTTTGGCGCTGGCATGGGGCTGGTCAACATTCGCCGCTGTGTAGATCGCATGGAGCTTGAGTCGACTCCAGGTAAAGGCACCCGGCTACTGATGGAAATCAATATGAGTGACGCCGAGCGCTTCAAAGAAAACGACCAGGCCTGAAAAGCCACTCCGTAAAGGAACCTGATATGACCCTTCAAGAAATCATTCAAAAACTCGAAATGACAGTTCTGACTGAGCCAAAGGACTTCACAAAAGTTCAACCCAGCGGAGGTTATGCTTCCGACCTGCTGAGCTGTGTCATGGCCGGTGCCAAACCCGGCAACCTGTGGATTACCCTGCAGGCCCACATCAACATTGTAGCCGTAGCTTCTCTGACGGATATTGCCGCTATCATCATCACGGAAGGCGCCACCCCCGAAGCGGATGTCATCGAAAAAGCCAACTCCCAGGGCGTAACCCTGCTATCCAGCCAGCTTGGCAGTTACCAGGTCGCCGGACAGCTTTGGGATCTGGGGCTCTGGTAAAAAAAGTTTTGGGGCCAACCAGCCCCCGGCTGCCACCTTATGCATACTTACAAAGCCGAACTGCATGTCCACACCGTTCTTTCGCCTTGCGCAGGCGTGGAAATGATCCCACCCCTGATCGTCGACGAGGCACTGTCACGCGGTATTCACCTTCTGGCGATCACAGACCATAATGGCAGCGCCAACGCGGCCGCCGTCATGCAAGCCGCCCTGGATACGGGCCTGAGCGTACTGCCCGGAATGGAACTTCAGACCCGCGAAGAGGTGCACCTGCTGTGCCTGTTCGACACGCTGGAACAACTGGACGCCTGGCAGGCCAGGGTGGATAGCCTGCTTCCGGATATTCCTAACAACATCGGCTACTTTGGGGAACAATTTGTAGTCGATGCTGAGGGCAATTTCATCCGGCGTGAAGAACGTTTACTGCTCAACTCAGTCGATATCGACCTTGAACACGCCGCCGAACAGGTCGCCGCACTCGGCGGGCTGGCCATCCCGGCACATGTCGACCGCAAAGCCAATGGCCTGATCGAGATCCTGGGATTGGTGCCTCCCGGTTTTGAAGCCCTGGAAATCTCACGCTACACCAACCCGCAGACCGCCCAGCAAAAATACCCACAATTGCGTGGACAAACGCTGCTGCAAAGCGGCGATGTGCATCTTCTGGATGGATTTTTGGGCACCACAGAATTTACATTGGCCGCCCCCAACATCAGCGAAATTCGCATGGCACTCAAAAATCTCGACGGACGCCAGCTGCATATCCGTTAATGGACAACTCGCGCCAGACGACATGACATTTGTTAGTTGACGCTCGCCTAAAGGCAGGGTAAACTAGATTTAAGATTGTGATTAATTTCACAATTCTTCAGAATACGTAATTTTAGATAAGTGGAGCTTATTGCATAATGGAAACAAGCACACCAACAACACAAGCACAGGAATTGTGCGAAAACAAACGCGCAATCATTGACCAGATCGTTGCCGAAAACCTCGGACGCCCCGGGGCCATGATGGTTGTATTAAATGAAACCCAGGGTAAAGTCGGCTATATTTCACCTGCTATGCAAACCTATATCGCCAAAAAACTACGCGTACCGGTTGGCGCTGTCCACGGCGTGGTTACTTTTTATTCCTTTTTCACAACCGAACCACGCGGAAAACACACCATGAAGTTCTGCATGGGCACCGCCTGTTACGTCGGTGGCGTGCCGCAGCTCATGGAAAAAGCCAAACAGTTGACCGGCACGGAGATCGGCAAAACCACCGCCGATGGCAACCTGACCCTGGAAATCTGTCGCTGTGTGGGCGCCTGCTCCCAAGCGCCTGTTGTGACCGTGGACGACGAAGTTATCGGGCGTATTAAACCCAATAAATTCCCGGCCATCATTAAAAAGCTATTGGAAAGCTGAGAGCGGAATACTGGGATGAGAGAGATTGCCCTGCACCTGCTCGATCTGGCAGAAAACAGTGTCTCCGCTGGCGCGCAAACGGTAACCATCACCGTCTGCGAAGATTTGCAGACCGACAAGCTGACCGCCAGCATCGCCGACGATGGCCGTGGGATGGACGCCGAAACACTCAAAAAAGTGATCGACCCGTTCTACACCAGCCGCACCACCCGCAAGGTTGGGCTGGGCATTCCATTATTGAAAGGCGCTGCCGAAGAAAGTAACGGCGGGCTGACTATCGCATCCACACCCGGTCTTGGCACGCTGGTTGAGGTCAACTTCCAGTATTCGCACATCGACCGCATGCCACTCGGAAATTTACCCGGCACCTTTTTGGGGTTGACCGTCTGCCATCCCGAGACTCACTGGATCTTTCGATATACCGCGCGCGGCCTGCACGCCGAAGACAGCTTTGAATTTGACGACCAACCAATAAAAGAGACGCTCAAAGATATCGAGCTCACCCACCCAGATGTGCTTGCGTATCTGCGCGAGAGCCTGCAAGAAGGCTTTGACGAGACCCGCAGAGTACTTCAATAAGCACGCACCTTTTCAGCCACCATCCCCGCTGGCAAAACCCCGCCGGCAAAACCAACCCTGCCGGGCCCTGCCCTCAGCAGTTGTAAACAAGGAGAATAATATGCCTACCGTAAAATCACTCGAAGACCTGAAGAGAATTCGCACAGAAGCTCTACAAAAACGTGAGATCAAGTCTGCCCCAGGCAGCATCCAGATCGTCGTCGGCATGGGCACCCCTGGCATCGCCGCCGGTGCGCGTGATTCATTAAAAGCAATTTTGAGCTTTATCGAAGAGAAACACCTGACCAATATCACCGTCCGCCAGACTGGCAACATCGGCATGGATTCATGGGAACCGATCGTGCAGGTACTGGTGGGTGAAGCTGCTGCTGTTACCTACGGAAAAGTCACACCTTTTGTTGCCCGCCAGATTATGGAACAGCACGTGCAGAATGGCAAGATCGTCAACGATTACGTTGTCCCGGCCTAACATCAAATCATGTCACTGCGCTATCATCCCGAATACCCCGGTCGGGAGGCGCTGCTCCTGCTCTCTGGCGCTGGAACAAGATAGTGTCCAACTTTGGGGATCGCCAGTATGGCAAGCAGACCGGAATCTCGGAAAAGCACCCGCTGGCGACAGATTGCAAAGTGGTTCTTTCGCATCACGGAAACACTCGCAACGGCAGATATAAATTAGAGGTTTTTTTATCATGGCTTTTTATCGTTCACACGTTTTAGTTTCGGTTGACCCGGAGTGCCTGGCAAAAGGCGCCCACGAGCTCATCGACGCCCTGAATGACGAGTTGATCGCCCAGGGCTTGCTTGATGAAGTTCAAGTGCTGGAGACCTCGCGCATTGGCGACCCATACCGGCTCGGGCCGGATATGCTGGTCTACCCCGAAAACATCCACTACGCCAACCTGAGCGCAGATGATATTCCCTTTTTGGTGGAAGAGCATTTTCTCAAAGGGCGCATAGTTGAAAAGTTCCGCGCTCAAGAAAAAGCCGTCTCCGACGAAGAACTCGGCGCACCCAAACCCAAGGAAGTCCGCATCGTGCTGCGCAACTGCGGCAAGATCGATCCGCATAACATTGAAGACTACATCGCCGAAGATGGCTACCAGGCCCTGGCCCGGGTCATCACCGGTATGGCTCCCGAACAGGTCATTGACGAGGTCATGAAATCCGGCCTGCGCGGGCGCGGTGGCGCGGGTTTCCCGGCAGCGCGTAAATGGCAGCTCTGCCGCCAGGTGCCGGATAACCCCAAGTATCTGACCTGCAATGCTGACGAAGGCGATCCGGGCGCATTCATGAACCGCCGCGTGCTGGAAAGCGACCCCCATTCGGTTGTGGAAGGCATGATCATCGCAGCCTACGCGATTGGCGCCAGCCTGGGCTATATCTACTGCCGCGCTGAATACCCCATCGCGGTCCAGAATCTCAAGATCGCCATCGCCCAGGCGCATGAATTTGGATTCCTGGGAACCGATATTTTCGGCACCGGTTTTGCATTTGACCTGGAAGTCCGCATGGGCGCCGGGGCTTTTGTCTGTGGTGAAGAAACAGCGTTGATCGCCTCCATCGAGGGTAAACGCGGCGAACCACGCCCGCGCCCGCCCTTCCCGGCTGTTAAAGGCGTTTGGGGCAAGCCAACCAACAACAACAATGTCGAAACGTATGCCGTCGTCCCGCAGATCATCTTAAACGGCGCGGATTGGTACGCCAGTATGGGTACAGAAAAGAGCAAGGGTACCAAAACCTTCGCCATCGCTGGTGATGTGATCAACACCGGGCTGATCGAAGTACCCTTCGGCATCACCCTGCGCGATGTCGTTTTCGAGGTCGGCGGCGGCATCAAAGATGGCAAGCAGTTTAAAGCCATCCAGACTGGCGGCCCAATGGGCGGTTGTCTGACTGCCGAACACCTCGACCTGCCCCTCGATTACGAAGCCTTGACGGCAGCCGGCTCAATGATGGGCTCCGGCGGTCTGATCATCATGGATCACGAGACCTGCATGGTGGATATGGCACGCTTCTTTATGGAATTCACCCAGGACGAATCATGCGGTAAATGCACCCCCTGCCGCGTTGGCACCCGGCGCATCCTGGAAATCCTGGAAAAGATCTGTGCGGGAGAGGGCAAACCCGGAGACATCGAGAGACTGGAAGATCTGTGTTTCGAAGTGGCCAAAAACTCGCTCTGCGGCCTGGGACAGGGCGCGCCCAACCCGGTGATCAGTATGCTGAAGCACTTCCGGGCTGAATATGAAGCCCATATTTACGAGAAAAATTGCCCGGCCAAGGTCTGCAAGGCCCTGATCCGTTACGAGATCCAGGCCCCAACCTGCACCGGCTGCACGGTCTGCGCGCGCAACTGCCCGGTGGAAGCCATCCTCGGCGAGCGCCGACAGGCGCATCTCATCGATGCTGATAAGTGCATTCGCTGCGGCATCTGCGTCCAGGTATGTAATTTCAACGCTATCAGCGTGCTCTAAGAACTGCACAGCAATATTTTCAACCGGCAATCACCCGCCTGGCGACAGACGACCAACGAAAGAATTTCAGGAGGCACCTCGTGTTAAAAATTGCGGAAGAGAAAGACCTCGCGGTAATTGTGGAAGCTGCTGTGCTGAAACACGGCTCCCATGCCGATGCCTTAATACCGATCTTGCTCGAGATCAATCACGAATATGGTTTCATCCCTGGTGAAGCCATCCGGCTGGCGCGCAAACAACTGCACAGCTTACACGGCAAAACAAACGCTGACCATATCCTGGTTTCAGAAGGACAGCTCTACGGCCTGGCTTCTTTTTATCACATGCTGCATACAGAAAAGACCGGGCGGCACGTGGTGCAGTTCTGCGAATCTGCCCCCTGCCACGTCCAGGGTGGGCGCGAGTTATGGAAGTCAATCCAACAATCCCTGGGACTAAAAGCCGGCGAGACCGACTCTGCCGGTCGCTTTACCCTGAAAACAGTCAGCTGCCTGGGCGTGTGCGGTGTTGGCCCGGTGGTGCTTGTCGACGATGACATGTATGGCAATGTCACGCCGGAACATCTGGCGGATATCTTCGCCAAATACGAATAAGAGGCCTGGTATGAAATTCAACCGTTCGATGGTTCTGGTTTCCAATGACCCCGAAAGCATGCGCAAAGGCGCTGCCGACGTCTACCGCAGTTTCCAGCAGGAACTGGCAGCCTTTGGTCTGAGCGATGAAATTGCCCTGACCCAGTTCACCGATGGTGGTCGCGAAGACGCCCTGCCACTGGTCATCATTTACCCCGAGGCCAGCGCCTACGGGCCCGTTACCAGCGCTGACGTCAGGCGTATCGTGGAAGAACATCTGTACAAAGGCCGTGTGGTGGAAGACTTGCTGGCTCCGGTAAAAGAGCTTTCCGGACGCATTGGCTGGCTGAAGACCCGTAAAGGCACCCTGCCGGCCGAAAAACGGATCGTGCTGCGCCGTACCGGCCGGATCGACCCCGAAAGCATAGAAGATTACATCGCCGAAGAAGGCTACCAGGCCCTGGCCAAGGCTCTCGGCCAGACCCGCATCCAGGTGATAGAAGAACTGGAAGAATCTGGCCTGCAAGGCCGCGGTGGTGCCGGCTTCCCGACTGGTCGCAAATGGCGCTTCGTGGGTATGACCAAAAATGAGAAAAAATACGTAATCTGCAATGCCGATGAGAGCGAACCAGGCACCTTCAAAGACCGGGTCATCCTGGAAGGCGACCCACACAGCATCATTGAAGCCATGATCATCGCCGGTTTCGCCGTAGGCGCAGACGAAGGCTTTATTTACGTGCGCGGTGAATACCAGTTGGCCCAGCGCCGGCTGGAAAAAGCCATCCAACAGGCGCGCGAATATGGTCTGCTGGGCGAAAACATTCTCGAATCCGGACTTAACTTCAACATTCATGTCCACAGCGGTGCCGGTGCATATGTCTGTGGTGAAGAAACCGCCCTGCTAGAATCAATCGAGGGCAAGCGCGGCGAACCTCGCGCGCGCCCGCCTTACCCCACCACCCATGGCCTGTGGGGCAAACCGACCTTGATCAACAACGTCGAAACGCTCGCCAACGTGGCCCCCATCTTGCTGAACGGTGCAGAATGGTACCGCGGACTGGGTACACCTTCCAGCCATGGCACCAAAACCTACACCATCCTGGGCAATGTCAAGTTTAAGGGCCTGATCGAAGTCCCCATGGGCATCACCCTGCGTGAAGTCATCAATATTTATGGGCAGGGACTGCCTGAGGGCGCCTCCTTTAAACTGGCACAGACCGGCGGCTCAAGCGGCTCGATCATTCCTGCCAGCTTGCAAGACACCCCCATGGATTTCGAATCCTTCCGCAAGGCGGGTGTTTCGCTGGGCTCGGGTGCGCTGCTGATTTGCGATGAAAGCACCTGCGTGGTGGATATGGCCATTACACTCATGAAGTTCTTCCGTTTCGAATCGTGCGGCAAATGCACGCCCTGCCGTGTGGGCACCGAGCGCGCCCTGCGCATACTCACGTCCATCAGCCTGGGCCAGGCCCAGTTGAGCGATCTCGAGACCCTCAGCACCCTGGCCGAAGAGATGGAGATCGCATCCAATTGTGGTCTTGGCCAGACTGCCGCGGTCCCAATCCGTGACACGCTGAAGTACTTCCGCGCCGAAGTTGAAGCGCACATCCGCCTGGGCGTTTGCCCAACCGGCGTATGCGAGATGGTCGCCGAACCGGAAATGGCTTGATCCCAGCAGCCTGGGAAACAAGAAAGTAATTTTGAAACGCCGCACAGCAGAAAATAGCTCAGCCTGATTGCTGAAGGCGTAAGATAGATTTTTAGCGAGGTACTCATGGTCCAACTAACGATTAATGGCAAACAGATCGAAGCGCCCGAAGGGACAACTGTTCTATCGGCAGCCAAACAAGCCGGGATCGAAATCCCGACTCTGTGCGCGCACAAGGAACTGACCCCATTCGGCGGCTGCCGCCTGTGCATCGTCGAAGTGCAAGGCTTCCGCGTCCCAATCGCATCCTGCACCCTGCCGGTCAGCAACGGCATGGTCATCAACACCGAAACCGAAGCACTCAAAAAATCACGCAAATTCATCCTCTCCATGCTGTTCAGCGAACGCAACCACTTCTGCCCGTTCTGCCAGGTCAGCGGTGGCGATTGCGATTTGCAAAATGCAGCTTACAGCGAGGGTATGACCCACTGGCCCATGCAGCCCGGCTGGAATAAATATCCAGTCGATAGCTCGCACCCATATTTTGTGCTTGATAACAACCGCTGCATCCTGTGCCGCCGCTGCGTGCGCGCCTGTGGCGAACTGGTCGGCAATTTCACCCTGACCATGGCTGAGCGCGGCGCTTCCACCCTGGTGGTCGCCGACACCAACGTGCCGATGGGCGAAAGCACCTGTATCAAATGCGGCACCTGCGTCCAGGTTTGCCCAACCGGTGCCTTGATCGATCGCACCAGTGCCTATCAAGGCCACGAGACCGCCATGACCACCATCAAATCGGTCTGCGCAGGCTGTTCAGTTGGCTGCAGTGTCAATCTGATCGTACATGACAACCGTATCGTACGCATCGAAGGCAACTGGGATGGCGCCGTAAACCATGGTTTGCTATGCGAACACGGACGCTACGACCCCATGAATGAAACCCGCTACCGCATCACCAGCCCCATGCTGCGCGTGGATGGCAAGCTGACCCCGGTTTCATGGGATGAAGCTCTGGGTGCGGTTGCAGAAAAACTTAAACCGCTGGCTGGCAAGCAACATGACGGTTTGGCCGCTGTGGTCTCCACCCGCCTGCCGGTCGAAGCGCTGGCCATGTTCAAGGAAATTTTCGCCGATGGCTTCAAGAGCGACATGGTCACCAGCACAGAAGAAGGCATGACCACCGCAGCCGTCAGCGCAGTTGCCCAAAAGAACGGCGCATTTGAAGGAAAACTGGATGTGCTGCGCAATGCCGATATGGTCCTAACCATTGGCGCAAACGTAGCCAAGAGCCACATGGTGGCCGGTTTCATGGTCAAACGCGCCCTACCCAAGGGTATGCGCCTGGTCAACATCGACACCGAAGCCAGTGAGCTGGACGATCTGGCTGATATCTCGCTGAAACCCAAGGCCGGAAGCGACCTGGCTGTGCTTGAAGGTCTGCAAGCGATCATCGTTAAAGAAGGCCTGGGACGCGCGCCGCTTGCCATCCAGGATGTTGATACACTGATTGCGACCGCGCTTGAGACCAGCGGCATCGATCTGGAAAGCCTCACTCGCGCCGCGCAGATGCTCGCGCATGCCGTCAGCCCGGTCATCCTATTTGGCAAGGGACTGACCGCACAACGAGATGAGAAACTGGTCACCGCCCTGCTCGATCTGGCAAAGTTGACTGGCGCAGTCGATGCCGAGCGTTTCGGCCTGATCTCCGTCAAAGGCGAAGCCAACAGTGTTGCAGCAGCCCAGTTCAGCCTGGATAAACAATTTGCGATTAAAGATCAGAAAGCCGTCTACGCTCTGATCGGCGATGATTATATTTCCAAGCGCATGTCGGAACGACTGAGCCAGGCTGCATACCTGGTTGTGCAGGCCACCTACCTCTCGGGCATCACAGAAAAAGCAGATGTTGTCCTGCCGGTGGCACTCTGGTCTGAGCAGGCCGGGCACTATGTAAATCTGGACGGGCGCATCCAGGCAGCTGAAAAAGCTGTCAACGCTCCCGAAGGCGTGCGCGAGAATACGGCCGTACTGGCAGAAATCGCTATGCGCATGAATATGCCCATCAAACAAGATTGGCACACGAGCCTGCACGCGCGCAAATCAAGCGTCACGCTGGCATAGTGGACCTGAATCGACAAGGAGATAGAAATGGCAAAACCAAAGATTGCTACCGACTGGATGTGTGGCTGCGCAGGCTGTCACATGTCGCTGCTCGATATGGATGAACGCATCCTCCAGATCGTTGAACTGGCTGATCTGCGCTCCACCCCGATCACTGACTTGAAGGAACCGGATGCCAGCGGCGTGGATGTGGGCGTACTGGAAGGCGGCATCAATAACACTGCCAACGAGGAAGTAGCCCATAAGTTTCGCCAGCGTTCCAAAATTCTGGTCGCGCTGGGCGATTGCGCCGTTTTTGGCGGTGTGCCAGCCATGCGCAACTTTTGCGGCGTGCAGGAAGCCCTGCAGCGCGCCTATGTAGATGCCGAGAGCAACGAACCCGGCAGTCAGATCCCTAATGACCCAGAACTGGCTACCATGACCAAAACCCGCGCACTGCATGAAGTCGTGCCGGTCGATTACAACGTACCCGGCTGCCCGCCGGATGCGGATGTGATCTTTTATGTATTGTCCGAGCTGGCCCAGGGCCGCAAGCCGGAACTAAAAGAAGAACTCCTGCACTGGCACTAGGCCGAGGCGAATATTATGACTTCCCAAAAAATAACTATTGAACCCGTTACCCGGATTGAAGGCCATGCCAAGGTCACCATCCACATGAAAGATGATGGCTCTGTTGACCATGCCTATATGCACGTCAACGAATTCCGTGGCTTTGAAAAATTCTGCGAAGGACGCCTGTTCTTTGAAATGCCCCAGATCACTCCGCGCATCTGCGGCATCTGCCCTGTCAGCCACCACCTGGCGGCTGCCAAAGCCAGCGATGCCATCACCGGGCAAACTCCACCCCGCCCCGCCAACCTGCTGCGCGAATTGATGCACATGGGCCAGATCATCCAGAGCCACGGCATGCACTTCTTCGAACTGGCCGGACCCGATCTGCTGCTGGGTTTCGATGCCGCTCCAGAAATCCGCAACGTCGTTGGCCTGATTGGCGCGAACCCTGGGTTGACGGTCAAAGCCGTTATGCTGCGTAAATTTGGGCAGGAGATCATCCGCATTCTGGGCGGTCGCCGCATTCACCCCAATTTTGCAGTACCGGGCGGAGTCAACAAAGCCCTGCAATCCAGCGAACGTGACACCATTCTGAGCGGTGTGGATGGCGCCATCGATGCGCTTCAGATCGGCCTGCAAATCATGAAGGATTGGGCCGAGCGCAACATGGAAGATATCAACAAGTTCGCCGTCTTCCCAACTGGCTACTTTGGCCTCGTGACCCCCGATAACGGTCTGGAACTGTATGACGGCGATATCCGCCTGATCGACCAGAACGGCAAGGACCTGGAAAGATTCCCCGGCGCAAATTACCTGGATATGATCGCCGAGCATGTCGAACCCTGGTCATATCTTAAATTCCCATACTACAAACCGATGGGTTTCCCAGGCGGCGTGTATCGTGTGGGCCCACTTGGGCGCCTGAACATCGCCGAGAAGATCGACACCCCCCTGGCCAACGCTGAATTAAAGATCTTCAAATCACTCAGCGGCGGCAAACCCGTTGAAAACACCCTCTACTATCACTATGCCCGCTTAATTGAGGCCCTTTTCGCCACTGAGCGCGCGCGCGTGCTTTGCGAAGACAAAGACATCCTCTCCACCGACATTCTGAACACGCGCCGGAACTTCACCGGACATGGCGTCGGCGTCATCGAAGCCCCGCGTGGCACCCTGATCCACGATTATCACACTGACGAGAACGGTAAACTGCTCAAGGTTAATCTGATCGTCTCGACCGGCCACAACAACTGGGCCATGAGCAACTCTGTTGACAGCGTCGCCAAGACCTATGTCCACGGCCCGGATGTGACCGAGGGCATGCTCAACCGGGTAGAAGCCGCCATCCGCGCCTACGATCCATGCCTGTCCTGCTCCACCCACGCCGTTGGGCAAATGCCCATCCAGCTCGAGCTGATCGACCCGGCCGGCGATCTGATCAGAACCATCACCCGCGACTAACACCACCCGCCAGTGCCTTCAACCGTAAAGCAGTCTGAGCGGCTGAAGGCACTGCAGTATAAATGGCGTTTTATTTGCATGCCATAGGATGTAAAATACATTATCACCTGATTTCGTCCTGATCAATTGTCAACAGTCAAGTACTCAAAGGATAAAAACCATGGCTATCGTTCGCAAACTGCTCAACGAAAAAACAGATTCAAATGTCTACACAATCGCTTCGACCGGCACCGTTCTGGATGCCCTTAAAGTCATGACTGATGCCAATACCGGAGCCGTGCTAATCTCCGAAGGCAACAAGATCATTGGCATTTTCACCGAACGTGACTACGCCCGCCAGGGCGAAGTCAAGGGTCGCGTCGCCGCCGACACACTGATTCAGGAAGTCATGACCAAAGAGATGGTCATGGTCAAACCTGAGACCTCAGTGCGCCAGTGCGCCGAGCTGATGGGCCGCTACCATGTGCGCCACCTGCCCGTCCTGGAAAATGAACATGTCATCGGCATCATCTCCCTGCGCCGTTTGGCCGAAGCCATGCTCGAAGAACAAAAAGGTACCATCACGGAATTGGAAAACTACATCATGGGTACTGGCTACGGCCGCTAAACCTTGAATCGCATTCTATTAATTGGCTACGGAAATCCAGATCGGCAGGATGACGGTGTCGCCTGGCATATTCTCAGGGCGCTTGCCATTCAACTGGGGCTATCTGCCCCGTCGAGTTACGATGACGAATTCCCCGTCAACGATCTACTGGATTTCGTATTTAGCCTGCAGCTGACCCCGGAAATGGCCGAGGAAATCAGCGCTTATGAGCGTGTCTGCTTTGTGGATGCGCATACCGGCTTCATTCCTGAGCCAGTGCGCCTGATCGAAGTCGAGAGCGAATTCCAACGCTCACCCTTCACCCATCACCTGACCGCCCAATCACTGCTCTCGATGTGCGAAACGATCTATCACAAAAAACTGCGTGCAGCCCTGCTCTCGGTGCGTGGCTTTTATTTCGGCTTCGATCGCGAGCTTTCACCCGAAACCAGTGCGCTCGTGCCCGAGGCCGTTGAGTTGATCACTGCCTGGATGAAAAGCTGAGATAGACAGTCTAAAACAATAGTCTGAATCACAAAATCGCAAACCCGTCACAAATCAATAGCTTGTGACGGGTTTGCGATTCAGGCATGGCACAGCAGAAGTCCAGATCACAAGCCTCAAACCTGAGAATACTCTAAAGCAGCTCAGTGCCAATATCTTTTTTTGGTTGTGATAAAATCACAAACCAGCTCAAAAAAGCAACTACAAGCATTTTCGTGGGGCTTCAGTAGCTATGCAAGAGCCAGACAATACAACCTTGGAATAATTCACAACAGGAGATGGTCATGCAAACAGTTCGCCTTGCTCTAATTGGTTTCGGGAATGTTGGCCAGGGGCTTGCCCAAATTTTGCTTGAACGCGGAAACAGTTACGCTGAGAAACAGGGCTTACGCTTCATGATCGTAGCTGTTAATGATTTGGTACGCGGCTGCGCATTTGACCCACAGGGACTCGATCTGGCTGACTTATTGCAGGCCAAAGACTTTTCCAACCTGCCCGGTGGCGCTGCAGACTGGG
>JAPLGT010000078.1:0-9039 GCA_026390035.1 Chloroflexota bacterium
AGTACAGACGATCGGTTCTCTGTCCGACGTGAAGATAGCAGATATTCAGTTGTGGCCGATATTTTATAAGAATGTTGGCAGGTGTCTAGTAGTAGTTCCACAATAGAACTCGCTGAAAACTCTGGCATTCTATGACAAAGTGCGTGTTTCTTGGACAAGTCAACGTAGTTTAACCTGATTTTTTTCAACATGTCTTTTGGTTTTGAATGCCTCAAAATGGTTTTCACTGTTATAATTATTTTCAGCAAATGCTGAAAAGGCCATATATGGTGAAAACCTATCTGCAAGATATTTCCCCTGCACTTCAAGACTGTCTGAAGCAGATTCCTTTCATTGAAGTTGCTTCTATTTGCCCCAAGCCGGATTTGCCAGGCTTAAGTGTATCCATCCTGGTGCAAGGTAACCAATTCACGCTGTTGGTACGCTTCCAGACCAGTGGCCAGCCCAGGTGGGCGCGTTTGGCTGCTTATGAATTGAAAGCGGCGATGTCGGAGATGACCGATACGTATGGGGTTTTTAGCGCTCCTTATATTTCACCGCAAGCCGCCGACATTTGTCGGAATGCGGGCATCGGGTATTTTGACCTGGCCGGGAATTGTTATTTATCGTTTGGCGGGGTCTATATCCACAAGGAAGGGTCAGCCAATCCTTTTGGTGAAAAACGTGACCTACGCTCGCTTTATTCACCCAAAGCCGAGCGGGTTTTGCGCGTTTTGCTGACCGCGCCCAGACAGCGTTGGAAAACCCAGGAGTTGGCGCAAACTGCGCAGGTCAGCCTGGGGCAGGTCGCCAACATCAAGAAACTTTTGGCCGACCGGGAATGGCTGAAAACCGACCTTACTGGAATGGGCTTGAGCAATCCATCTGCCTTGCTGGATGAATGGGCGCAGCGCTACGATTTTCGTCGCAACCAGGTCAAGGAATTTTATACGTTGGCAGATGTGGCCGAGGCCGAAGTCCTGTTCAGTGAAGCCTGTGAGCGGCTTGGCTTTTCTTATGCGCTTACCGGTTTCTCGGCAGCCAACCGCATCGCGCCGATGGTGCGCTATCAGCGTATGTCGGCTTTCGTAAACGGAGAGATAGAACCAATCATAGTTGCATTAGGCTGGAAGCACGTAAGCAGCGGAGCAAACGTCAGCTTATTGATGCCTTACGATAACGGCGTTTTCCATGCTGCCAAAAACGTGGGCGGATCACAAATCGTTGGCCTGGTGCAAACCTATTTGGACCTGCAAAATTCACGCGGGCGTGGTCAGGAAGCCGCGGATGCCATACGCAAGGAGCTTGAAAAATCATGGTGATAGTATGAGCGAATACCAATATTACGAATGGCAAACCATTGACCGGCCACTCAACCCCGATGAGCGGAAATCAGTTGCCTCGCTTTCCAGCCACATGGATACAGTCACATCCACCCAGGCAGCCGTCTCTTACTCCTGGGGAGATTTCAAACACGATCCACGCCAGGTATTGCTGCAATATTTTGATGCGCATCTATACCTGGCGAACTGGGGCACGCGCAGACTTATGTTCCGTTTCCCTAAATCCGCGATTGATCCGGATGCCATTCAGCCTTACTGCCGGGAAGATTTTCTCACACTGGAACTGGAAGGCAACTTTATCACCCTTGAGTTTGCGCTGGATGAAGAAGAGCCCGGTGACGAATGGCTGGAAGCCACAGGCGACCTCGGTAAATTGATCCCCATCCGCGAACAGATCCTGCAAGGCGATTACCGCGCGCTTTATCTGATCTGGCTGAAAGCCGTCTCCAGCGAAGACCCGGGGGAAGATAACCCGGAAACAGAGCCGCCCATCCCGGCCGGGTTAGGCAAATTGAACAGCAGCCACCAGGCTTTTATCGAGTTCTTTGATCTGGATGAGCATCTTGTCAAAGCCGCAGCCAAAGCCAGCCCGGAGCTTCAACCCACATCCACGGTGCCCCTGGAAAAAGCTCTGCTGCAACTCACCCGCAAGGAATGTGTCACTTTTCTGCGCCAGGTGTTAAATAACGAACCACAAGTGCGTATGGCCTTGCAAAGGCGGCTGGAAGAATTGGCAGGAAGCAAACCCGCCAAGGTTGAGCCGGGTCAGCGCCAGATTGGAAGTATATTTGAGGAAGCCGGGCGCATGGAGCAGGAAGATTTGCGACAGCGGAAGGCCGAGGCCGAGCAGAAACGCATCCAGAAATTGCTCGATCTGGCAGAGCGTGAAGAAACCACCTGGAACCTTGTTGAAAGCCTGCTTGAGAAAAAACAGGCCAAGCCTTACGATGAAGCGACGCAATTGCTGATCAACTTGCGTGACCTGGCGATATACCAGAAACGGTTGCTCAAATTCCAGGAACGCTTTTTGGTCATCAAAGAGAAATACCGCAGCCGACCAACCTTGCTGGAAAGGTTCAGACGCGCCGGTCTGTAAAATCAGGATAGTCATCAATGCCATTTACCTACACCAACCGCAAAGGCTTCACTTACTATCTGTGCCAGGCCACCACCAAGACCGGTAAAACGCGCTACTATTTTGCGCGAGAGCCAAAAGATACACCGATCGAAAAACTGCCGGAAGGCTACCAGGTTGAAGAAAGCGTCAACGCCGTCGTCTCTGTAGTCAAAATCAGCCCGAAACTGGTCTCGCCTGAAGAAATGGCCACCGTTGAAGCAGCCTTGAAAAAGCTGCCCAAGAGTCATAAATACCGGGCAAGGATCAAGAACAAACAGATTATCATCTACGAGAGCCGCGGCGCGGATTTTGATGAGATGATGGCTAGTATCGGTTGGAGTATGCCCGCAAGCATTGGCCGGGAATTTGAAGAGCGCCATGCCCAGTTCAGCCCGATCATGCGTTTTATCCTGGAAGAACCCGACGAACGCATCTTTTCCCCACAGCGCTGGTGTTTTCGTGGCAGTATTGACGATTGGATTAATATTCAAAGCCCCGCGAAAATTGAAGTATTAGCCAAAAATCTGCTGCCCACACTCGGCACGGATGATTTTTTCGAACTTTACTGAGGAGAGTGATTATGACCCCACGCAGTGGTATCTGGGTCTATGACCCAGGTTCTGGCGGCACGAAAATTTCGCCCAAGGTGCAGGCGGATGTCACCAAACGTATCAACCAGGTGGCCGAAGAAAACTACAAAGGCCGCTATATCCGTCTCGATATCCGCTTCAAGTCCCAATTCTGTTACATCGATGCGTTTGTCGAACCGCATCTCGCCGAGGGCTGGCCGCCACCTGACTGGGATGAAACCCGTGAACAAGCCCTTGAACGGATACGCAGTACGCCCCTGCACCTGTGCCGTTTGCGCTATTTTGGGACTGATGACTGGGGCTTTGCTTTTTATACCTACAGCCAGGAGAAGTACGAGCTGAGCGTCTATCCCAACGGAGAATTTTCCGGCAAACCCGAAGATGCCTTTTTGGCCGCCGCGATGTACTTGGAAAATTAGGAGAGTGGCTTATGCCAAGAGGTCCTGCAAGTCCATTGGAAATCCAGGCTGAAGTTCAGAAACTGGTGGAAGAGTTCAACCACAAGAACTTCTCCACCCCCAGTCCGCTGTCAAGGTTGTTGCCAGATAGAAACCTGGAAATATTTTATATTGCGCGTTTCAAAGGTAAATTCCTTTATTTCGATCGAGCTGATCTTGGCTCAAAACCATCACCTATCAGCCGGCTTACCGAGACCGGCGTGATGGATGACTGGGAATTCACCATCTACAAATATTCTGATAATATTTATGATTCAGAAGAATGGGGTTTCCCGGGCGCAGAACTGCTGGATGGAACTTTTGGTGCGCCAAAATACTTCAGCTAAATCCTGGTTTGTGAAGTAGAAAATGGATGGGAAAGTTGGCTGGTGTGCAGCCAGTGAATTCACCAGGTGAACTTACCACAGAAAAAAACGGATTTTTATGCAGCCCAATGTGATTATAGACGGAAATAATCTGGCCCAAATTAAATATAGTTTGCAAGGTAAACCCGTCACGATCGAGTATGATCGTGCAATCATACGGGCCCTGGCTGCATGGGCAGAATGTCAGCGTGAAGCCTGTCCCGTCGATCTGTTTCTTGATCCTCGCATGGTCATTCCTGAAAGGGCTGGCCGGGTTTTTGTGCATGTGGCTGAACCGGGTAAAAAAGCTGACCCGCATATCAAGGATTACGTGCGTCACTGCGTGATGAGCAAAAAGCCCTGTATAGTGATTACAGATGATGATGATTTGACGGATTATGCCTGTAAACAGGGTGCAGGTGTGATCAATGTCAGTGAATTTATCAAATTTCCCAATTTCCTCAATCTCCCCTCTTCTGATTTTGAAAAAGAATCCTACCCTTATTTAATAAATATTAGTCCTGAGCCCGTTGTATCACAGCTCGAATCAGGGTTTGCCATGCGGGCCTCGGTGAATTCTTTCGGCAAAAGGCTTCAAAAAATAAACAATATCGCTGCGCCAGGGTTGTTGGATGTACATCAGAGAACCTATCAAAGATTGATGAATACATCCGAAAGAGAAGCGGATCACCATACCGAAAACGCATTGCTGGATGGCGATCCGATCCCGGTCAATAAACAAATGGTCCGGCTCAATCTTGATAGATGGCCTTTGGAAGACGGTTTTCAAGTGCTAACAAAAATGATATGCTCTCAACACAAAAAAGAGTATCAATCTCTGCTGGGTAAACCCAATAACGCTTTACCGGCAGATCTACACACCTACTACCACTTTGTTCTCGAGCTATGCGGCGCCGAACAGGATTTTTATGCGCGTGGGGCAAATTTGATGGACAACATCAGGCTGGCGCTGATGAAAGTCCATCCGAATGGTTTGGCGCTTGCAGAACTGGAGAAACTGTTTGGTGATAATCCCGGGTTTCGCCATAAAATCAATGTGCACAACGGTAAATCGATCGAGCTTTTTGAAATCACTGTCTTGGAAGGTTAACAATCGGCGCTCCACACGCTGAAAAATAAGCGCACCGCACAAGCGCGGTAACTCAAGACAGGATACCCTTCACGCTCAAGGCTACCCCGTTCAGCCCAGCTGAACGGGGTAGCCTTGAATAGTTTGCAGCCTGGGCCAGGAGCTGCAACGGCTTACACTTTTATGCGAACCCCCGATGGTTGTTGGCCAGTTCTTTTTAAGCCAGGCGTCAGTGGTACGTTCTGTCAGCCGGTTTTCGTGCAAGCCATTCCTATTGTTCCCTGCCGCGTTTCTGATTGTAGGAAGTGTAATGCGACTGTTTACGGTCGCGCTCATCCATACCGTGTTTCATTCTTTCAGCCATATTTTGGAATTTATCTATTTCGACCGGACTCATAAATACATGATATTCTGCAATTGTCTTGATAAGCAGCTGGCTGGCTTTTTCCCTCTCCCCATGGCGTTCAAGCTTTAAAGCCTCGGTGGCGATTTCTGCCAGATACACCAGCGTGAAGCGTTTTACGATCTCCTGCCTTTGGGGTGCGGCTTCAACCTCAGCCTGTTCAGCAGAGCGGACGATGACCTGAGTCTGATTTTCAACCTGCAGACCGTTTTCCGCTTTACCGGTCACACTTGCAGTCAAAACCATTTCGCCCAGGTTTCTGGTAGCCGGGACGACCAGCTTGATGTAGATTTCTTGAGTTTGACCGGAGACAAGGTTTCCCAGGAAGATGCGTAACTTGCCTTCAGAGAACTGAGTTCTCCAGCCGCCCGGCACTTGTAAAACCCAATTAGACGGAAAGTTGAGGCTGATTTCGACTTCACTGGCTGTGACGGCTGCTAGTTCCTTAAACTCCCGCAAGAAAAGATCAGGGATGGCCTTTGGCGTATCGATATAGTAAAAATTTCCACCACCCTGGTTAGACATGGCCTCCAGCAGGTGTTCATTAAACCCTTCGCCGACCCCAAACGTGGAAGTAGAGATCCCGCGTCTCGATAACTCTTTCGCGTGTTGGGCCAATTCTTCCAGATCGATAATGCCAGCATTGGCCAGCCCGTCCGTCAGCAGCAGGGTACGGTTAATCGTCCCTTCCTGGGCGGCAGAGGCTGCTTCCTGGCACCCAGCCAGCCAACCACCACTCAGATTTGTTGATCCACCCGGCTCAAGCTGCGCTATTCGGCGGGTGATTTCTGTGCGATTAATGCTTGTGACCTTGATGCTGGGCGATAATAAATTAATTTCATCATCATAGGCAATCAGCGCAACGCTATCCTGTTCTTGAAGCAGGTTGAGCACATGCCTGGCTGCCTGCTTGACGTAGTCGAGCTTATCACCGCCCATTGACCCGCTTCGGTCGAGCACCAATGCCAGGTTAAGGTGCGGTCTTTCGTTTTGGTCGACAGATACTGGCGATTGCACGCGTATTTCAAGAATACGTTCTGACGGAACACCCAGGGCGACTAAATCACGGTCTACGTTCATTTGAAACTGGTTAAAATTCTTGTTCATGTTGGCCTCCTCAAATATTAGGGAAACAATATTTTTGCGAATGCGATTAATTGTTGGACCCGGGCGGCGAAATCTGGATCCGTTGGCTTGCGCAGGTTCAGCTCCAGCCCTGATGCAAGTTGGATGCGCTGCCAGGTCTCACCATCGGCGAGGGTGTTTGGCCCAGCGGGTTGGTTGTTGGTTATTAATGAGCTTCGCCCGCTTCTATTGTTCGGTTGCGTTGATGGAGATGGGCTTGCTGTTCCTTGCGGCCGATGCACTGACTGCTCATCCATCAAGCGTGAGATGTATTCCAACGCTTTCGTCCCTGACCCTTGGGTAAGTTGTTCTGGCTTTGATCTCAGTTCGGCTTTTGGGGTGGCAAGCACCTGTTCTTGCAGGCGTTGAAGCACTTCAGAATCGCTAAGGGAACTCAGTATCTGTCGAATTTCACGTAATGGCAGGTATGCATCTTTCATCCGGCGAATGAGTTCCAGCCGGTTGAGATGGTTCAAACTGTAGTACGCGTATTTTCCTTGGGTCACTGGCTGTGGTAATAGACCTTCGTCCGTATAATAACGGATCGTGCGGACAGTGGTTCCTGCTTGTTCAGCAAGTTCATGAATTAATATATTTTCGTTTGACATTGTTTCTTGTCTGCCCTCCTGCATGTTGAGTTTACAGAGACAATAATAACAGTATTACGTAATAATGTAAATACCGAGTAATGCCTACTTTACAGATCGGAACCCAATGTAAATCAGTGCAGACCTTGTTTTGCAGATCAACCTTCCTTCCAGGGCCATTAGATTCGGATCCATGCGGTATTGAATCACGGGCGCATCTGGTTTGAACTCATGCATCCTGGTTTTGCCGAAAGGGCAAGTGAAAACGGAGGTTTGCCCCGCAAATGGTGCCTGGTGCAGGGGCAAGAGGTTTTTTGTGGATATTTGAGGGTAAACCTTGATGAGCATTTGCCGTGAGTAAATTACGAGAGACTGATAGAATTGATGGTCTGGCTCCCTGGCCGACGCTCATTTCCGGAGTCAGATAATCAGCAGCATAACCGCACACGGAACCCCTCATGGAACAAACAACTCAAATCATCAATCGTGTTTTGCCAATCATTTTCCTGATCATTTTGGGAAATTGGATTCGCCGTCGCCAGTTTTTACCCGAAGCAACTATCGATGATCTGCGCAAGCTGATTGTCAACCTGGCACTGCCCTCGGTCCTTTTTTTGACTTTTCTGCAAATTGAACTGAAATTAACCTACCTGGTGATTTTTATTTTGATTTTTTGTACTTGCCTGCTTCTTTTTGGGCTCGGATATTGGATCAAACGCCAGTTCAACATACGCCAGACTTATTTCCCCTTTCTGATGACCGGTTTTGAATATGGGATGCTGGGGGTCAGTCTGTATGGGGGCGCTTACGGGCTGGAGAAACTTGGTTATATTGCCGTACTTGCCCTGGGCCACGAGATTTTTATCTGGTTCATTTTTCTGGCTTTTCTTTTGATGCAGCGGGATGGTCTTCGAGATCCCAAACAGCTTCTTGGAACATTTTTCAAGTCGCCGGTGATCATTGCCATTCTTGCTGGCTTACTTCTGAATTCGCTGGGGCTCAAAACGCTGCTGTACCAGGCTCCGTTTACGGGCGCATTGATGGCAACCTTGCAGTTCCTGGGGAATCTTGTCGTGCCGGTTATTCTGCTGATTGTTGGTTATAGTCTTAAATTTGATCGACAGGGCATCAAAGCCGCTTTTCCAATCACTTTGTTCAGGTTGGCAATTCTGGTTCCGCTGGCTTTGTGTTTGAACATCTTTATTATCCGCGGCTGGCTGCACCTTGAACCCGCTTTTGAAGCTGCCCTTTTTACCCTGCTGGTCTTGCCTCCGCCTTTTATCATCCCCCTGTACATGCGCCCAGAACCTGCGGAAGAAAAATACTATGTTAACAACGTCCTGGCGCTTTACACCATCTTTTCGGTCGTAATTTATATTGTCTATTTTGTTGTCTACCAGGTCATGTAAGTGAAAATCTAGTTTTCTTCGTTTTTTCCGGCGGGAGCACTCGCATTGACGCTCCTGCCGCATGAGATTTAGCACGACAAAAGTCGTATACAAGAAACAGGTCAATCTTTATACTCAAAAAGACTGACCTGTTTTTGCGCGAGTTGGCATGACCCAAGCAATGCATCCGACCTTCGACGAAATTCTGAGACAAAAGATCCTGGCTTGCTTTGTAGCTAACGATCATATTTCACCCGCAAATTTGCGCGTGGGTGTCTCAAATGGCATTGTTCATTTGTCTGGCTGTCTAGCTTCCATGGAGGAACGGCGATTTGCAGATGGTATTGCTGCGAGTATTCCCGGAGTGCGCGGAGTAGTCAACCGCATCGAAGCGCCCGGTGCGCCGAATCCTGCGAGAACGGTCATTCTCCATTTTATAGACAAAAGAGGCAACATGCATGAATAAATTTCTGAACATATGGTTTCGCCTGATTCATCGCTGGATCGCAATCCCGACAGCGCTACTCATTCCAATTGCAGTTATTATCAAGTTGATTGGAAACCCAACCACGGTTGCTCTTTGGGAAAAGTGGGATAAATTGCCGTCAATTTTCC
>JAPLGT010000164.1:0-45880 GCA_026390035.1 Chloroflexota bacterium
CAGAGAACCCCAATTGGACGCGGATTTTCGCGGATGTACGCGGAAAAACCAAAAGATTTTTGCTTTTTCCGCGCTTGTCGGCGCTCGTCCGCGTCCCAAAAGAATTTGAATAAGCAAGTTATGCTCCACTGCCTATTTTCGCAGATTTAAGGCTGGTCTGGGAATAATATTTTGGATGCGCCAGGTAAGATCATTCCGGGAGGCTGGAAATGAAACGTTCAAAGGATATTAATATTGTGATTGGGATCGGGATATTTACGATCCTGGCCATGTCGGCCTACTGGTATGCATGGTATTTTGCCCCGGAGGTTGTCCAGGCGCGCACACCGCTTGATCCGGATTATGCTGTCTATATTGGTTACGAGCAGGCTTTCCCACTGCCTGATCTGTTCGTGACGCTGGCCTGTGCGGTGGGGGTGGTTGGGCTGTGGAAGATGCGCGATTGGGGCTTCCTGGCGATGCTGCTGACGGCGGGTGGGGCCATTTTCCTCGGATTTGAAGATTTGTTATACGATTTGCAGCATAATATGTTCGTGCCTTTCAATGGGGCGGCTGGGATTGAACTGGCGATCGTACTGGTGATCATGGCGCTGGGCCCAGCCATGACGATCTTGTTGTGGAAGAACCGGCGAGATTTTATTCGGTAAGTTGCGTGTATCCAATAAGGAGTGGCAAATGCCGCCTGATCACTGGAATCTGTATGAGCTGATGTTTAAGAGCCGCTGCTTTGAAGAAGCCGTGCGCAGAATTTGGAAAGATGGCAAAATCTCTGGTGAGATGCACCTGGGGCTGGGCGAGGAAGCCATTGCGGCCGGGATTGTCTCGCAGTTGGGCCAGGACGATGCCATGGCCCTTGAACATCGCGGCACGCCGCCGCTCTTAATGCGCGGAGTGTCGCCGCTCTTGCTGCTGCGCGAGTTTATGGGTCAAGCAGATGGGCTGTGTGCTGGGCAGGGCGGGCACATGCACCTGTTTGTGCCCGAGAAATTGGCGGCGTCATCCGGGATTGTCGGCGCTTCAGCGCCGGCTGCGGTTGGTTTTGCGCTGGCAGGCCAGATGCTGCGCCCGGGCAGCCTGGCGGTGGCTTTTTTTGGCGAAAGCGCCACCAGTCAGGGCATGTTGATGGAAGCATTTAATCTGGCGGTGGTTTGGAAGCTGCCGGTTGTGTTTGTCTGCAAGGATAATGGGCTCGGTATTACTACACCCTCCGAGAGCGCGGTGGCTGGCAACCTGTTGGCGCGCGCCAAGGCTTTTGGGATGCGGGCCTGGGAGGTGGATGGTGCGGATGTGGGCGCGGTCTGGTGTGTGAGCCAGGCAGCCATGCGGCAGGCGCGCGCGGGGCATGGTCCAGCCTTCATTTGGGCACACTGCGTTCATCTGGAAGGGCATTTTCTGGGGGACGGGCTGTTGGATATGTTCCGCCGGCCGCTGTACTCCTTTCGCAAACGCATCTGGCCGATGATTAGAAGTTTTTTCAGCCGGCGGGGCGCAGCCTGGGGCGAAAGAATTGCCTCCATGCGTCAGATCCTGGGCGTGGTAGTGGGCTCCCAGCGCCAGACTGCCAGGCAGAATGATCCGCTGCTGCGGACCAGGCAGCTGCTGCATGCAGAAAATTCGCAGCGCCTGGATGGTCTGGAAGCCGCTATCCGCGCGGAGATCGGACAGGTGGTTGAAATGGCGCTCCGACCCCAGGGAAGTGCAGCATGAAACAGATCAGTTTTTCAGAAGCAATTGACAATGCGCTCGGGCAGGCCATGGCGGGTGATCCACGCATCCTGCTGCTGGGTGAGGATGTGCAGGGCCTGCACGGCGGTCTGTTCGTGCGCTTTGGCCGCGAGCGGGTGCGCAACACGCCGATCAGCGAAGCGGCTTTTCTGGGCGCAGCCGTGGCGATGGCGATGGGCGGGCTGCGGCCGGTGGCCGAGATCATGTTGGTGGATTTTATCGCTGTGGCAGTCGATGCGCTCCTGAACCACGCGGCAAAGCTGGATACTTTTTCTGGTGGGCGTTGGCAGGCGCCGCTGGTGGTGCGTACAGCCTGCGGCGGGGGCTATGGTGATGGTGGTCAGCATGAGCAGAGTCTGTGGGGCTGGCTGGCGCATATCCCCGGTTTGAGTGTGGTGGTGCCGTCCAATCCGGCTGACGCGGGCGGATTGATGCTTGCGGCGCTGGGATTGGGTTCGCCGGTGGTGTTTATGGAACACAAGCTGATCTCGCCGGTCTGGCTGGATTTCCTCGGCTCGGGCGGGCGTGATACGGTCAGTTATGATGTGCCAGCGCTTGGGGCGCGTGGGCCAGTGCCGCAGATCTGGAAGCCGCTGCCAGTGGGTGTGGCCTCTGTCTGTCGTCCGGGTTCTGATCTGACGATTGCAACACTGGGGGTCGGGGTGCACCGCGCGCTGCAGGCCGCCGGCATCCTGGAGCGCCAGGGGATTTCGGCGGGAGTGATTGATCTGCGCTGGGTGGCGCCGTTGGATAAGAACACGCTCTGCAGTGAGCTTGCGCATACCCACCGGCTGCTGGTTGTAGATGAAGACTACCAGGGTTTTGGCCTGTCTGGTGAGCTGGCAGCGGTGGCGTTGGAGGCCGGGTTGGACTTCAGGTATGCGCGGGTTTGTACACAGACCACCATTCCGTATGCCCGGCATCTGGAGGATGCGACTTTGCCGAACGTGGACCGGATCGTGGCGGCTGCCATGCAGCTGACGGATGGAAAATAAACAGGATCACGGGTAGTGTTTATTATCCAGAAAAATTTTAATAGGGCGGGGGGAGCAGCCGCAAATTTTCTTGTAGGGGGTTTGGCGTGTTAATGCCGGAAGCGAATCGCGATCAGGCCTAGATTGTGATGGAGCGTATCCGTCAGACGCTAATGGCTGTTTCATTTGAGCTGGATGGCAAGCTGGTCTCAATTTCCATCAGTTCTGGGATTGCCAGTTTATCAGGCGACCAGGAAACCTTTGATATGTTTTTGAGCAGGGCTGACCAGGCGCTTTACCGGGCGAAAGAAGAAGGACGCAATCGCGTGGCAATGGAGATGGATTAAAGATCAGACCGCTGCCCTGGCTGGTCTTTGATCCAGACTGTCGATCCAGGCCGGGCTGTTGATCCTGATTTAGGTTATAATCTTGTTTGGTTTTGGAAGCAAATCAGCCACAAGTAATGTTCACATCAATAAGGGCACCACTATCAGAAAGACCCATGTCTGAGCTTGCCATCCTGGGGTTCTCAAAGTCGTGGATTGAGTTGAGATAGTGGTGATACCACCGTGCTGATGATAGCCGCACGCACCTGGACGTATCCGTCTGGGGTGTAGTTAAGTGTTATCTCCAGGCTGTTTTTGTTGGATATTTCAATGGTTTGTTGAACAAGACAAGCCAAAATTAATCGCAGCATGGATAGGCAAATATGCAACAAAACAACGCTTCGGATACCACTGAACCAAAATTCAACACAGTCTGGCTGCCCTTGCTGGTGGGCGTGTTGATCTTTGCGAGTATCAGCTTGCTGGCATGGGTATTGAACCAGCAGCAAAAGGTTGCACAGTTTACTACACTCCAGTCTGAAAATAGCAAGGTAGCGACCTATATCGATGCCGATATACACAGCCGGATATTGACCTTGCAAAGACTGGCCAATCACTGGGGGATCCACAACGGCTTGACGAAGCTAGAATTTAGCGCTGAGGTGCAGTCGATCATCAATGATCTGCCAGGTTTCCAGGCGATTGAATGGGTGGATGACAGTTACCATGTGCGCTGGATCGTTCCATTGGTCGGCAATGAGGCTGCCCAGGATTTGAATCTGGCGGCCGAAGAAAAAAGAAGAATTGCGTTGGAAACCGCCAAGGATTATGGCGCTCCAACCATGACGCTGCCGGTCGACCTGGTGCAAGGTGGTAAAGGCTTCCTGGTCTATATTCCAATTCATAGCAATGGGCAATTTAATGGATTTATTCTGGCTGTATTTCGGATCGATCCCTGGCTCAATTATGTCCTGGCCGCCCAGCAACCCCAGGATGTTGAAGACAAACTGAGAACTTCCCTGAGCATGGATGAAATCCCGGTTTTCAAACAGACTGGCTGGGATGCTTCCCAGTCGAGTAATTTGGAGGCCTCGACCACCATTAAAATCCTGGATCATCGTTTTACAGTTCGCTCCCAGCCGACAGCCGTGCTTACGATTGGCAGTAATAGTTATTTGCCACAATTGGTCATTATTGCAGGTTTACTGGTAGCGCTTCTGATTGCCTCGATGGTGCGCCTGTCCCAGAGAGCAATTTCTGAAGTCTGGCGGACTTATGCGGCCAAGTCGGCTTTGGAATCTGAAATTCAGGAGCACCAAAAGACAGCCGGGGAGCTTCAATACACCTTGTCGCGCCTGGATATGGCCACAAAGGCGGGCGGCATCGGGGTCTGGAGTTGGCATGTTCCAACCAATTTTCTGACCTGGAACGAGCGCATGTATTCCCTTTTTGACATACCACCGGATGTGATGCCGATGTATGCCACCTGGCGCAACGCCATTCATCCCGATGATCTGCTGGCAACTGAAACGCATCTTAATAACGCTGTGCTGGGCAAGGCGATCTTTAATACTGAATTCCGGATCATCCTCAGCAACGGCAGCGTGCGCTACCTGGGTGCCGCAGCCAGTGTGGAGCGCGACTTTACGGGACGGCCCAACCGTGTGAACGGTATCAATTGGGATCTGACCGAACTCAAAGAAGCAGAGTTGACTTTGAAGAAGAGTGAAGAGCAGGTGCGCCTGCTGCTCAATTCAACCGCTGAAGCGATCTATGGGATTGACATGGATGGTAATTGCACCTTTGCCAACCCGTCCTGCCTGAGGTTATTGGGCTATACCGATGTTGGGCAGCTGCTAGGCACGAACATGCACTGGCGTATCCACCATTCGTATCCGGATGGGACTCGCATGCCGGTGGAAGATTGTTACATTTTCAAGGTGCTGCACGGTAGTATCGATGTGCATCGCGATGATGAAGTTTTGTGGCGGGCAGATCGAACCAGTTTCCCGGCCGAATACTGGTCGTATCCACAGATCGCTGCTGGCAAGGTGACTGGTGCGGTGGTTACCTTTATCGATATCACCGAGCGCAAGCTGGCGGGCGACTTGCTGATTACCGAAAGGCGCCGGCTTGCGGCCATTTTGGAGGGCACATTTGCAGGTACCTGGGAATGGAATGTGCAAACCGGCGAAACTGTATTCAACGAACGTTGGGCGAATATCCTGGGGTACACGCTGGCAGACCTCGCGCCTGTTTCAATTGAGACCTGGAGGAAATTCGTGCATCCGGATGATTTGATCCTGTCGAATGAATTAATCCAGAAACACTTTAATGGTGAATTGGATTATTACGAGTGCGAAACGCGCCTGCGCCATCGAGATGGCGTTTGGGTCTGGGTGCTGGACCGTGGAAAAATAACAGCCAGGACATCCGATGGCAAACCACTCTTGATGTCTGGGACAAACCAGGATGTTACCGAACGGAAGGTGATGGAAACTGTCCTGCGCCAAAGTGAGGCTCAAAACCGGGCGCTCTTGAGCGCGGTTCCCGACCTGATCTTCCGCATCCAGCGCGATGGCAATATCCTGGATTACAAGGCCAGTTCAACCGAGCTGCTGCTTGTGCCTGCCGAAAAGATTATCGGATATTCATTATTCAGTATCCTGGATGAACCATCTTCTGTAGAAGCCAGGGCCTGTATTGATAAAGCGATCCAAAGCGGGCAGGTCAAATCGATGGAATTTAACCTTAAGGTGGGAGAATCCACGCACATTTTCGAAGCGCGTTTTAAGAGCAGCGGGCTTGACGAAGTTTTGACAATCATTCGAGATATCTCTGACCGCAGCCGCTTGGAGCAAATGAAATCCGATTTCATCAACCGGGCGACCCATGAATTAAGAACACCCATCGCCACCATGCTGCTGATGGTGAACTTGCTGGATGATCATCTGATTGGCAGCGAAAATGAAGAATATTGGGGTGTCTTGAAGGGTGAGTTGAATCGCGAGCGCAGGCTGGTTGAAGATCTATTAAGCGCGGGACGCCTGGAAAGCGACCAGTTCCAGTTTAATTTCCGGTCGGTTGAGATCTTGGAATTGATCACCCGGGTGATTGATGAATTTAAAATTGCCGCCCATGAGCGCAATATTACCCTGACTTTTGAATCGCTGCTGCTGCAGATGGATACCCCAGCACTGGTCAGGGCGGACGAGAGCGCTCTGACCCAGGTATTTATCAACCTGGTCAGCAATGCCATCAAGTTCACGCTTGTGGGTGGCAAGGTGCATGTGCGCGTTCAAGAATCAGATTCCGGTATCCTGGTATCCATCAGCGATACGGGCATGGGCATTCCGAGCGAAGATATGCCGATGTTGTTCAATCGTTTTTTCCGCGGGACCAATGCGGTCGAACAGGAAGTCCAGGGTACGGGGATTGGATTGTTTATTGTGCGCTCCATTCTGGATAAACATGGCGGCAAGGTGCAGGTTGCCAGTGACCTGGGCATGGGCAGCAAGTTTGAGGTATGGCTGCCGGAAGTGAAGGAATAAAAAATAAATTAGTGGGGCGCATAATTGTGCGCCCCACTAATTTACTGTCCATATTTACATGTATTTTATTATGTTATTCGCAGTGGCATGGCATAATCAAATCAAAATATTATTTTGTTGTATTTGCTCACAGGCTGCCAGTTTTAGGTGATAACCCATGCCCCTGTCCCCATTCCAAAAACGGGAAGGGGGTGAAAGAGCCTTTTTTGTAAAGTATTGCGCCAGGAACAGGCGCAAAAACTCCACTGGCGCAGGCAAACCATCGATTTTTAATCGTCCGAACAGCTGGACCAGGATGTTAAGTGCCAAAACGAAGAGCTCGTGCGTAGAACCATTTATTGTTGGATATTGACGATGCCAGGTTGCAGGTTAGCTCTATGACCTGGCAGTGTTAACTCACGATTACCAACCTTCCCACCCATTGCAACCAAAAGAACCTGGAATGATGGGCAAACCCTTGATTAGCACGCGCGGCGTACTGCGCGGCAAAAATCAGGATGGCGGTCTCTTGCCTGGTGAGAGGCTGTCAGATTGTCAAAGTGAAACCCTGGTTTGAAAATGACAAAACTCACGATATCCTTGCTGAAAAGAAGTCGAACGTCTTGTTTTCGTCTGGCCTGGTTTTTCGGAATCAATACCGTTCCGATTATTAAATTCCCGAAATATTTGTCAATAATGATTGCTGGCAGGTGAGTTGAAATGGTAAATCAATGAAACAGTTAGACTGGGATCGGCCGGGAATGATCCGAAAATTTGAGTTTGGTTTTCTGGTGGTCTGCCTGATCCAGATCGTTTTCCTTCATTTGACCAGCCAGGATAACCTATTGCACCCGGTGTTTAGTTTAATTTCAGCGTTGATTTGTTTTGTATGCGCACTGAGCTTCTACCTGGCTCACCGGATGAACACCCGCTTCACCAAGCAGGCTGCCTTGCCGTGGCTATTTCTCTCAATTTCAATGCTCATTCTGGCTGCCGCGGATATTTATACTGAATTGCACTCTGGCAACCTGCTAGCCTGGTTATTGCTAAATATTCTTTTCCGGTGTTTCTTTCTGTTGGGTATATTAAATTTCCCCAGGGCAGAAACAATTCGCCTGGAATTAAATCAAGATCTGTCTGACTTCTTTCTTATTACCCTGGCAGTCGGACTTAGCTATTGGTTTTTTCTTTTGGCGCCATTATCTTCGGCCAAACTACCTGCACAAAACCTGACCATCCTGTTATCTTTGTTTTATCCCGTTTTAAATATTTCAATATTCTGGGTATTGGCACGCCTGCCATACAACAATTTTCAAAAGGGAAAATACGCATCGCCGAAAGTTTATCTGGTGATAGGGTTTAGCCTGTATTTTATTATAAATGCGATTGGCAGCGTTCAAAACCAGGCAGTCGGGATGAATGTTGTTCAGATCAATTTTATTCCGATTGTGGTTGCTTTGTTGGGCATGGCGGGTTTTGAGCAGGGCCGGTTGATTTCCCTTAACGGTCTGGCGGAAATCAACGTCGATAAAAGAGAAATGCCTCACCCATTGCCAATCCTGAGCTTGGAGGAAAGCCTGGCCGCGGAACATGTCAACCTGATTTCAGCATACACGGTCATGAACCCTTACTTGCGGGATATCGTTTTGTATGTGCGCATGAGTGATCGTATGATTGTGGCTGCAAACCCGGCTGCTGAGCTCGAATATGGATATTCAAACCAAGAGATGCTCCAACTGCGGATCAGCGACTTACGCAGTCCGGATTCCATCGGCCAGATCAATGCGCAGATGCAGAAGGCAAACACGGATGGGATCTTGTTTGAAGCAATCCACCGGCGCAAAGATGGTACGCTTTTCCCGGTTGAGGTCCGAGCCGTGGGCGGTGAATACTTTGGGCAAAATTGTAATATCAGCGTTATCCGCAATATCAGTGAACGTGAAAAAGCAGGCCAGGCAGTCCGTGCGGCTAATGTTCAATTTGAAAGAACCTTTGCCAGTCTTAATGATGTTCTCTTTGTTCGCCATCCTTTTGAGCAGCAGATTATCATGGCGAACGCAGCCTGCGAACGGATGTTGGGTTATGCGCCCACTGAGCTAATTGGAAATTCGTCCGAAAGTCTTTTTGCATCCCGCAAGGATTTCGAATATTTGGAAGAAACATTCGAAAAATCGATCAAAGCCACCGGCAGGTTTCAACTGGAAACCCAGGTAAAGGCCAAAGATGGCCATATCATCCTGGCGGAGATTGCGTTTAGCGAGATCCAGGACGAAGCTGGGTTCAGGATTGGTATCCTGGGTGTTATCCACGATATCACCAGCAGCAGGCATGCCGCAATCCGCACGTATAAAAGTGAAAAGCGCTATAAAGCTTTGTTTAATAACATGAAGGAAGGCGTAGCCCTGTTGGAATACCAAATAAAAGATCGTAAATTCCCCCGGCTTTACTTTCTGGAAGCAAACACAACCTTTTTCCAAATGCTCAATCTAACCCAGGCGCAGGTTGACGGGCGCGAATTGAATGAGGTTATGCCCGGCAGCGAGAAGCACTGGACCGAACTGGGCCAGAAGATCGCTGTGCAGGGCGAATCGGCCCTTTTTCAGGAATATTTTGCTCCACTCGATAAAATATTTATGATCAATGCTTTTTCTCCTGAAGCAGGGCGATTTGCAATGTTGTTAATGGATATCACTGACCAAAAAAAGGCAGAAAAAAAATTGCAAGATTCTGCTGACCGGTTACAGGCACTTTCCCGCCGGTTGTTAATCGTGCAGGAAGAGGAACTGCGTCATCTGGGGCGTGAGCTTCATGATGAAATTGGCCAGGCACTCACCGGTCTTAAGTTCAATATTGAAGCAGGTTTGGAAATGATGCCGGACTCTCAAAAAAAGAGTGCATTATTATCAAAGAAAATCATCGCTGATTTGATTGTCCAGGTGCGCGAATTATCCAAAAGTCTGCGGCCGGCCCTGCTGGATGATTTTGGTCTCGTGCAAGCCATGATCAACCTGTTTGATCGCCTGCGCCAAAATTCAGATCTGGATGTCTATTTTGAATATGCGGGTCTGGAGACTCGCTTATCATTTGAAATTGAGACGGGTGTCTATCGCATGGTGCAGGAGGCCCTGACGAATGTCATCCGACATGCGGGAACCAGGCAGGCGACGGTCAGAATTACTTTGATAGAGAATATTTTACAAATTGAAATCTGGGATAAAGGGAAAGGGTTTGCTGTGGCCGAGATACTGACTACAACACAGTCAGTGGGGTTGACCGGGATTTTTGAAAGAGCTTCGCTTTTGAACGGGAGTGCAACGATCGAAAGCACACCAGGCGCAGGCACACGAGTCCTGATCCGCCTTTCGCTGAATAACCTGGTTCAGAAGGACTGAAAATGATAAATATCGTTCTTGCGGATGATCATCAAATAGTCCGGCAGGGTTTGCGCGCGATCATTGAAGCCTATGATGACATTTCCATTGTCGCAGAAGCCACGGATGGACTCGAAACGCTTGAAAAAGTTAATCAATTTAAACCAGATGTTTTGGTCCAGGATTGGGTTATGCCGCATTTGGGCGGGTCTGAGCTGACCCGCGAAGTGAAACTCCGTTCTCCCGAGACACAGGTCGTCATTTTATCGATGCATGCCGATGAAATTTATGTAAGTGAGGCTTTTCGGAACGGGGCGCTGGGTTACATGTTGAAAAATGACAGTGCTACAGAACTGATCCGGGCCATCCGTGAGGTTAATAGCGGGCATCGATTTTTGGGTTCGCTGCTCTCTGAGAAAGCGATTGAATCATATATTCGAAAATCGCAATCAGTACAAACTGATCCGTATGAAAGCCTGACCCCACGGGAACGGGAAATCTTGGGAATGATCTGTGAGGGCAATACCGGTTCAGCGATTGCGATCAAATTATCCCTGAGTGTGCGTACCATTGAAATGCACCGCTCAAACTTCATGAACAAATTAGGTTTGCGCACGCAATTGGACATTATCCGCTATGCCATTAAGCGGGGCTTGATCAGTGATATTCACTAAAAAAGCGTACCGGTCAGGTTGCTGGTAAGTTTGTCGATTTGGGAATACTGACAGATAGGGGAAAAATATTAATAGTAGTTATTATGGGGATGTGTTATCGGAAAATAGCACCCGCCACCACAGCACCGATCAGCGACCATGCGCTGATCGGTGCTGTGGATGTTTGGATTCGTTCTGGAATGGGGGCCGACTGGTTTTCCAATTTTGCAGCGCATAAATACGGGGATTTCAACATAACAGAATACCGTACAACTACGGTAATCTCATTTGGCCAAGTGTGAAATAATAGTACCAGGAAGTAAGGATTGAACCCAACCCGGATAGCCGCCGCATGCAGGTTACCCAAAGCGCACAAAACAAACCTGGGTGAGATAGCCCAGCATGTAATTTGAACCAAGGAGAAAACAAAAATGAATGCATTAAATGCAGTGGAGCATAACTTGCTTATTCAAATTCTTTTGGGACGCGGACGAGCGCCGACAAGCGCGGAAAAAGCAAAAATCTTTTGGTTTATCCGCGTACATCCGCGAAAATCCGCGTCCAATTGGGGTTCCCTGCGGGCTTAACGGTAAAAGCTTGGAAACCACGTTGGTGATAAAGATATAAAAAAGCAACTTATGCGGTATTGCCGCTCGTCGGCGGCATGGGCATCTATTATCTTCGTCAGATTGAAGCGGCAGATACGCGCTTGTATGTAAGCTATACCGTCCCGCTCAACGAGCTGGGAGAGGTTGCGACAGCCTTCCAACGTACACGTGTTAACCTGCGCGATCTGCTGCTGGCTAAAACACCTGAAGAAGCCCAGACCTACTCTGCCACCATCAAACAACTTTCCGATGAGATTGATAAGATCTCTGCCTCCTACCAAAAAACCATCCTCTCCAAGGAAATGCAGGCGCTCTTTGACACTTTTGATAAATCCTACAAAGAATTTCTACCATTCCGCGATCAAATCATGGCCCTGGCGCTGGCAGATAAAAAAGCTGAAGGTCTGACCTATTTGCGCGGCGACGCCCTGGCGGCTGCCAAGGCAGTCGAAGCGAACATTGATGCCATGCAACTCATGAAAACCGAGCAGGCACTGGCTACTTCTGAAGGCAACACCGCCACCGCCGACCAGGCCACTACCATCATGATTTCAATCATCGTGGCCGCCGTGCTGCTGGCGATCGTCTTCGGCATGATTATCTCGAACAGCATCGCCAACCCACTGGGCTTTCTGACCCGCCTGGCGCGCGCAATCTCGGTTGGCGATCTGGTGCGGGATGTGAGTGAGGCCGAGAAGGACAAGGTGCGCCTGCGCAAAGACGAAATCGGAAATATTAGCCAGGCCTTTGATGCACTGATCAACTACATGCAGGCTATGGGTGCGGCAGCTACTGCCATCTCCAACAGTGACCTGTCGGTCAACGTGACATCGAAATCCGCCAAGGATGAACTCGGCAACGCTTTCTTCAAGATGATTGCCAATCTGCAAAGTGTGATCGGCCAGGTAGCCGACAGCGCCAATTCGGTTGCCACTGCTGCCGCGCAGCTGGCCAAGGCTTCTGAACAATCTGGTGAAGCCACCAACCAGATCGCCACCACCATTCAGCAGGTTGCCAGGGGTACTGCCGAGCAGACCGAAGGCGTTACCAGGACGGCTGCCTCGGTGGAACAAATGGGTCGCGCCATTGATGGTGTCGCCAGGGGTGCCCAGGAACAAGCCAACGCCGTCACCAAGGCTTCGCAAGTGGCTTCGCGCATTAGCCAGGCGATCGAACAGGTCACCACCAACGCCCAGGCCGTCACCCGTGATTCAGCCGAAGCCGCGCGCTACTCCCGCGATGGCGCCAAGACCGTCAAGGAGACCATCATCGGCATGGAAGCCATCCGTACCAAGGTCGGTATCTCCACCAGCAAGGTTGAAGAGATGGGCACCCGCTCTGAAGAGATCGGCGCGATCGTTGAAACGATCGAAGATATCGCCAGCCAGACCAACCTGTTGGCCCTGAACGCCGCGATTGAAGCTGCACGCGCTGGTGAGCAGGGTAAGGGCTTCGCGGTTGTGGCCGATGAAGTCCGCAAGCTGGCCGAAAGATCCAGCCTGGCTACCAAGGAAATCGCCGGTTTGATCAAGGGCATCCAGAAGACCGTCAGCGAAGCAGTCAGCGCCATGAAGGAATCAGCCACAGAAGTCGAGTCGGGCGTCATCCGCGCCAACTCGGCCGGCGAAGCGCTCACGAACATTTTACGAGCGGCTGAATCAGTCAACAAGCAGGCCGAAGATGCCGGCAGTGCCGCAGCCAGGGTCAGTGTGGCAGCCGGTGAGCTGGTCGGTGCAGTCGACTCGGTTTCAGCCGTGATTGAAGAGAACACTGCCGCCACTGAAGAGATGGCCGCGAATTCGACTGAATTGACCCAGGCGATTGAGAACATCGCCAGCGTCAGCGAAGAGAACAGCGCCGCGGTTGAAGAAGTTTCGGCTTCCACCGAAGAAGTTTCGGCCCAGGTTGAAGAGGTCTCAGCTTCGGCAGCCTCGATGATGGAAATGGCCAAGAACCTGCAGCAGATCGTCGCGCAGTTCAAGTTGAAATAAAGTTTTATTGGGGCACGGCTTATGCCGTGCCCCAATAATGATAGGAGAGTAAGCATGGAACAACAACTGGTTGTCTTTGATCTGGCAGGTGAATCTTACGGCATCAACATCGCCGCGGTCGAAAGCATCATCAAGATGCAGACGATTACCCAGCTCCCGCAAGCCCCCGTCTACGTCAAGGGCGTCACCAATCTGCGCGGCAGCGTTCTGCCGGTCATCGATCTGCGAACGCGTTTTGGTCTGGATGTTCGCGAGATTGTACGAGAGACGCGTATCATTATTATTATGATGGGTGCCATCAAGGTGGGCGTGGTGGTGGATGCGGTTTCAGAAGTGCTGCGGGTTCCAGAAGAATCTATCGAGCCGCTGCCAGCCTTGGTCAGCTCGGTGAACACGATTTTTCTGAAAGGGATCGTACATCTTGTAGATCGTCTGATCATTTTGTTGGATCTGGGCAAGGTGCTGGATATTGGAGAGCAAAAGGCGCTGGCGCAGCTTGGCTGAAAAATCAGTATTACCTGACGGTGTGCCAGTTTTAGGCGATAGGCGCAAAAACTCCATTGGCGGGGCCAACCGGCGATTATTATTCGCCCGAGCAGCAAAACCAGGTTGGTTAAGCGCTAGAACGAGGAACTCGTGAGGTAATACAAAAATCAAGCTAAAAAATCAAGGACCCCGCAAAAAACGGGGTCCTTATGCTGGGTGTATGGTTAAAATTATGGTTTTCCCCAGATTAGGATGGAAATCTGACTACCTTACAAATTTAACAAACAGCGCTTGTCATCACGAGGAGGGTGTTTTTCCCGACGTGGTGATCTACTTAACGGCTATCAAGATTGCCACGACCGGCAAAGAACAAGGGCGCCGGTCTTCGCACATCGTCCCGTATCTCTTACGGGAATGACAACTATGCGAAAATAACATTGTCAACGTACCTACTCGTAAAAATGTGTAAGGGTATCAGGAGGGAAATATTAATCTGCGCTGCCTGTGGTTTGTGCTTAACACGCACAGGGTTTGCAGGGACGATTGTGGGTGTTTTTTATCACGAATAAGGTCCGAATGGACGAATGACAGGCAGTTTCTTTGGAAAATAGCGCGCAAAAGCACTGCCAAAAACTCCACTGGCGGGGCAAACCGGCGATTATTATTCGCCCGAGCAGCAAAACTCCTGGGCTTGTTTTTTTCGACGAGAATGATCTGGCAATTAACCAAAAAATGCCTGGATCAGCATGGTTTTGAAACCGAAAATACGGGGATTTCGACGCAACAAAATACCGTACAACTACGGTAACCCCATTAGACCAAATATGAAATAATAGGATATAGATCGATCCAACGAATACCTTTCCCACAAAGGTTGATCGGGAGCGATGCAGGTTTTGTAAAAGGAATGCGGAAGTTGCTGGCTGGTTGTGCGGTGCTCTTCATCCTGAATTTGGTTAGCCTACTGGCGTGCTGAACCAAAACAAATTGTCAGGTTGTACTCCCTGCAGCAAGATGATGAATTTGCCAGCCCTGGTTGATGTGAAGCGTGGAAAGGCAACGGTTAAAATGGCACAAATTCGAGTCCTGGTTGTTGACGAATCAGTTTACATGCAGCGCTTGTTAAAATTGATCCTGGAAAGCGACCCGGAAATTACAGTGATCGATACTGCCAGTGATGGTGATGAAGCGCTTGCCAAGGTCAAAGCCAGCCACCCGGATGTTGTGACCCTGGCAATCAATATGCCCATCATGGTTGGGTTGACATCCCTGGCGAATATCATGACCGAATGCCCAACTTCCACGGTTGTGATCAGTTCAATCAACAAGGAATGCGAGCTGGTTACCTTTGAGGCTCTTCAGTTGGGGGCGGTGGATTACTTTCTTATGCCCGGCGGCTCGATCGATGGTGGTTTAAATGAACAGTTGGATGAGGTTGTGTCGAAAGTTCGTGTTGCTGCAAAAGCATGCCTACGCCGCCTGGAAAAACCGAAACGCAGACGCCCTGGCAGCATGCTGCCCATGAACCAGCCATTGTTCCGCTCCAATTGGGGCGTGGATAATATACCGCTGGTGGCAATCGGTGTTTCCACGGGCGGGCCACGCACACTTTTAGAAATTATTCCCGAACTGCCGGTTGATTTTCCGGCGCCGATCGTGATTGTTCAACAGATGCCACCCAATTTTACGGCTTCGTTTGCCGAGAGGCTGAACCACGAAAGCCAGATCCGCGTCAAGGAAGCCGTCCAGGGTGAGACTCTTACCCCGGGTTGCGCCTACGTTGCGCCGGGCGGTTACCAACTCAGCCTGGCCCGGCGCGTGACAGGCAGTGGCACGGTGGTGCGCCTGAATAAACAAGGTGCTGAGCAAAGTATTTGCCCATCGGTAAATGTGCTCTTCCATTCGGTGGCCCAGGTTTTTGGCTCACGCTCGGTGGGTGTCCTGTTATCCGGTATCGGTGATGATGGCGCGGATGGGATGCTGGCCATTCACCAGGCTGGCGGGCGCACGATTGCTGAATCAGAGGAAACTGCAATTATTTATGGCATGCCGCGTGAAGCGATCGAACGCGGTGGGGTGTCGATGGTTTTGCCATATCAGAAAATTGTTGAACAAATTCAAATCGAAGTCAGGAGAATGATCGATGGATGAAATGCTGATTTCGCAAACTTCCATGCCGGATACGGATGCTGCAGGACTTTCGGCGCTGTCACGGTTTCCTCTGTGTGACGATCTTGAAACCTTTAAGATCATTGCCAGCTATCAGGGAAGTTCGATCCTTGCAATTTGTCAGGCTGCGGTTGAGGCTCATTCCAGCTCCGGGCATTCATCTGAAAGTGGGTCTGCGCTCTCGGTGCTCATCAATCTGGGAGAAAATGCGCTGCCTGAAGGATTGCTGCTGCTCCAGGATCCCGATCCTGATATTCGCAGGCAGGTCAGCGAGGTCTTGAGAAGAAAAATCACAGGCAAAAAATCTGCCTACCTGCTTCGCTCTACCCTGGCGGATGATGTTCCGGTTGACTCTGCCGCTGCGGTGGCAGCACCCGGGCAACTTCAGTCTCCAGAAATGACTGGATCTGTGCGCCAGGCTATTCAGAAACTATCCTCCTGGGTGCGTTTTTTTACTTCGACGGCCCAGGGTAATCTTGCCGGTAATGCCACACTGGCAGTGCCCAGCTGGAATGCGCATGCGATCAGTATTGCTGAATTGTGTGCCGCGATCCGGGCGATGGGCCGTACAGGCGCAAGCGACCCGCTGCTGATTTGGAATTTCTTGATGGAGTGTTTTGCTTCTGGAGATGACGTGCTTCAAAATGCCGTGTTGGTTGCCTTGGGTGAATTATTCGCGCGGGGTCTAAAGTTGCCCGGGGTCAGTATGCAGTTACCATCCAAAGTTGTGGTGAATAAAATCCATGACCCGAACCAGAAGATTCGGCTGGCTGTCGCGCATGTTTTGAGCGTATCGATCGACCCGAAAGTTGTGCGAGGTCTGCGTGTTTTGGCGCATGACTCTTCTGACGAGGTAAAAGAAGTTGCCTTGCGTGGGTTGATCGAAAGTGGGATTTACACAGCGCTTGATTTGGTGCGTGTGGCCAAAAAACAGCAGGGTTCGGTTGAAGTGCGCATTTTGGCACTTCGAAAAATTAGCCAGATTTTTGATCCATCCGCCGAATTATCGGATGGGATTGATCAGAAATTGGAGCGGATCATAAAAGATTGCCCATATGAGCCGGTCGCCGCCGCCGCGATTTGTGCGCTGCTGACTACTTCTCCGGCGAAAGGCATCCCGCTGGTGCTGGCGATCTTTCAAACGGGGATAGAAACCCAGAAAGATATCATCATTCAAGAATTGGCTTACTGCCAGCCTCACGTTCTGTCGCTACTGATGGCCGAAGGTTATGATGACAGGCAGCTGCGGCTGGTAATGTTTCAGCTATTCCAATTGGGAAAGAACAGTGGTTTTTTGGGGGACTCCGTCTATGGGCGCAGCCTGCTGATTGCCAGCCTGGGTGACGAAGATTGGATGATACGCGCATACACAGTCAGCATCCTGACCGGTATTAAAACTTTGTGGGCTTATAACCTGGTGCGCAACGCCTGCTTTGATATTGATGATCGTGTTCGCATGCGCGCGCTGGATGCGATTCTCAAAGGTGATCCGCTAAAAGTTGATCCTGCCTGGTTGCAAATGCACCGGTTGGATGGGAGCATTTATATTCGCAACCTGATCAAAGACTTTCAGCGAAAAGCGGCTGAGCATGCTTGAGAACGATATCCTGACGGATAACCTGATCTGGCATCTGGCAGGCAAGATGGTACGGGAACAGTTGCTGAAGGAAGTCCCACAATCTTCCTGTACCGGGAATTATTTTGCCGAAATGTTTGGATCCTGGTCCCAATCGTAATACTTTGAAGCCCGATGAACTGAAGCCATGGCTGGCAAGCGAGCGTTCTTCGCTTAATCTAGATCCGGTTAAAAGTTACGGGTCACCTTTTTGTTGATCGCATTATTTTGAAGAAAGCTGTTTTGAATGAGTTCATTAAAAAAAATCTTAGTCATTGACGACGATAAAAAATTCTCACTTGGGCTGGTTGCTTTACTGCGCCGGGAGGGTTTTGAGGTGATCAATGCTGACAATGGCATCGAAGGCATGGCTGCCATCCGCTCTTCAAAACCAGATATGATCCTGTGCGATATCATGATGCCGCCCCCGAACGGTATCCAACTGAAAAAAGAACTGGCGAATGATCCACAACTGGGGCAGATCCCTTTTTTTTTCCTGACCGCGCGCGCAGCCCAGGTGGACAAGCTGGCTGGTTTTCAAAGCGGAGCCGACGATTACATCACCAAGCCTTTTGATATTAACGAACTGTTGGCTCGGATCCGGGCGGTGGTCCGCCAGGAAGAGCGCGGGCATACTCGCGGGATTCGGGACAGTATCGCTGATCTGGCGAAACTGCGGGTCGCTATTTCAGCCAACTTGAGCCACGAGGTACACACATCTTTGACGGTTATTATATCGAGCCTGGAATTGATCCTTAAGGATAAATTTGTTCAGGATAATGTTGGATTGGGTGAATATATCAGTACAGCCAGCAGCAGCAGTTCCGATCGCCTGAAATTTCTGGTTGAGGATCTGCAGATGCTTCATGACATAGATCATGGCAGCTTGAACTCCATGGGTCAAAGGATTGATTTTAGTTTTCACCTCAAAAATCCCATTAACCAAACACTCCTTCCATGGGAAAAGAAAAAGTTAAATATCCAGATTAGCATCAATCCATTGACGGAAATATTTGCCCCGCGGATTGAGTTCGGGCATGTGCTTGCCCATCTGGTTGATAACGCCTGTAAATTTAGCCCGGAAATGGGCAAAGTGCATATCTCTGTTCAGCCTGGCGAACAGGGAGGTTCGATCATCGAAATAACCAATGATGGCTTTGGTATTCCGCCGAAACTGCGTGAAAAGGTCTTTGAACGTTATTACCAGATCAGCCAGGGTACCGATGGGCTGGGCGTAGGTCTCACGATTGCAAGGGCATTTGTACGTGCCTGGGGGGGCGAAATCAAGATATTGGATAGCCTATCCGGATGCCGGGTGCAGATGGTACTGCCGCCCTTTGAGTTGGAATAATTCCATGTTTTTGGAGTGAAAAAATGACTGATTTGCTGCTGGTGGATGATAATGTAAATTTTCGTTTGGGGCTTGCGGCGAACCTGCGCAAAGCCGGTTTCAGTGTGGCTGTTGCCGCAGATGGGGCCGAAGGGATCAAACTTGCCAACGAAATTCACCCAGGATTGATCCTGTGCGATTTGAAAATGCCGTCGTTAGAGGGCATGGAAATCAAGCGGCTGCTTAACGAAGGAAAAGCTACCGAGGGCATCCCTTTTGTATTTCTTTCGTCCTTATCTGCCCCGGCCATAAAGAGTAAGGGGTTGAGTATTGGGGTGGAAGAAACCATCACAAAGCCGGTCGATATTGTCGAATTGATCGCCCGCATCCAGGCCATTCTTAAGCGCAGAGAACGCGCGACCCTGCTGGCCCGCCAGGAAGTCAGACAATTATTGGATAATCTGTCAACTTCTTTGCCAATTCGTACCAGTCATCATTTTCGAACCTACATGGGTGTTTTACTGCTATCCCTGGAAATGATCGCAAAGAATCAAGAGCCGGTCGATCAATATCTTGATTATGCTCGAAACAGTGCCTACCGGATGAAAACCTGCATGGAGACCTTGATTTGGCTGAACGAATTTGATCTGGGCCGCTCTCCAACCTCGGGCGAACAAGTTGATATCGATTATTCCTTGATTGTGCCTATCAAGGAAGTTCTGGAGATATGGCATAACAAGCAGCTTAAAGTCGATTTTCGGGTTCAGGATGGCCTCACTATCTTTACACCGGCGCGTGTTTTCACGCAGGTGGTTTGTCACCTGGTTGATAATGCCTGCAAATTCAGTCCGGAAGGTGGATTGGTACAGGTGCTGCTGCAGGCCAATGGATCAGACGGGTGCACCATGCTGATCACAGATCAGGGCCCCGGAATTCCAGCCGAAATGCGCGAGACTGTCTTTGAGCGTTCATCCCAAATGGCTGGTTCAGGTGGGCTTCCGGAAAACCATGGCATGGGCTTGGGATTATTCATGGCCCGTTCTTTTGCCAGAACGCAGGATGGTGATGTCAAAATTGTGCAGGCTGCTGCAGGTTGTAAGATCCAGATGACGCTGACGAATAAACCATACCGGTTTAGTTCTCCCAGGCTGCACTGAAGCGGTTTGTTCTGGCATTAGCTGCCCGGTTGGTATGCAAACAGACCGGAAATTTGAATGGCCTGTACCCTGCGTACAGTCGGAATAACCATTGGCACTCTTTACTAAGGATGATTCTATGCAACCACAAGCTACCCCTGCACCAAAGAACGAAACCAGCTTCGCCTGGATCTGGCGTCCTGTTCTGGTTAGCTTGCTGGTGTTTTCATTGGGTTGCCTGCTGGCATACCAAACGCAAAAACAAGATAAATCTGAATTAATTGCCATATTAACGGCTGCCAATGGCGGGCAGGCAGCGCTGGTGGAATTTGATCTCCTGCAGCGTATTTCAACGGTGGCACAATTAGCGCGTCAATGGCAAATCTATGATGGTTTTAGCCAGGCAGAATTCGAGGCTGGCGCACAGGATATTATTGACAGCCAGCCAGGTTTCGAAGCTCTTGTGCTGATGGGCGAGAATAACCAGGTGCGTTGGTACGTTCCCGGGCCCGGCAACCACGCAGCCAGCGGCTTGACCCAGGCGCTTGAAGAAAATAGTCAAATGGCGCTTGCAACTGCCCGGCAGACTAATTTGCCGAGCATGACCATTTCCAGCAGTCTGATGCCTGGCGTCAGGGGTTATATGGTCGCCTTTCCAATCTACGCGCGCGGCAACTGGGCGGGTTCTGTGCTGGCTGTTTTTCAATTCGATGGCTGGCTAAACAAAGTAATCGGCACGGGTACGCTGGCCGCCCAGCCTGAATTTGTGACGGCCGTCAGCATGGATGATGTCCTGGTCTTTGCGAAGCCTGGTTGGCAAGCACAAACAGCCCAACCAGGAGCCCTCTCGAAAGTGCAGGTAAGCACAACCCTGAATGTGTTGGGTCACCGTTTTGAGGTGCAGTCCCAGGTGAGTGATAGTTTTCTTGCGTTCGCAGCCAGCGATGAGCCTGCCATGATTTTGCTGGTGAGTTTCCTGGTATCTATCCTGGTTGGGCTGGTGTGGGTATGGGTATGGGTGGCCAAGCTCAGAAGGGAGAAGCTGAGCATTGAAATCTACAAGCTCGATCAGCTTAAGGAAGAACTCAGGGTAACACAACTGAGTTTGGATCTGACCAGCCGGGTTGATGAAATTGGCAGCTGGAGCTGGGATTTAAGCTCCAATTCCATGTTCTGGAGTGAACGCATGTACACGCTTTTCGATGTCGATGCGGGTGCTGCTCTTGATTATAAAGTTTGGGAGCATACGCTGCATCCCGATGATCGCCAGTCTGCCACGAGTAGGGTCGAACTTGTGCTGGAGGGCAGAGCAGTCTACAATATCGAATATCGGGTTGTAACTCGATCGAATGAAACCCGGATTATTGCCGAGATGGGCGTGCTGGAAAAAGATGGCGCTGATCTGCCGGTGCGCATGAATGGCATCAGTTGGGATATTACCAGCCGCAGATTGACCGAAACGGATCTTTCGCGATTGGTAAAAGAACAGAACTGCCTCAAAGAAGTCAGCCAGCTGGCTGAAAACCTGGATCTGAATGAAGATGATTTTTACCAGCGAGTGTTTGGAATCGTTATAACGGCCCTGGATTTTCCACAGCTGGCGGCTGCGGCGGTTGAGTTGGAAGGGAAGTGCTTCCAAACTACGAATTATTATAGCGCTGGGCTGACCAACAAGCTCCTGGCGACACTAAAAATTAAGGGCCGGTCGTACGGAGAACTAGCCTTGTATTATCCAACTGGTCAGCCATTCAAACTGCCTGAAGACCAAAGCCTGTTGGAAAGCATCGCCGATGTGCTGAGCATCCGGTCTGAACGCGAAAAATCTGAGAGCCAGATCCGCACCCTGGCCCAGGCGGTTGACCAGAGCCCGGTCTCGATCCTCATTACAGACGTTGGCGGGCGGATTGAATATGTCAACTCTCAATTCTGCACACTCACCGGTTACAAGCAGGCTGAAGTCATTGGGAAGAATCCACGCCTATTACAGAGTGGTTATACGTCAGCCAGAAAGTATAAAGAACTGTGGAAAACCATTTCTGCGGGCAAGATCTGGAAGGGTGAGTTCAAAAATCGCAAGGAAAATGGGGAGTTTTACTGGGAAAGCGCCAGTATTGGGCCGATTATGGATGCGAAAGGGAATATAACCCATTATCTGGCAGTGAAAGAAAATATCAGCGCGTTGAAAGAAGCTGATGCTGAACGAAACGCTTTGATCGCTGCGCTGGCAGCGGAAAAACGCAGGGTTCTTGATATCCTGGAATCCACCAATGCAGGTACCTGGGAGTGGAATATCCAAACCGGCGCATCTTCATTTAATGATCACTGGGCGCGGATCTGTGGGTACAAACTGTCGGAAATCCCATCTGTTGTTGCTGAGCCCTTGCGCGAATTTTTGCACCCGGATGATCTTCGGATGGCAGCGGCACTGTTACAAATGTATCTAACCAACGAGCTTGATTATTTTGATATTGAAGCACGTACTTGCCACAAGGGTAGCAACCAGGTTTGGGTCAATCTAAAAGGGAAGGTCGTCTCTTGGGATGAGCGCGGATCACCGATTATGTTCGCAGCGACGATTGTGGATATTTCCAATCGTAAGATCGCAGAGCTTGACTTGCGCAAGAGCGAGGCTCAACAGCGGGCATTGCTTGAAGCGGTTCCAGACCTGGTCTTGCATCTCCGTGAAGATGGAGTCATCCTGGGTTGCAAGGCAAACCAGGATAGCAGGGCCTTCGCTGGTCTCAATCAGATTGTTGGGAGTTCGATCGACCAAATCCTGGACGAACCAGCCAGCCATAAAGTGAAAGACTGTCTTGTACATGCCTCCCAACGCGGAATAGTGCCGGTGACGGAGTTTAGCCTCAAAACGGGTGATGCGACTTTTATCTATGAAGCTCGCTTCAGAAGCACTGGCAGCGGGGAGATCCTGGCAATTATTCGGGATATCAGTGAGCGCAGTCGCCTGGAGTTAATGAAATCAGATTTTATCAACCGCGCCACTCACGAATTGAGAACCCCAATCGCCACAATGCTGTTGATGATCAACCTGATCGAAAACCAACAGAGCCGGGCCGAATTTGACGAATTCTGGGATGTATTAAAAGGCGAAATAAACCGTGAGCGTATGCTGGTTGAGCAGCTGTTGAAAGCGGGCCAATTGGAAAGTGATCAGGTCCAATATAAATTTAGAAGTATGAGGGTTGAAAACTTGATCCAACAGGCTGTGCGTCACTTTGAATACCAGGCTCTGGAAAAGGATATCAGGTTTTCGGTTGAATCCATGTTTGAAGATGATCTGTCCGCGCACCTGGTCAGGGCTGATGAGGCTGCGCTGATGCAGGTATTTCAAAATCTGATCGGAAATGCGATTAAATATACGCCAGCAGGTGGAAATGTAAGCATAACGATAGGAAGCTCGGATGACCGCATCCGGATCTCATTTGCAGATACGGGTATCGGCATTCCGAGTGAAGATATTCCGTTGTTGTTCAATCGTTTTTTTCGCGGAACGAATGCGGTTGAACAAGAAATCCAGGGTACGGGGATTGGATTGTTTATTGTGCGTTCTATTATGGAAAAACATGGTGGCATGGTACAGGTTTCCAGCGAGCTGGGCATGGGCAGCAAGTTCGATGTGTGGCTGCCAGAAGTCAGGCTGTAGTGCCGGTGCGGTGTATCGGGAAATTGTAAAAAAGGACTTTGCCTCGCTCGCGTTATCGTGCCATCAAGCAAGTGGTTTTTGGCTTTCTCTATATTTTCGTGCATCAAACAAAAAATCTCTGGCTTGATTGATCATATCTATTACAGGGTCGTTATCGATCTCGGTATACACATGTTAATCATCTGATATACGCTGGAAATTTTCTATTCATGTTCTTTTTTGCCCTTTTTACGCCCTGGCCGTACAGCCTGCCCACACTGGTGCGCATTGTCTACAAGAGGGTGGGGTTGGCAGGAGTGGCGAGTAAATGGCAATTTTGGCGTGCGTGGTCCGGCAATGACAGGCTGAACATTCGTTTTGTAAACTGCTGGTATTTACTCACAAGCTCTTCGTTTTGGCTCTGAACCATCCTGGTTCTGCTGCTCGGGCGATTAAAAATCGATGGTTTGCCCCGCAAAAAGCTCTTTCACCCCCTTCCCGTTTTTGGGAAGGGGGCAGATGGGGATGGGTTATCGCCTAAAACTGGCACCCCGAGAATAAATCCACCTGGTGGTATTTACATTCCGGGCGCGCCACGTTGGATAGAGTGGCGCGCCCGGATGAAAAAAAGTTGTTTGTGGATTTTGTGGCAAAAGCAGGCTGGTTAAGTGCTAGCCTGAGAAGCCGCTGAGTAGAATCCTTTTGCCTTTTGGATGCCGGCGGTCTTTACGGTTTGCCGGCGACGAGCAGCTTGCTGAGCAGTTCACTATTGGCCGGGATCAGGCTTAGACTGCCCTTGCTATCCAGGATCTTCTGCGTCTCCAGGATCTCGAAGACAGCATCGGCCACCTCGCGGTTGGCGGTGATGGCCTGCATGGCCTGTCCGACGATCCGGGGCCGGATGGCGCCAGCCTTGGCGAATTCGATGGCTGCCTGACGGTCAGCGGTGCTGGTGATGATGTTGACCTGGTTGGCCCCGTCTTGCTTGATGGCCGAAGTAACCTGGCGCAAACGGTTGACGACCTTGGCTTCGATCTGCCGGATCATATCCACATCGCGGAAGTGGACTTTGCGGATGTAGACTGAGCCCAGTTTGTAGCCCCATTCGTGTGAGCGAGGCGAGACTTCTTCTCGAACCATCTGGCTCATGCTGTGGCGGTTGACCAGCATTTGCTCGAGCGGCATGTTGCTGAGCGAGCGCACGACTGCGTTGCTGACATTGGCCGCCAGCGAGCCGCGCGGGTCGGCGTTTTTGAACAGGTAGGAAACCGGTTCGCTGATGTACATTTCGTACCAGATGCCCACACCCATGGGTGCGCCTTCTTCTGAGTTGACCGGGTTGCTGCGCAGATACTGTTGGTCCAGGCGCATATCCAGCACGCGGCGGCTGCCGAGCCAGTTTACCAGGAAGGCGCTCGGTCCCAAGCGCAGCGGCAGAATGTGCAAACCGGGGTCGTTCAATATGCCAACTACGCGGCCAAATAACACGAAGACCTGGCAGGTACCTTCATCAACAATGGTGTAGAGCCCCAGCAGGCGCAGGAAAAACAGCGCAATCGGAACCACAAACCACATGCCAAAAAAGGTGATGGCTACTCCAATGATGAACTGAAAGAGAGCATCCATTAGCGCACCTCCCGTACAATTTGCTGGGCGTGGGTGTAAAGCCGCAGGCGCACATTGCGCAGATAAGCTTGCAAGGCATCTGGGCCGCTTTTCTGCAGCAGATAGAGCTGGTCCGCCAGGGCGGTCAACGGTTCAACTTCGGCCTGAGCGTTGAGGGTTTCAATTTCGACTGCCCGGCGGGATTGCACAATCTTCTGGTCTGCCGAGGCCTGTGCCAGGCTGATATCTGAAGAGATCTGGTTGTGTGCGGTGTTAATGGCTGCCAGGGCTGATTCGACATCTGGAGGCGGGTCGATGCCGGTGATCAGCGAAGCATCCAGGATGATGCCATAGCGCGCAGCGGATGAAGCGCATTCGCGTTCCATGTGTTCATTCAGGTCGCGCAAATTCTTGCGCAGGTCGTTGATGGAGACACCCGTGACGATACTCATCTCGGCGCCGCGGGCTTCTTCTGGTTTGGGGGCTTCAAAACTGGCGATACGTTCACGCAGGACCGAGACAAAATAGCCCATGACGTGCAAAATGGGCCGTTTGACCCCAAAGAGATAGGAATACAGGTTACTTTCAGCCACCCGGTAACGGATCTGCCCGGTCAGCCCGGTATTGAGCTGATCCTTGGTGACGGCTTCCAGGATGGTGCCGCCCGCGTTGGCGCGTGGGTCATCCGTATCCATGGCCATATTAATGGTCTGGGTGGCGATTGTAACCTTGTGGATCTTCTCCCAGGGCCATTTGAAATAGGGGCCTCCAGGCTGGATGACCCTGACCTGGGGGTAGTTGTAGCGCTGCTTTTGCTCCTCGGTGAGGGTTTCACCCAGTGGAGAATTGGCAGTCATGGCTTCACCCACCCGCTCAGCGCGTCCAAAGATCGTTTTTACCGCTCTTTCGTTCTGGTTGACGGTGTAAAACGAGGTCAGGATATAGCGCAGAACGAACCAGGCTATGAACCCAACGATCATTCCAAACAAAACTCCCATATAAACTCCTTTAGCAAAAAATGAACTTGGTGAATGGGCGGTAATGGCTTTTGCCGTTGGCAGCAGGCCATTCTACGATTTATGGTGCCATGAGATCATCAAGGGGTCTTGACCGGTACGGTCGGGAACGGCGTTCCGCGCGCATCGGTATAGGGCAGGTTACGGAAATCGCCCATCAGGCGGACGTTTTTGGTGGAAATATAGGCTCGCCCGGTGCTATCTGCCGGGTATTGGATTTGAAACCACAGGTTATTGAACGATGCGGCCGTTATATAAATTTTATCCTTGGGATTGAGTTTGCCTAATTCAGGCGAAAGCGAACTCATCTCGGTGTAGACCGTGGTGGTGTCGGTGATGAGCCCCAACGGCCCGGCGGGTGTGGGCGCGGCTGTCTCTGTGGGGGTTGGCGAAATATTAGGATCAGGTGTGCCGGTGGGTGGTTCGGGTGTGATCAGGGTGCCGAACTCATCGAAAAATGGCAGCCCACTCATCGAATCCGGTCCCAGTTGGATGGTATCGCGGGAAACCCAGCCCTTGCCATTTGGCCCGGATGGATATTCGATTTGGGCCCAATCATTATCCCCAAAGCGACCGGTCATGATGAGTTGTTGGCCGAGATTGAGGATGCCGATCTGCATGCAGCCTTTGGTTGGGCAAACCCGGACAATCACCTGTTGGACAACGGTTGCTGGCCTTTGGGCCGGGTCGTTGGATAGGGTTGGCAGTGGCAGGGGTGTGCCTTTTACTTCCCAGACGATGGGCGCCTTGAAAATAATTTGATCACCAGATTCGAGCGCGAGCGGAAGTTGGGCGATATCTATCTTCAGCTCAAAGGCTTGCGCGGTTACCCAGGCGTAACCGCTGGGTGAATCGGGCCATTCGATGTAGAGCCAGTTGCCATAGTTATTGCGGGCTACCACCTTGACACCCCGGTTGAAGAGTACAAAACCGAGGCTATCACCACCTTTGCCTGGCCAGGAGCGCACAGTAGCAGGATAGGTGCAAAGTGCGTCAAATGGCACCAAAACCACCGGTACGGTGGCGGTGGGAGCGGGGGTGGGTGGCTCGGGTGTGAAGGTGGCGGTTGGCGAGTCGGTTGCGGTAAAGGATTTGGCGGACTGGGTGAAGCTGAATATGGCAGTTTGAGCGGCTGAGGTCATTACGGAATCGGCGCTGATAACCGCGCTGGGTGTCGCGCCGCCGGTCGAGCCGCATGCTGATAGGATCAGAGCGGTGCTGAGTGCCACAAATATGATTTTTCTGCTCATGGTGAATGTTTCCTTGAAAGATATTTATTTATCACAAGCTGATCAGTTCTGGGGCAAGTCGAGGCAGTTGCCAGAGCCCTGAATGACGCTGTGATTTGCGTTGGCAACCAGGGCGCACATTTTCGAGGCGCCTGCGGGGGTCTGGTTGATATTGAACTTATTGTATGGGCGCGGTCCATCGTACACGATCCAGGGTCCATTTCCGGGTTTTCCAGCCTGTTCGGGCGAGACGGTGTCAAAAAAGAAGTGAATGTGAGTCCAGGGTAGGTGTTCGGTGAAGCCAATTGTCTCGTATTGGACTTCGTACTGTCCACCTCGGCGGGATATATTGAGAATCCGTACATAATATACGGGCAGCGTGGCGGTTGGTTCGATCAGAATTGGGTTATTGGCAGGCTGTTCCGCGCCCGCGGCTGTTGCGGCCGGCAGGCTGGTGGCTGCCGTTTTTGGGGCTGGTGAGGCGGCCTGCCGGGAAAGCAAGAAAATTCCAATTGCCGCCAACGTCACGACAAACACCAGGGCAGCTGCGCCCAGACCAAGCACCCAGAGCCAGGGACTTGATTTCGCGCTTGTCCGATGTTCGGATGACGGCGTGTAGCCACGGGCAGGCTCGGAAAAATGGGCGCTGGAGTTGGTTGGTTCTGGCGCCGATTGCGATGATGGCTGCATTTCCTTGAGCGCATTCTTCAGCGCTTCCGCCATTTCAGCGGCAGTCTGGTAGCGTTTATTGCGATCTTTTTGCAGCGCTTTGAGCAGGATGTTGACCAGTGCCGGGGATAGATCGGCCCGCAAACTACGCGGGTCTGGCACCGGGTCGTTCAAATGCATCATCATCAGTGTCAGAGTCGAATCGGCCTGGAAAGGTGTGGCTCCGCTGAACATTTCGTAGAGAGTGATGCCCAGCGAATAAATATCCGAGCGCTGGTCGGCTGGCTCTGAGCGGATTACTTCGGGCGATATATAGCGGGCTGTGCCCAGCACCGCGCCGGTGGCAGTATGGCCCGAGCCTCCCACGATCTTGACGATGCCGAAATCCATTAAAATGGCCTGGCCCTCTTCGTTGAGCATGATGTTGGCAGGTTTGATGTCGCGGTGAATGATGCCACGCTGGTGAGCATATGTGAGCGCTGCACAAATATTCAGCGTATATTGGATGGCATCTTCAATGGGAAGTTTTTTGCCCTGGCTTGACAGGTTCTGCATCCGGTCGAAGAGTGTTTCGCCGCGCAGGTATTCCAACACCATGTAATGCACATCTGCATCTGAATTAAAGTCGTAGACCTGGACAATATTGTGATGGCGCAAGGAAGCGATTGCGGCGGCTTCTTCCTCGAAGCGTTCGATAAATTGTTTATCTCCAGAAAGATGTGAATGGATGAGTTTGATGGCGACGGTGCGTTTCAGGTTTGGATCATTGGCCCGGTATACCGCCGACATGCCTCCCTGGCCGAGTAAGGCTTCGATCACGTAACGTCCGTTTAGTGTTTGTCCGATCCAGGATGGTTGCGACATGGTTATAGGTCCTTGCTAGTTCGAACTCGGCTATGACTAAGGTTTGCCTGATTTTAATATGAAGCTAAAAAATATTCAGGCTATACAGAATAATATCAGATAACACTGCTCTAATTATACTCAAAAGCGGCTGTATTATGGCGTTGAGTAAATCTCTGCATATTTTATGCCTGGGTCGACTCGCTATTGGATGAAGCAGCATTCAAATAGAAGGAATTTATGGTTTCACTCAGATGTGTGGGGGAAAATATTAATTTGTGCTGCCTGTGGCTTGTGCTTAACATGCGCAGGGTTTGCTGGGACGATTGTGGGTGTTTTTTATCACGAATAAGTGCCGAATGGACGAATGACAGGCAGTTTCTTTGGAAAATAGCGCGCAAAAGCGCTGCCAAAAACTCGTGTGGTGCGGCATGGTGGCATGAGTGGCTGCCGCCTCCGCCAGGATCATGCGGAGCGAGAGCGGCCCATTCCAGCCCAGACCCCCTCATTTCGCTGCCAGCAGCGCATATTTTCTGTGAGAAACCCCGTTGAAAGCCAGTAGATACAAATCCTGGCATTTTCCGAAACTTTGAACTACACCCGTTTTCAAACTGTTCAACAACGGGTGTTCTTTTCCATTAAATACCGTTAGAATAGACTATATGATAACAAAGTCATGGACTATGCTGTTGCCAATCATTTTTGTCTGGTTGATCTCTGGCCTGGCGGGAATATCTTTTTTGCGCCAGGCCCTTCGAGAGAATTCGCGCCCGCCCTTGCGTGGTTGGCGCGGCATGCTGCGCGAGCTGCGCTACCGGCTGAATTTTGCGGCCGGCATTGGGCTGATCCTGTTTGTTATCTCTGGCATGGTCTGGGTTTTTTCAAATTAGGCTTGAGTCGGGTTGAGTGTTATTTGTGTATGTACCATTCAGAAGGAATGTGAAAATGTTTAACCGTATTGCTCAAGATCAATCAGCACGCCAACAAAAATTTCATTCTGCCCCAGTTAGATTAGCCGGTTTGGTTGTGCTGGTCTTGTTGAGCCTGTCTTGCAATTTTGTGATGCAGGCTTTTCAACCTCCGACACCAACCCCAACGATTACGCCCAGCCCGCTGCCAACCCTGACCGCGACCAGCACGGTCACGCCTTTGCCCTCGGCCACTCCGCTCAGCGCAGATCTGTACATTCCGAGTAGCTGCCAGGGAATCCCGGCAGCCACCATTTCGCCTGAGAATATTAACCCTGTGCCCACTCCACAGCTGGATCCGAACCCGGTCATATCGAAAGATGTGCAGCTGCGAGTGTTTGACCAGCTGACCGGCACGATCAAACGGGTCTATCTTTACCCCGATTTTAATGGAATTGATTGGGCTGGGTTGGTATCCAAAACCCGCAGCAGCGTGAAAGCGGGTCTTTCCACCGAAGAATTTTATACCGAGATGGGCAAGCTGGTCACAGCCCTGGGCGATGAACACTCTTCCTATCAGTCGCCAAGCGATGTGGCGCAGTTGGATGCCGAGCTTTCAGGGCATAGTGATTTTGTGGGGGTTGGCATTATGTTTGATCCGATTCCAGATAAAAAACGGATTGCCATCCTGGCGGTTTTCCCCGATTCACCGGCAGAACACGCTGGCCTGAAAGCGCACGACAGCATTTTGAAGGTGGATGGCATGCCCGTGATCGAGAATGGGCTGGTTTCAATCTGGCGCGTGCGCGGTCCGCAATGCAGCGCGGCGGTGCTGACGGTTCAATCTCCGGGGGGAAACCCGCGTGAGGTTATGTTGATCCGTAACCGGATCACATCTGCCGTGGCAGTGGATGCGCGCCTGGTTAAGACTCAAAATGGCTCGCGGATTGGATACATCTTTTTGCCGTCATTTTTTGATGAGACCATTCCCGGGCAGGTACGCAAAGCGCTTGAAGACTTTGGTCAGCTGGATGGTCTGATCATCGATAACCGCCAGAATACCGGTGGGTCGAGTGGCGTGGTCGAGCCCATTCTGAGCTTTTTTACGCATGGTAACCTGGGCAGTATGGTTTCGCGCAGCGGTAAAAACCCTCTGGCTGTCAGGGCGGACCCGATCAATAATTCGCAGGATGTACCCCTGGTTGTACTGGTTGGGGAGGGCACAGTCAGTTTTGGGGAAATATTCTCGGGTATCCTGCAGGATATTGGCAGAGCCAAGATCGCTGGTCAGACCAGCCTGGGAAATGTAGAAATCCTGAATCAGTATTTATTTACCGATGGCTCGCGCGCCTGGATCGCTGAAGAACGTTTTGACCCGCCTGTTTCGCATGCCAATTGGGAAAAAGACGGTATTCGCACGGACCTGGACGGATATGCTGATTGGGATACGTATACTTTTGAAACCGACCCGGGCATTGCTGCGGCCCTGCAACTTCTGGGGCAAAAATAGAGCAGGACCCTGGCCTGGAACCCATGCCCACTTTTATGCCCGGTCTAGAGCTTGCGGAACGCTACTATCAGGGCCTGGTGCAGCCGCTGCTCCGGACGCATTTTCCGGGCTTACGTTACGCCGCGGCGTTGATTGGTTACGGCAGCGAGGTACTCGGCTTCGACACGCCCATGTCGATGGACCACGCCTGGGCGCCGCGTATGCAGCTCTTCCTGGCCCAGGACGAAACTGGGCAGGCGTCTGGCGTGGATGAAATGCTTAAACGGAATTTGCCAGCCACCTTTCTCGGATTCCCGCTCGGTACTCAAGCTTCGCTGGATGAACCCGGTGTCTTCTTTATGGCAGAAGATACGCGCGCGGGTGATGTGGCCCACAAGGTGCAGGTAACCAACCTGCGCGATTTTATCCTGGAAGAGCTGGATTGGGACCTGCGCTTGGAGCTGGAGCCGGCGGATTGGCTGAGCTTCTCTTCGCAGGCGTTGCTGACGATCACAGCTGGGCGGGTCTTTTTTGACAATGCCGGTGAGCTGAGCGCGCTGCGCCAGAAGCTGGCTTTTTACCCGCGTGAAATTTGGCTGTACCTGCTGGCCTGTGGCTGGGACCGCATTGGGCAGGAAGATGCCCTGATGCAGCGTGCCGGGCTGGTTGGTGACGAAAGCGGTTCGGCCATCATCGCTTCGCGCCTGGTGCGCGACAGCATGTCACTGTGCTTTTTGATGGAGAGCCGCTATGCGCCTTACCCCAAGTGGTTTGGGAGCGCTTTCAAAAACCTGGAGTGCGCCCCAGAATTATCTCCACTGCTCTGGCAAGCGCAGATCGCGGCAACCTGGCCCGAGCGTGCCCGGGCAATTGGTTTGGTTTGTGAGCTGCTGGTGCGCAAACACAACACCCTCAAGCTGACAGAACCACAGCCTGAAAGGCTCACTGCGTTCCACGGGCGACCCTTTCAGGTTATCAAGGCCGAATTGATTTCTGGCGCTATTTTGAAAAGCATAACAGACCCTGAGATTTGCCGGATTGCCCAAAAAGGTCCACTGGGCAGCCTGGACCAGTTCAGCGATAGCAGCATCCTGCGCTCAGATCCGCGCTGGCGCCAGGCCATCAAGCATCTATACACCTGATAATCTGAGCCCTGGAGCTAATTTATGAGCACCCAAAAAGCATTTCAAGATTACTATCCGGAAAATGTGGCGCATTGTTATGGCTGTGGCAGCCTGAACGAGCTTGGTCACCAGATCAAGACCTTTTGGGATGGCGATGAAACCGTCACACATTTTCAGCCGCAGCCCTACCACACGGCCATTCCGGGCTATGTCTATGGTGGACTGCTGGCTTCGCTGATCGACTGTCACTGCACCGGCAGCGCGGCTGCGGCCATGTACCGCGCTGAAGGGCGCGAGATGGACAGCCTGCCGGTTCTGCGTTTTGTGACGGCCTCTTTGCATGTCGATTATCTCAAGCCAACCCCCATTGATGTTGTCCTGGAGATCCGTGGGAAGGTCAAGCAGATCAAGGGTCGCAAGGTGATTGTTGAAGCCAGCATTCATGCCAGGGGCCAGGTTACTGTGCGCGCAGAGGTTGTGGCTGTGCAGATGCCGGAAAATTTCCTGATACAGGCTTGATGCCAGATTGATTAGCGAGACACAGACCAATATGACCGAATCCATCGAGCTCCCCAAGGAAGTGTTGGACGCTTATCGCGCCCGCAGTTTTCATCTCCCGCCTGCCGCACGCATCCAAAACCCGGACCAGGCTCTGGATTGGGTTAATACGCGCGGATTTGCTTATTTCTGGCCAATCAAAGGCATTAACATGCCCAGCCTGTGGGTGACCGTGGCAGGAGATCGCCCGGTGGCGGATACCCACGATGATCCTGGTCACATCACCTGGGGTTGGAAAGATTCTGCGCTGGGTAAACGCCGCTGGTATTATGCCAAGATGCTGCGCAAAAAGGCCACGCTGATCTCGCTTGAAACCGCGCCCTATTTTTATGCCCTGACCGAAAATTATGGTTCGCCCGAAGAAGATCATCTGATCATGTATGAGCAGGGCCGCCTGACCCTGGCAGCCAAATTGGTGTATGAAGCACTGTTGAAGGAAGGTGCGCTCAATACCATTGATCTGCGTAAGGCGGCCCGGCTGACCAGCAAGCAGAGTGACTCTGAGTTCACCCGGGCGCTGGAAGTGCTGCAAGCGGATATGAAGGTCCTGCCGGTGGGGGTGGCCGAGGCCGGCGCCTGGAAGTATGCTTTCATATATGATCTTGTGCCGCATCATTACCCCGATCTGCCGGAAAAAGCCCGTATGATTGGTGAGGCGCAAGCACGCGAGAAATTAGCGAGCCTGTTTTTTCGTTCGTTGGGCGCTGCCCAAGCTCGCGATCTGCAGAGGCTGTTCGGATGGAGCCCGGAGCTCACCAATCGCACGCTCAAGCGCCTGGTGGATGTGGGTTTGTTGACTGCCGGGCTGACTTTACCTGATCTGCCGGGTGAATATCTGGCGCTTTCTGAGCTCAACGCGGGTTAGCAGGTCTGACCGCCACCATCTGCAAACTGAACTGCTGTTCGAGATAGTTTTTGTATTACCTCACGGGGTGCCAGTTTGGGCTTGCCCCGAAAACCCATCCCCCCTGCCCCCTTCCCAAAAACGGGAAGGGGGTGAAGGCTTTTTTTGTGGAGTTTTGTGCCAGGAACAGGCACAAAAACTCCACTGGCGGGGCAAACCATTGATTTTCAATCGCCTGAGCAGCAAAAACAGGATGGTTGAGTGTCAAGATGAAGAGCTTGCGAGAACAGGCGCAAAACTCCACTAGCGGGGCAAACCGGCGATTATTATTCGCCTGAGCAGCAAAACCAGGTTGGTTAAGTGCTAGAACGAGGAGCTCGTGAGTAAATACTGGTTTTTCGGTTGAGTACGGGGGTGGGCATGAAGCTGATTGGCGAATCGAAGAATTGCCGAACCACTTTGTACAATGAGGCGGCAATTGCCGAAATATTTTTTAGGTTTTTGGGGCTTTCTTTAAAATATAGCAGATCTGCAGGTAATGGCGAAATTAGGCTGGCTTGTTACAACCTGAGACCTGGCGGGATTTGCGATTTGGGAGTTCGTTCGCGGTGGATTGCGGCATGTTATTCCGCTATATTTCCTTCATCCAGCATGTTCTTAAATAACTCAACCGCTTTTGGGTCAAAGTGCGTTCCTGAAAGAGATTGAATATGTTCAATTATTTTTTCAGAAGGCCAACCCTGGCGATAAGGACGGTCTGAACGAAGGGCATCCCAAACATCTACAACCGCAAAAAGACGTGCCGCCAATGGAATTTGCTCGCCCCTTTAGCCCGCGGGGGTAACCGCTTCCATCCCATTTTTCATGGTGGCAGTAAGGAATATCCAGCGCAGGACCTAAATAAGCAATTGGCGCGAGCAATTCAAAGGCAAACGTTGGATGCATGCGCATGATAACCCATTCTTCATCCGTCAATTTATCAGTTTTGAGCAGAATGCGGTCCGGTATACCCATTTTCCCAATGTCATGTAATAAAGCGCCGCGCCGTATGTGTACCAATTCTAGTCCACTTACGCCCGCTGTGGTCGCAAGCTTGATAGCCATTTCGGTCACTCGCCTGGAATGTCCATCAGTTTCCTTATCCCGTAAATCTAATGCATGCGACCAGCCTTCAATCGTTGAATCATAAGCATTGAATAATTCTCTGTTGGAGCGTTGTAAATTGGTCAGAAGATTGGCGTTATCTACGGCGATGGCAGTTTGTCCAGCCAGAACCTCAAGAAAATTCAGCCAATCCTGGTCTGGTGTAAATGGTGACCGGTGAAAGACTTCCAAAACACCTTTAACCTGACCTTTGATCATGAGCGGTGTGCTGAAGTAAGTGACAAATCCTTCATCCGCCAGAAACGGTGCGCTTACAAATAATGCATTATTCTCAGATAGATAAGGGATGCTAATTGTTTTTTCTTCAAGTACGGCCCGTCCGCCGAGCCCATTACCCAAGCGCAGGCGTGAATGTTCAATGTTTTTATTTTGAAAGCCGATACTAGCGGCTAAATCTAATATTTGGGAATATGGATTAAAAAGCAAGACTGTGGCTGCGCTTACATTTAATTCAATCTTAGTTTGTTCAAGAACAACGTGTAAAGTCAGATTTAAGTCCAGGCTGCCTACGATGGCTTGATCGATTTTATTTAGCGCATGGATGTTTTGCAGACGGTGGACAATATCCTGATTAGCAAGGACTAACTCTGCAGCTCGTTTTTCTTTCTCGTTATTTTGATAGGCAAGTTCTTTGTTCGCAAGGACCAATTCATCTGCTCGGTTTTCTTTCTCATTATTTTGATAGGCAAGTTCCTGATTAGCAAGGACTAATTCTGCAGCTCGCTTTTCTTTCTCATTATTTTGGAAGGCAAGTTCCTGGTTAGCAAGGACCAATTCATCTGCTCGTTTTTCTTTCTCATTATTTTGATAGGCAAGTTCCTGATTAGCAAGGACTAACTCTGCGGCTCGTTTTTCTTTCTCATTATTTTGATAGGCAAGTTCTTTGTTCGCAAGGACCAATTCATCGGCTCGGTTTTCTTTCTCATCATTTTGATAGGCAAGCTCCTGATTAGCAAGGACTAACTCTGCAGCTCGCTTTTCTTTCTCATTATTTTGGAAGGCAAGTTCTTGATTGGCAAGGACTAACTCCTCGGCCCGTTTTTCCTTTTCTTTATTTTGATAGGCAAGTTTCTTGCTTTCATGCAGGGCTTCTTCCGCGCGTTTTCGCTCACTGATATCGATGATCACCATGCGGACTGTAACAGGTTCGTTATTGTCCGGCTTGGAGTCTGCCAGAAAATTCGGACTGATGGTGGCTTTAAGATGCGCCCAAAAATACGATCCATCCTTTTTCAGCATCTGCATATCCAGTGCCAGTGATCGTCCGTTTTTAAAAAGCTGATTGCGAACCTTGAAGTAGGCGGACTGATGGTCGCCGGTGACGAAGCGATGAAACGGCTTCATCACCATGTCTGCCCGGGTGACACCCAGCAGGCTGGCGGCAGTCAGGTTAGTTTCAATGATGATATCTTCTGCGTTGAACGTGCAGTAGCCCACCGGAGCCAGGTCGTATAGATCGAAATAACGCGCCCGCGCAACTTCCAATTCGTTCTGTGTTTTGCGCAGTTCTTCGTTCTGCATCTCCAGTTCAATTTTATGAAACCCTAAATCTTCAAATACAACCTCGCGCCGATGCTCTTCATCTTGCAAGACCAGGCTCAGATCGTGGGTAGGTTGCTGCCCACGATCTGTAATGTCGTGGATGATTAAAAAAAGGACCGGTTTGTGTCGCCAAATGATTATGGAAGAAAGTTCTTCCACAGCGCGTACTTCTCCACTGGCCAGGCGGTGTATAAGTTCAAGGTAATTTCGCCCCTCACTATTTACTTTTTGGCGTTCAGCTGTCAACTTTTCATCAGACATGCAAAATATTTCTGAGACAGACATGCTGGACAGTTTTTGTTGGGGGTATCCGTAGAATTGTACTGCGGCGGGGTTGGTTTTAAGAATATGACCGGTGTTTGGTTCTACCAGTAACATGATGGCCGTATGGTTATCGAATAGCAGTTCCCATGAAAGATCGTTTTCGATAGGGAATTTATTTTCCTGAAGATTGTTTTTTTTATTAACCATACAGTTACTCCAAGCATAAGTTTTGTGCAATAGTGCCATAAGTGCAAAAAATGGCGAAAAAAGGTAGATTTAGATGCGCAAGGTGAGCTGAATGGCGAACTTGTTGTCTGACGAGAAGCGATCTACCAGCATAAACACTGCGCTGGGCGAACCTTACCAAACAATCCGAGCCGAACCACTCGATATGCGCAAAAGAATGCGCGCCAACTTTAACTTGTTCTTTCACGGCAGGGTGTGTATTTTCTTTCCAACCATCCGGAACTTGGTGGCATTGGTTTGCCAATCCAGCACTTGCCATAATCGTTCATGGCCTAAATCAAGCGCAACCGGGAAATCTTCCAACTGTACGCTTTTCTCGGCGAGCTCTGGACGGTCTCGCCGACGTTCGCTCAATCGGTGCTTCTGGTTATGCCCATTTTGGCCAAAGTCCCTGGTTCAAAGCCAGCTGACCTCAAAATATCAGCATGGCATTAAGCACCTCAAATCGATCTATCCCATCTCAAATTGACAGAGAATGAGATTGTTACTTCCGGCAGTCCAGCAACGTAAAAAGCCAGGTCAGCCTGGTGGATGGGTGCTTCGAATTCTTCTGTGCTTGAATTCTCGATGATCTCTGCAGCACCCACGCTAATTGGAGCGGTGACTGCTGCCTGCCGGTTCCATTGTCGGCATGGTGTCTTTGGCGTGAATACGTTCCGCCGGTGGATGGGCCTGTTGGGTACTTGAACCCGGCAGGATAAGCCCAGCCCACCCGCATCTGTTGTGAACGTTTGCGGGTAGATGGTTGGGAAGGTCTGGACCAAACCCTAATCTCCAGTCGGGTTTCCGAACTGGCCGTTGGCATTGTTGAATTTTTCGATGCCGAATATGATCAGGGACAGGGGTTGATGATAACGCGGGGATGCTGTAAAGGTATGCCGGCAGGTTCGTTAATGTCGCATAGGTTGTTGAGCCCGGTTAAAGCACCGATATTGGCCAACTACCGTTTGCAGGCCGTTATGCTTTGTCTGAAAAAACACCACTGTTTTGAATAGAATTTGGTAATTATAACCTTCATTCTTTCCATTCGTTGAAATGGTTTTGAATCGCCAGTATTTTTCAGCCATTTGAGTGTAAATTGGGGGCGATAGGCTGAGTATTTCCAGGATGCGGGTTTGTAAATCCGATATTGGTGTCATAGAGTGACCGAGGACACCGAAATATTCAACCTGTCATCTGCGAGACTAACAGCGCGCAGGATGCTTCGGCCCAATTCATTTTTAATCGTTTGCCAGGTGGCTGGTTTGCTCGGTCTTCGTAATATGAGTGTCAACCGGTCATCCGCCGAATCCAATTCGTGAACTTGTTTCATCCAGGATGAAGATCGAAAATACCAGGCAATCCCGGTCGCAGCATGACTGCTAGCAAAAGCGGAAAGCCGTCAATTCGTTCGGTTGTTCAGGCCAGGTCTGGGTTAATTCCCCGAGCTTACCAGAAATTCACGAGTTCACAATATTTTCAGCGAATGGAAAGTTATCAAAGTAAATATAAGGTTTATTTGTGCCAGAGCGTTCTGGGGTCGTTTGGACTCCGGAACGCTTTATTTATTGTTTAAGGCTTTCGGCATCTGGGCTAACGGCGAGGCTGGGCTTTGACAGGCTCAGTCCGCCAGCGGTCAGCATTTAGCTGCAACCTTTTTCTCTTTTGAGCGTAAATATATTGAATAACGCGGTTCGAAAAATTAAGAATATTGAATCTGATTTTTAAATATTGAACATGATATTGACAATCATGATTAAATCGTTATAATAATTTAATAATCGCGATTTTAATATTAATAAGGAGAATTTTATGAGAAACCGAAGTCAACTTGCCCTGGGTTTGATCCTTATCCTGTTGGGCGGCTGGTTTATCGCCCAACGCCAGTACCCGGCCCTGGCTCATTGGACCCAGCTGACCATGAGCTGGCCGCTCAACATTGTGGCAGCCGGTGCATTGATATTATTGATCGGGCTGGTGGTGGGTGCGCCGGGGATGGCCGTTCCGGCTGCGATTGTGTCAGGCATCGGCGGAATTTTGTATTACCAGATGGTCACTGAAGACTTTACCTCGTGGAGTTATATGTGGGCGCTGATCCCTGGTTTTGTGGGGGTGGGCGAGATTATCTCGGGCTTGCTGAGCCAGAATACTCACAAGGCTCGTTCTGGGGTCAACCTGATGGTCATCAGTGCTGTATTGTTTCTTGTTTTCGCGGCTGCGCTTGGCAGGCTCAACATCCTGGGACCTTATGGTCCTGCGGTTCTGCTGATCGTGGTAGGCGTCTGGGTCTTGGGCCGTGGGTTGTGGCGTAAGAATTGATAAAGGAGACATTATGAGACGCGGAAATGTTTTTTGGGGTCTGATTTTAATCGTGCTGGGTGTGCTTTTCTATTTGAGGACCATTGGCCTGATCAAAGATGTCTTTGAGTGGTTCTGGCCGGTTGCTTTGATCCTGCTCGGGATCTGGGTGCTGGTCGGGCGTTTTGCGCCATCCCTTGCCGGAAGCGGAGAAACTTTTTCGGTCGATCTACAGGGTGCTGCACGCCTCGATCTGGAAGTCGATCAGGGGGCGGGCGCGCTTTCAATTTCTGGTGGCGCGCCGGCAGGTGTGGCCATCAGCGGGAATAAGGCTGCCGCCCTGGATCTCAACAGCCAATTGACAGGTGAAAGCCTGGGTGTCAAGCTGGAGGCCGGGCCAACCTTCCTGCCTTTTCTTGGACCGGATGGCGGCGAATGGCGTTTTCAATTGACACAGGAAGTGCCGGTCGCGATCAAGTTGGAAGCCGGCGCCAGCAGCCTCGATCTTGATTTGACGGATGTTAAATTAACTTTTCTGGGAGTGGAAACCGGGGCTTCCAGCCTGCGGCTGAAGCTGCCGGTTAACGCCGGTAAGAGCCTGGTGAATATCGAAGCAGGTGCGGCTTCGATTGATATGAGCGTACCGGAGGGTGTGGGTGCGCGTATTCGCATTGAGCAGGGTGCATCTTCTCTCGATATTGATCAAAAGCGCTTTCCAAAAGTCACCGATTTGGACGGATTATTTCAATCTGCAGATTATGACAGTGCCGTCAACCGGGTGGAGGTCAACCTGGAGGGTGGCGCGAGTACAGTAAAGGTGCACTGATGAAACCATTTTATCTGTCGATGCTGGTCAGGAGTATCCTATGAAACGGTTTGAGGCTCGCACGTTATTTGGCGGAGGTTTGGTCCTGTTGGGCAGCTTGATGCTGCTAGAGAGGTTTGGCATCCTGCGGGGTGCGGCTGACCTGTTTTGGGGCGTAGCTTTGTTACTGGCGGCGTCTTATTTCTTATATGTCTTTGCGCAGGATCCACAGGAGCGTTGGTGGGCCATTATCCCGGCACTGTCGCTGCTTGGCATGGCGGCTAATGTGCTGCTGCCCAAGGCTTTCAGCGGATTGGGTGGCGGTATCTTCCTGGGTGCGTTGGGGCTGGCTTTCTTCATCATCTATCTGACTGATCGTTCGCGTTGGTGGGCTATCATTCCGGGTGGGGTCTTGTTTACATTGGCGCTGGTGGCCAGCCTGGAAGAAGTTGTCAGTCAGGTCAATACTGCCAGCCTGTTCTTTGTTGGGTTGGGGTTCACCTTTCTGCTGGTGGCTATCCTGCCGAACCCGGGTGGTAAGATGCAGTGGGCTTACATCCCGGCTGCTGTGCTTATGCTGATGGGAGCGCTGCTTGGCAGCCAGGGCAGTTCCAGTTTGGCCGATTATATCTGGCCAGCTGCCTTGATCATCGCCGGGTTGGTGGTTATATTGAGTTTTTTCATCCAAAAGGAATAAGAATAGCCAATACAATAAATATGTCAGCGCCCGGCAGTAGCTCACTTGCCGGGCGCTGACTCACTGCGTGAGTAAATCTGACTGATTGTTGGAAGACTCGCAGATAGAGTTGGGTTAATTATTTTGTGGTGATTTGTGTGCACAAGGCACCATGTACACAAGGCACCATGTGCACATGGCAGCATCTACGAGGCGGAGCACCGATCAGCGTACAAATGCAGGCAATGTTTGCGATGTTTGGGACCTGAACCTGGATGCCTGTGAGTATATGCCGGCAGTTCATATACATTGGCAAGTCCCCGGTAGGGGCCGGAATGGTTGAGCGACTTCTGGGGCGCGGCGATGTGGTGTTCGCAGGTTTTCGTCAAAGCGGGGCAATCTGGCCAGAACGATTGTGCTTGTGTGGCATTATTAATAACGATTTTGCGCGGCGCAGTTATAATTAATGAGATGGTCTCAGATCATCCCTGTTTGCTAAAAGACGGCAGATCATCGAATTGGAATGAATCGCATGCTTGCAGCCAGATGTGTCAGATCCTGTTCATCTGAAGCCTGGGGGTGCAACGCAAAGCGCAGGTCGGCTTGTCGATTTTCTTCAGGTAGCGCATGTAACAAGGAGAGCAAAATGTCACCACGCCTAAAATGGGGTTTGATTACAGGAGGAGTCGTCGCGCTCCTCAATCTTTGTGGAGGCACTTTATTGGGAGCATTCAATAATTGCTTTTCCATCGTAACGGTAGCAATCGCAGCGGTTGTAGCTGGCTATTTTTGTGCCCACCAAGAACCTGCTGAAGAAGCCATCAAGGCAGGTGGAATTGCTGGGGCAATCGTAGGGGCTATGAACCTGGTTAGCCAATTGATAGGCGGAATTCTGGGCGGGCTGATTGGTTTGGGCATACTGGCTGCTTTCACACCTCAGGCGAAAGCAGATCCATCATCTTTTTCGATGGGCGCAGGTCTTGGGATTGGTATTATTGTGATTGCTGCAATAGTGACAGGCATAATATTAATTTTGGGTGGAGCAGGAATCGGAGCGCTAACCGCAAAGTTGGCAATGCCGAAAACAGAAACTGTCAAAGAAATCAAAAACGATTTCAATTAACCGCGCCGAACAAACCGTGCTCACTTTCGCCATGCTTCGGCCGGTGGGCCGCTGCGCGTTGAGCTCTCAAGCTTCGTCCACACCCGTCCGCTTGAAGCCATTAGTAGGGGTAGCAGGCCAATCGTTGGCCTGTTATAAAAATTATTGCGTTTATTATGGGAGCAAAATGGTAACCAATATTGAAGAACTCTCATTAAATGCCTGGGTCGCGCTTCAAACAGTGATCTATGATGGCTGGGTGATCCGTTTCTCCAATGGATATACCAAGCGGGCCAATTCCGTCAACCCGCTTTACCCTTCAAGCATGGATATTGATGAGAAACTGCGGTTTTGTGAAAATCTTTATCGTGAGAAGAATTTACCAGTCGTTTTTAAAATGACTCCTGCCGTTTATCCCAGCAATTTGGATGACAGACTGTCTGAAAGTGGTTATCAAAAAGATTCCCCAACCAGCGTTCAAACTGTGGATTTAGAAACCATTAACCTGCCAGCACATTCTGAAGCAGAGACCCACGAAAATTTATCCAATGAATGGTTGGAAAATTTTTGTAATCTGAGTGCTATTTCTGAACTACGCAGAGAGACACTGCGAGGCATCCTGACCAACATTGTTCCGCGCCATTGTTTTGTGTCTGTTAAGTCTATTGACAGAGTGGTTGCCTGTGGTTTAGGAGTGCTGCAATCCGGCTATATTGGTCTATTCGATATAGTCACCGATAAAGATTATCGTCGTCAGGGTTATGGGCAACGAGTGGTAAAAAGTATTTTGAGGTGGGGTAAAGACAACCATGCAAAGAAGGCTTATTTACAAGTGGTGCTGGATAATGCGCCGGCACTCGATCTGTATTCAAAAATTGGCTTTATGGAACGATACCAATATTGGTACCGCATTAAGGCATAAAGGCGGCAGCGAAGTAGTGTTTCAGGATGGATGAGTCGAATATCTATAAAAAATGGCAAGATAATGAAAATTCTGAAGGCAAGCGCTTATGCTTCTCTCCAGATTAGTGCGGGAAATAAATATTTAATGTGGGCAGCCTGGGCTTGCCCTTAGAGCGAGTGGATTTAGTGCAACCAGAACTTGGAGAATTGCATGGAAATTGATAAGAGCGGCGATGTCAATATTCGTCCGTGGTCAGATAGTGATTTATCACTTCTTGCGCGTTTGATGGGTGAGCCTGCCATGACCGAACACCTTGGTGGACCCGAGACTCAATCGAAGATTCGTGAGCGCCATGAACGGTATTGTCAAAGCAGTAATTCTGGCAAGGACCCCATGTTCGTGATCGTGCTCGGACCTGAAAAGATTGCAACTGGCTCGATTGGATACTGGGAGAAAGAGTGGCAGGGTCAATCCGTTTGGGAGACTGGTTGGAGTATCCTTCCGGAGTTTCAGGGTTATGGTATTGCCACGCGAGCAGCTGCTTTCGTGGTGGCACGTGCTCGGATGGAAGGGACGAAGCGGTTCCTGCATGCCTATCCGTCACCTGATAACGCCCCATCCAATGCCATCTGCCGTAAAGCGGGCTTTATCTTTCAAGCAGAGGTCAAGCTCGAATATCCGCCAGGTAAAATCATGCGCTGTAACGACTGGAGCCTGGATCTCTTCGCCGATAATTGAGTGGATCCATCCATCCATCCATCCAGGTCAGTCAACAATAGTAGAGCGAATCGCTGGTTGCATGCCTGCGCTATGCTTCGGCGGGCAAGGTGCTGCGCGCCTAACCCCAAGGCAGAGTCTTCGTTCGCTGGCTGACCTGGAGCGTGCCGGGGCATGGTGACATGCTGTTGGTCACTTTTTTAGGCATTTTTCCCGCGCTCAGGCAGCTTTATATTTTCTTTAAGAAAACAATAAGCCAGCTTTACGTCTCAAGACTACACTGATGATCAGAAAGGATGTCAAAATATGTACCTGATGTGGATCATTCCCCTGATGTTGGTCGTGCTGTTTGTGTATTTTAGTGCTGCTGCAGGCAAGCAGAGTGCTGGTACTCCCCAAGTTGCGAGTAGCCCAACCTGCGGCTCTTGCGGTGAACCGGTTCAATCAGATTGGGAAAGCTGCCCAGTCTGTGGTTATGATCTGGGAGAACTGTAGCAGTTATTCAACGGCTCAGCTTTTTCAGCTCATGTGCCCTGAAGTTTCGGAAAAAGAATTTCAGTCATAGAATTTACACACCACCGCGCAGATACTTTTTAAAATCTTGAGATGTGATGGTCGGATTGGGATGAGCCCCGATTTCTTTGAGCAGGCTGTCGCCTTGGGGTGAGTTGGCCAGGGTTCGTCACTGTCGGGTTGAGGTTTATTCAAAAAGCTTCGGTATCAGTCCACCGACTTTTTGCATATATTCGCTATATTGGCTGCCGAAGGTTTCCAGCATCATCTTTTCTTCGGCCTGCAGGCGGATGATATAGAATACGGTAAATACAAGCAAATTCAAGGGGCCGGCCAGCCAGTTTTGCAAGAGCAGGATCTGGGCGATGACCCACAGCCATTGGCTGGTGTACATAGGATGGCGGATGATGGCGTAGATCCCAGTGGTCACCAGGGTGTGGTCCTTGCGGATTTCAAGCGTGGGTGACCAGTTAGCCTTCAGGTCGATGTGTGAGCGGGCGAAAACGAGCAGGGCGCCGGCCAGCAGGCAGATACCCAACCAACCCATCCAGCCAGGAAGACTATAATTTGCAAAATCCAGCCAGTGTGTGACGGAATAGAGCAGGGGAAACAAGATCATCCCGATGGTCAGCAGACCAGGGATAAGTTTTTCTGCTGGCGAGATACGCTGCTCAAGCTTAGGCGATGCCTGTGAGGCTTTCTGGAAAGGTGCGCGAACGATTATTTCGATCAGCAGTGCCAACCAATAGCAGGCGATAAACACATTCATGGCAACTCTCCAATGGTTATTCAGAATATTTGATGACTGGTATTCAGCCACGGGCAAAGCTTTGATTGGTATTCAACGCGCAGCAAAATATGCATGACGAAACGTAAAACCGAAGAATGCGGTGAGTAAATACAAGGGTGTTCTTCTGGTCTTGAATATTTAAAGCGCGGAATTATTTGACCTGGGCAACCTGCCCGCCGGTCATGGCTTGCAGGTCGGCGGGAGTCAGTTCAAAGACGGCAAAGGGTGTCCCGGCTGCCGCCCAGATGGTGGCGTATGTCATCAGGTCTTCATCAATGTAAGTATCCATGGGTTGGAGGTGAGCCAGCGGTGGTACGCCACCGATCGCAAAGCCGGTAACTGAGCGCACAAATTCGGGATCGGCACGACCGATTGGCTCCTGCATATATGTGCTGATGCGGGCTTCGTCCACCCGGTTGGGGCCACTGGTCAACACCAGGATGGGCTTGCCGGTATTCTTTCCTTTAAAGATCAGTGATTTGGCAATTTGGCCCAGGGTACAGCCCACTGCATCGGCTGCCTGTTGGGCAGTGCGCGTATGTTGTTCCGATTCGATGACTGTGCATGAATAGCCCAATGCGTTGAGGGCATCCTGAACTTTCTGGGCAGAGGCGGAGAGTGGATTGTCCATGTTATTTTCCTGTGGGTTGGTTGTCTGAAGTGATGGATGCCAGGTTTGCTGGGGCGTTCTGGTTTTCGCTGGTAATCAGTTATGGCAATCGGGCATAACTTGCTTTTGGCATAGAAAGACGCCCCCGAGATGTTATTTATGTGGACGGCTTGCGGAAAACCAATGACTATCTCGCCAGTTCTTTTCTGTCACCTACCAATTGTTTTACCAGCTGCACTTAGCGCTGCTACTATACGCCGAATCTTGCTTTTAAACAATCCCATTTTTTTATGGGATTTCGAAGCAGTAGAGAAGATTAAAATCAACCCCAAGGGAATCTAAACTGAGTAGCGATATGTGCGGATAATTGAGCATCCTAAATTAGCTGGAGGTGCTCAATGACAAGGAAAGAGAAAGAAGTGAGTGGTTTC